>JAABSX010000001.1 GCA_011390205.1 Microscillaceae bacterium | reverse complement strand
TTATCATATTCATATTTAGCCTAAATCTATGTATTTTTGCCTTTATTATCACTTCTAAAACGATGCAATTTATGAAAAATTTATTAAGCACAGCTTTGATGCTATTATTGGGTCTTGGTATCAGGGTTTCTTGTGTGCAAGCCCAAGATGTAGCACAATACGGAGATAAAATCACCGAAGAAGGTGCTATTAAAAGCACCAAACTAGCAAAAAAATTAAAAAATAAAGAAAGTGCTGCACTCAAAGTAAAAGGTGATATTGTAGAGACCTGCTCTATGAAAGGCTGCTGGATGACCCTAGACATGGGCAATGGCGAGACGATGATGGTCAAATTTAAAGATTATGCCTTTTTTGTGCCCAAAACAGCCCAAGAAGGCAATACAGCCATCATCGATGGAGTAGCCAAAAAAGAACTGATAGATGTTGAAACACTCAGACACTATGCCGAAGATGCTGGAAAGAGTGAATCAGAAATTGCAGCCATCACAAAACCCGAAACCCGCTGGATGTTTGAGGCAAAAGGAGTCATTATCAAAAGCAATAAGTAAATCTTTTTGTATCTGGTATAGCACTAAAAAATCTAGGCATAATTTTATTGAAGCCTAGATTTTTTGTTTTTTAGATAGCTGCCAGATTCAGCACCAGTAATTATTTGATAGAAGTAAAAAAGATAACTTTCGCCCGCTCATCTCTTTCTTGTTCTCGCTCTCTTTCATTGATAAAATACAAAAAAGTACTTTCAGATATTTCTAGCTGAAATGATACATCGTTTTTTGTATCTTTCTTAGTGATTTTGATTTTGTCTTTGTACTCCCCTGTTCTCTCAAAACTGTAGTCACCAAGCTGAGACACACCATACAAAGACATACGGGCTATGGTGATTCTAAGTGCTTTTGTATCAAAATTTCCAAATTTTTGATACAAAAACGCATGCCCATCGTGGTAGGTAAGTGCTACATCACTGGGGTAAACTTGTGCGTGGCTTGCGTAAGTGCAAGCACAAGCCATAAGGGTCATAAATATAATTCTGCTCATAAGTCAGGCATTCATTGGATTATTCGCCAAAAATAGTTTATTTTTTAAGCAAATAAAAGGTTAATGATTATTTTATGAGCAGTTTAGCAAAATTATCTCCTTTGTCTCAGTACTTCATACAAGATAACACCTGTGGCTACAGACACATTCAGAGAAGAGACTTCTCCCTTCATAGGGATAGAAACCTTATCATCAGCAATATTTAGAAGATTTTGGGAGATACCATCTTCCTCTGAACCCATGAGTATTGCAAGGGGTCTGTCTAATTTGGTATCGTAGAGATTTTGGGAGGTTTTTTCGGTACAAGCGATGACTGCTAAACCACTCTGCTTGAGGTATAGCAAGGTTTGTACCAAATCATCTTCACGGCAGATGGGTAAGTAATTTAACGCACCCGAAGAGGTCTTAAGTGCATCAGAATTAATCTGGGCAGCTCCTTTACTCGGGATGACAAGGGCATGCACCCCTGCACCTTCTGCACTTCGGCATATTGCCCCAAAGTTTCTTACGTCTGTAATTCGATCTAAAACAAGGATGAGTGGTTCTTCGCCTTTTTCATAAATGCCTGGCAAGAGCATTTCTATTCGGGCATAAGGCACGAGTGAAATAAAGGCTGCAATGCCTTGGTGATTTTTGCGTGTGATGCGGTTGATGCGCTCCAAAGGGACTTTGCTGATGACTACATCTCGTTCTCGGGCAAGTGTGAGAATTTCTTTAAACTGCTCATTGTGAGCGATTTCTCTATGAACAATGATGCGATCAAAAATTTTCTCTGCTTTGAGTGCTTCTAAGATGGGTTGTACTCCAAATATAAGGTTATCTGCCTTCATGTTTTTTTGAGGGCAAAGTAAATGAAAATCCTTGAATTTTAGCTAGAAAAACTCCGAAAAGAGCTTAAAAATAAGCCCAAGCCTCCCACAAATAGCACGAGAATCAATATCAGTTCAAAGGCTGTCATGCTCCGAAGCGTAAACTGAGTGCTCGAAATAACCCCGACAATCAGAATGGCTAGAGAGCCAAAAGTTACTATCCAAGCAATGGGATTGCGGGCACTGAAGAAAAGCATCCCTACACCTATCATAAAAGGAATCATAATCATACCTGATGTTACGCTATAGCCTTGATAGCCGTAAATGCGTGATCCAAAGTGGAAATTTACGTGGATGGCATTCAAAAGCAAGTATGCCCCTGCCACAAACATCACCAAACCTAGTACAAATCTATTAATGCCTCCATTAGTGCCGCCTGCTCCATTCATATAATCTTATTGTTTTTGTAGTTTATCTTTACTTTTCGGATGGCAATTTGGATTTTTTCATTGAAAAGACCAAATTTACCTTAGTTTTTATTACGCAATTTTGATGATTTAGATACCAAGTCAGGGATTTTTTTGGTTCTGGATGAGCTGTGTGAGGTAGTATTGCATCATTTTCTCACCATTGGGAATACTTTTTGTAATCCATTCTAATTTTTTGGCTTCATAGGCTTCTTTGTTTAGTTTCCATTGGAGGCTAGGGTGCTTCCTCATTTTCTGGGTAAGTGTCTGCAAAAGCAGTGCACAAGCTACAGATACATTGTAACTTTCTGTGAAGCCATACATAGGTATTTTGACAAAGCCATCGGCATTTTTTAAGACAGTGTTTGATACGCCTTTTTTTTCTGCTCCTAAAAAGAATGCAGATTTTTGGGCAATGTCAAAATCATCTGTGCTACAGTCGTTTTCGTGTGGGCTAGTAGCTATGATTTGATATCCTTGCTCTTTTAGGCTTTGGATGCACTGGATAGTGCCCCCCTCCTGCTCTGTATAGAAATAAGAATCGACCCATTTGAGGGCACCCTTTGAGATACGCTCAGAAGGTCTGAATGTATTGTAACTTTCTATGATGTGCACATCTTGTAGCCCCATACAATCACAAGTCCGAACGATTGCCCCTGCGTTGTGGTCTTGAAAGACATCTTCAATCACTACCGTAAAGTGCCTTGTGCGCATAGCAAGTACTTCTTCTATCAGATTACGTCTGGCAGGGGTTAGGTTTGGGCTAAGTATTTCTATCAGTTCAGGAATCAGTATAGGATCTATCATTGATCTGTTGCTGTGTTTTACTCATTATTTATTTCAAGGTTGGGCAAAAACAAGGTAAAAGTAGTACCCTGCCCCATTTTAGAGTATAGCTCTACTTGTCCTTTGATTTTTTTAAGTGCTTCTTTGAGGATGTATAAGCCTAGACCTGAGCCAGGTTTGTTATTGGTGGCTCTATAAAACATATCAAATACTCTCTGCTGATGTATTTCTTCTATGCCTTGCCCATTGTCTGAGACATCAATTTTGACACCTTCGGGTGTTTTGGTAACCTGGATTTTGACAAAGGAATTGTTTTTTTGTGTATCCGAATATCTGATGGCGTTAGAGAGGAGGTTACCAAAGATAATCTCTAGCCTTCCTTTGTCAGAATAAAAATCAAGCTGAGGCTCTACTTCTAGTATTTCCTTAATTTCTCCTTTTTTCTCCATGAATCGTAGCTGTGTCAGGCTATCTTGGATCAATGTCTGAAAATCAATCAAAGAAGGCTTGAGAGTCAGGCGGCTATTTCGGGAGTAATCAACAATTTCATGAATAAATCCATCTAGTTTTTTGAGGCTTTTTTCTTGCAAAGAGAGGTAATAAAGCACTGTTTCTAGGCTCTTTTCTTCTTTTGAAATCTCAATCAGCCCCATGGCAGAGGTGAGGGGGGCTCTGAGGTCATGAGATACACTATAGACAAAATTGTCAAGTTCTTGATTGGTTCTAAGCAGCTCTTCATTTTGTTTGGTAAGTTTTTCGTTAAGTTGGTGTGCATTACTCAATAGCTCCTCTATGCGTGTGTTGGCTTCTGTGATGGGTGTAATATCAGTCAGTGTGATGAGTATTTTATTTTCTCCCTCTATCTTTAGCCGTTTGGAGGCGAAATTTGCCCAGAAGAAATTTCCTTTGAATGTTTTATATTTTACCTGTCGATATGTAACTTGTTGTTCTTGTTGCTGCACCTGTTCATAGGCTTTTTGTATAATGGTAGAAGATTCGGATTTAATCTCTAGTTGGCTGTCTTTTTTACCCAGAATCATTTCTTTGGCTTCCACTTCAAATAGCTCTAAGGTTCTCTGGTTACAATCTTCAATGACATAATCTTCTGAGATAACCAGTATGGCATCAGTAGATTCATCAAAAATAGTAGCAAGCAGCGTTTGACTACTTTTAAGGGCACGTGTTACTTCTACTCTAGCACTTACATCCCGGCTTACTATCAGCAGCTGGATTTCTCCTGAGTCAGGATTTCGGACAATTCGTCCATTGCTTTCTATCCAGATATAGTTCCCTTCTTTGTGCAAAAATCGGTAAGTTACTCTTGCTGTGGTATTCTCTAGGGTTTCTTCGATTTTGGTCTGAATAAGTGCTTGGTCATCTGGATGCACAAATTCTAGTGAAGATTTGCCCAACAAATCTCCTGCTTCGTAACCTATCATTGTTTTGACTGTAGGGGAGACATAATGATATTGCAGTTTTGTATCGTGAAGTGTTACTAAATCGGTAGTATTATCAGCTAAGAGTCTGTACAAGTTCTCGCTTTCGGTGAGTTGCCTCCCGATAGTTGCTCTGTAAAAGAGATTAGAGAGAATTTGTGCCA
Source organism: Microscillaceae bacterium (assembly GCA_011390205.1). Taxonomy (GTDB): domain Bacteria; phylum Bacteroidota; class Bacteroidia; order Cytophagales; family Microscillaceae; genus JAABSX01. Next base: position 206,885 of record JAABSX010000001.1, on the reverse strand, counting down.
GCAGCCTGAGTATTTTTTTGGAGTCTTCATTGGGTAGTTTGGCATGTTGGGTAGAAAAAAAAGTAATATGCCCGAAAAGTCTGCCCTGAAAAAACATAGGTACTACAAACATAGACTTCGCCCCACTGTTTTTGATGATTTTTCTTTCATAGACAGCATCTTCTGGAAAATCGTCTTCGGATGTAGCTTCAATGGTTCTGTTTTGTAGAAGCTGCTCAAGCCACCAAGTGTATTTTTTGGTTTCAAATACGAGATTTTCCTCTGAGAATGATGATTTTTGAGGTGCTGCATATTGATAATACACCTTTGTCTGTGTCATCTCTTCATTAATTTGGTGGATATGCACATAGTCAAAGTTGGCAAAACTCGCTACTTTATCCAGTGCTTGATAGATTTGTGAATCTATCTCCTCAAAATTCATGTTTACAAAATTACTAAAAGTCTCTAGGAGTAGCTCCCTAAACTGGGCATTGTACACGAGTTGTATTTGTGCTTCTCTTCTTTGTGTGAGGTCTTCGAGGCTTCCTACATGCCCAATCAGCTCTGATGCTGTATTATAAATAGGACTATAAATGGTCTTGAGATACTTTACCTCTTGATTTACGATGATTCTATATTCTTGCTGGCTAGTTTGTTGTTTTCTTGCATTCCCGAGCCAAGTTTTGACAGATTTTTTATAATCTTCAGGGTGAATTCTGCTGGTCCAGCTTTTCATAAAATCTTCTCCGTTGCCAAAATCAAAGAGTTTTTGCAATCTTTTATTTGCCCAAATACATTTTCCTTCGGGGTCTGTGAGATAAATCCCTATAGGTGCGTTTTCGGAGAGTGTCCTAAATTTAAGTTCACTCTCTTGTAGTTGGATATTGAGTTCTTGGTAAGCATTTAGGCTTTTTCTCAGTCCGTCTTCGCTTATCCTGAGTTCTCTGCTTGCTTTTTGCTCAGCGTCCAAGAGTTCTTTAATTTCTTTTTCTGCGACTACCTTGTAAGAGATGTCCACAAGCAGAATTAAATCACATTTTTCGCCTTCATATTCAAGTTTACTTCCGTAGGCATTTATATAGAATATTTCCCCATTTTTGCGTTGGTGTTTTAGTTCAAGGTATTGATAATAGCTGTTATTTTTAGATTCTATACGTCTTTGATGAAACCCATCAATGTCTTCTTTGGGCCTTAGCTGCCCATAGTATTTTTTGAGTAATTCTTCTCTAGAATACCCATACATAGTGCTTGCTGCTTGGTTTACTTTGAGCAATCTGCCATTTTCTAAACTGACGATTAAGAGAGGATTGGGGTTCTTGTCAAACAGGTATTGATACTCTTCATACCCTCTCAAGATTTGTTCACGTTGCTTTTTACTTTCTGTGATGTCTCTCAACAATGTCTGAAATCCAATTACCTCATTATGAGCATTGTACATCACGTGTACTGTAGATTTTAGCCACATTTCTGTGCCGTTTTTGTGTAAGCCTTTAAACTCCAGTGAAGCCTCTGTAGCCATCTCTGTAATACACTTTTTGGTAAACTCTCTTACCTGCTCTTGGTACTCAGGATGCACAAAATCGGGAATATTTTTATCTTTTACCTCATTAATTTCATAGCCTAGCACTGTCTTAAAGGCTTTTGACACAAAAATAACCTCTACACTTAGGTTATGAATCAGGAGAAGGTCTGTAGAACTCTCAATGGCATACTTAAATATATCATTTTCGGGAAGAGCTGTTTCAGATATTTCTAGTGTGCAGAGGTACTTCTGAATCTCTGCTGTATGTTCTTGATTGATTTTATCTATACGGATGATAAGTTTTTCGCCTAGTTTTGGGTAATTAGACAAAGAAATCTGGGCAGGAAAATTTTCTGATTTTAATGCTTGTGATAGCTTGTACTGTACAGTTTTGCTTTCAAAGAAAGTATGATAAGCGGTCTCTTTTTGAAATGCTTTGTTCTTAAAAAAAACATCTAGTGTATTGCTCAGTACCACCGTAGGGTAAGACAGTGCATGGAGAACTTCTAGGGATATAGACTGCATACCAAGTTTTATAATTAAATCTTAATTCTAATTTAAGTATTTTTTACAAACTTTCTTATATCACGGCAAACAAATTGAACTTACGGTAGAATAAGTTGCACTCAAAACCGCACAACAAAATAAACAAAACATAAGAAGCGGCTGATATATCCTTACTTTAGTGAGTTATAGGACTAAAAAACAAACAAGCACCTCGGCTTTATTGACCAAAGATGCTTGTTTGCTGAATATGAGCTATTATTTAGCGTCTTTTTTCTCTGCTTTGTACTCTTCATTGAGCCCCTTGATGACAGGCTCGGTGATGTCTAAGGCAGGGTTTCCGTAGAGTGTGCCTGAGCCTGCACCTGAGTAGGTCAGAATATAATCATAGCCATTTTCTTCGGCGTATTTTTTCATAAAGCCATTGATATTATTAAGAAGTTTTTTCTGTAATTCTTGTTCTTCTTTCATATATCCTGAGCCAGCACTTTGTCTGTATTGCTCTAAATCTTGCTGTTTTTTCATAAGCTCTTGCTCACGTCCTTTGGCTTGGTCCATGGTCATAGTGTTCATGGTTTTCTGAAAAGTTACCACTTCATTTTGCAAGTTCATAGCTCTTTTTTCGAGGTCAGATTGCAAGATACGCTCTTTGGTCTGCATGGTTTTGCGGGCATTGATAGAAAACTCATACTTAGAATCTAGAGAATCTACATTTACATACGCCACTTTGAGGACTGCTTTTACATCACTTTCTGTGTCATTTTTTGTATTTTCTTTGGCTGTATTTTTTTTAGAAGGCGTTGTTTCTGTTTTAGAAGCAGAAGATTGTGTAAAATGCAAGATATAAAGAATCACTACTGCAATTCCTAAGACAATGTTTATGATAGATGATGTGTTTTTCACGATATTACTGTTTTGTACTTTTATTAAAACTAGCCGCAAAGATATAAAAGCCGAGTGATTTTTGTGTTTTTGAGACAAAAAAAATGATAATATCAGTGATGAGTTACTTTCTTTGGTTTAAAAATGGGGTTTTGAAGCAAAGAATTAAGCGTGAATCTTTACATACTTTACCTCAACCAAATTTATATTTTGTGAGCATCAGTTGCGCCTCTTTAAAGCCCATATCGCTGGCTTTTTGCCAATCTTCTTTTGCCTTTTGGCTTTGCTTTAATTGATAATAAACATTTGCCCTGTTGCTGTATGCCACTGCATTAGAACTATCTAAGGCAATGGCTCTGTCAAAATCTTTCAGCGCTTGGACATAATTATCCATTTGTAGATTTACATAGCCCCTGTTCGTAAGTGCTACGGAATGATAAGGATTAAAAACAAGTAACTGATTATATGCTTTGAGGGCTTCATGGTAATTTTGTAGTTTTGTATTCGTTATTCCAAGCCCTAGATAAGCATCCAACTCCTGAGGCTCTAATCGTATGGCTTGAGCATAATCTTGGGCAGCTTTGGTATAGTCATGCATATAAAAATAAGCAGCTGCTCGGTTATTATAGGCTTCATACACAGGGTGAATCGATATAGATTTATCAAATGCATAAATAGCTGCTTGGTATTTCTGGGATGCCATGTTTGCGTAGCCATCCTTAAACCATTTAAGGTGAGGAGGTAGCACAAATACGTCTTTGATTCTTTGTAGCATAAATTTTATCTGATTCAGAATGAATAATTTCATATAAATAAGCCTAGGGTTCATCTATATTGTTTACTAAAATAGTACCTTTTTTCAAATAAAACAAAATAAAGTTAAAACATAAAATAACTAAGTTTTTGAAGCACCACAGATAAAGCAAGATTTTTAGTTTTATTTTCATTTTAAGAGCAAAAACTATGTATAAACACAGCATTTATTACCTAAATAAAAATATTATTTTGAGTATGTCAAGGTGGATGCTATTTTGCGTGCTGTCTTTTGGGGCAGCTCAGGCAGTATATGCCCAAGATTTAGTTCCTTATCGCAAAGCCAATCAATGGGGTTTTGCAGATGAAAAACGGAAAATAGTCATTCCCTGTGATTTTGAAGAAGTCCAACCCTTCTTGATAGACCTCGCCAAAGTAAAAAAAGACGGAAAATGGGGGCTTATCAGCAAAGACGGAAAAACGTTTTTGCCCTGCCAATATGATATTATCTATGCTGCCTCCAAACTAGGGCGGGTAGTAGTGGCACAAGGAGGAGACCAAAGCGGACACGGTGGTAAATGGGGCTTTGTACGCAAATATGCAGGACAAGAAATCGAGCTGACATACGACCTTATCAGAGAGTGTGGCATCGATAACTTACTAGGAGTCAAAAAAGAAGGACGCTGGGGAGCTATCAGTGGGCAAGACAATGTGGTCATCCCTACTTTATATGAGGTAGAGCGAGTTTCTGAGCATTCTTTTGAAGAAGCCTCCTCCTCCCCTACTTTTTTGCGGGCTGATAACTTACATACCAGCAATCCAACAAAATCATACCTCAAACTTGAATTTGAAGAGGGGCTGGCAAGGGTTCGCAAAGATGGTAAATGGGGCTTCCTCAACAGATACGGTAATGCCGTCATCCCTTGTGTGTATGATTTTTTGGGAGAACTCCGCCAAGGGCTGGTCTGTGCGATTGTGAGTGATAGCCTCGGCATCAAAAAAATGGGCGTACTCAATGGCAAAAATGAGTGGATTATCCCCCCCGAATATGATTTTTCGGAAGCATTTTACAAGGAACAGTTATTCAGAGATGCCCTCATCCCTGTCTGTAGGGCTGGCAAGTGGGGTTTCATCAACACAAAAAACGAAATAGCCATTCCACTGCAATACCCCCAAGTAAAACCCTTTGCAGAGGGAAAGGCTCTAGTCAATCTGAGCAGCAGCAGCATCAAAGCACAGTGGCAACTGATTGACAAGGCAGGCAAAAGCATCTTTGAGTTTAAAGAAGGTGTAAGCCCTGTGGATAAGCGCTACTGGGAGGGAGCATTTAGGGTCTTAGAAAATGGTCAGATGTATTTCTTGAATCTGAAAGGAGAAAAAATAGGCACAGAATCATTCGAGAAAACAAAAATATTCAAAAATGGACTTGTGCAAGTGGCTTGTCTCAGAGAAGGCACATTAAAATGGGGTGTGCTGCAGATATCTGGTGCCTGGGCCATCCCGCCCGAATATGATTTTGAGGAAGATTTTTACCTGCGATTTCTTAGAGATACCTTTGTGGCAAAAAAGAACGGCAAATGGGGCATTGTCAGCCCGAAAAACGAAGTCATCCTGCCCTTTGAGTATGAAGGTATCCAACTTCCTTTTTATGAGAGACCCGAAATATTTTTTAGATATGGGCTGGTAGCAGTAAAAAAAGACGGCAAATGGGGCTATGTCAATTTTAAAAACAAAGTAGAAATCCCCTTTAAATACCTTGCTGCACAAGCTTTCGAGGGAGCATATGCACGTGTAAAAACTTCCGCAGGCTGGGGCTATATTGACCAAAAAGGGAAAGAGTTCTTTGAAGATTAATTGATTTTATAAAATAAGACGAAATCTAAAAATGAGAAATACGTCTATATTTGAATCAAAAGAAACGGATATAAAAATATAATTCATTGATTATCAATACTTTAATATTATGGCACTTCTTTGGTAAAAGAAAGGATATTGAGTTTAATACTCGATGCATAGCTGGTTGAAGAATGATTGGAAAAGGCTTTTCTCTATGAGGAAAGCTTTTTTTTTGTTTTTTATAAATCCTTGATAGCGGCTGCCGTAAGTTCTTTCCTCATCTTGATGACCATCTCAAAATTGCTGAACCCGACGACCACTTTTTGTTTTTCGGGAATATCAATGGCACTACACCAGAGATTTATTTTTTCGCCTCTCCACCTGCAGTCACTTCTTGAACCTGAGTCATTTTTGATAGTTTCGCAGGGTGTTTCATTTGGTTCAGCATATACTTTAGTGAGTATGCTTTTAAGGTCTTCATAAGCCTCTAATGCAAAGAAAATTCTGATTTCGTGGATTCTACTTTTATAAACCAGTAGGTTGAGCTGCTGTATGGGCAGATACCCTAGTTGTGCATATCTTCTAATGGCTTCGGGGCTTTCTTCTTTTATCACAAACACATCATAGCCATCTATTGCCCGTTCTTTGTACTTAAAAAAAGGAAGATACCGCTGTATGCTATCTCCGATAATGATGTCTTTGAAACCTTTTTTCTTATCCAATGCTTCTATATTTTGTGCTTTGATGTGGAAGTGCATCCCATACATCAAGATAAACATCATAGAAAAAATAACAAATACTCTAGACATATTTACTAAATCATTATAGAAGTTTAAAATTATTTTTTGAGCATTTGGGCGGCTTTCTGCCCCATTTTGTCAGCTTCTTGTTCAAGCCCTGCATCATCATTGACAAGTACACCTTGTACTTGTGTAGTGGGCTTCACACGGCCTTGCCCTTGCTGCACCACGTGTGTCAGCTCGTGCCCTAGAAGTTCTGTACCTTCTTTGCTCTCTGGATTGTACTCTCCTGGCGCAAAATGAATATCCTTGCCTTGTGTATAAGCCAATGCACCTACCTCGGGTGCTTTGCTAGAGTTTTGGTGGATGTTCACATCCGAGAAATCTGCTCCCAATGTTTGTTCCATAGATGACTGCACATCCGCAGGGATAGATGCACTGCTTGATGATACACCCGTGCTTGAGGCTTCTTTTTTTTGCATAGGGGCTTGCTTCATTTGCATCTCTTCTTCTTCCTCCATCATTTGAAGGGGGGCTTGCTTCATCTGCACTGGGCTAAAGGGATTGACATTTTTGCCATCATGAAAGGGGTTTTGCTCAGCCAATTCATTGGTCAGAAAAGGGTTATAAGTCGCTTTAGAAAAAGAACTGATGCCCATATCACTCTTTTTTTTGGCATCTGGTGAGGATTTGTAAATGGAAGTTTGCATCTTTTTTGTGTTTATTTTTATAAATCTAAGAAAAATATTGACACTTTGCTAAAAACATCTCAAAAAGATAATGGAGATACCCAATCCTAAGCAACAAAATACAAACAGCCTCAGCAAATTTTTCTCCTAATTGATGACTTGCTAGACGCTTCTTTATTCATAATCCAATACAATGCCTTAACTTTGTAGTAAAATTAATCCCTAATATGAAAAAACTTTTAATCCTATTTTTTATAATTATCAGCCTCACAGCAGGCGCACAAAGCCGTAAGCTACAAAAGGAATATGCCCTTGCTTATCAGCTTTTTGAGCAAAAAAATTATGCAAGCGCCAAAGATGCCTTTAACAGTATTCGTAACTCAGGTGAAAATACCCGACTCGTAGAAAATGCTTATTTCTTCTATGCACAAGCTGCCTTAGAAAACGGAGAGACAAATGTAGCACAAGATGCCTTTCGGGCAATGTTAGAAAAATACCCTAACTGGCAGCATCTCCACGAAATACATTATATCTTGGCAGATATTTCTTTTAAAGAAAACCAGCCAGAACTCGCACTGGCTTATCTTAATAAAATCAAAAATGCTGATATTCAAAAAGATAAAAATCAGTTGAAAGGATTTTACCTCAGCAATACCCCCATGCTTAAGCTCAGAATCCTCCACCAAACCTTCCCGAGTGATACCCTCATCGCACAGGTTTTGGTAGATAAAATTGCTGCCAACTCCGAAGAAATCAGCGATTACGAATTACTAGAGTCGCTCATCACTCAATACCAACTCACACGCCCCGAAAAATCCAAACTCAAACAAGTGATTTATCGCCGAAAACCCTACAAAGTAGCGGTGATGCTCCCTTTTGATTTCAACAAACTTAAAAACAGAGATACCACAAGCCTTGCCAATATCTCTATCAATATGTATCAAGGAATGAGGTTGGCACAAAAAGAAATGGATAGCTTGTCTCAGATAGACTTTAAACTATACGCCTATGAAATCAACCGCAATTCAACAGCCGAGATAGATAAAATGATTCTGAAAGGAGAATTTAATGACCTAGACCTTGTGGTAGGGCCTCTCTTCCCTGACAGTTATGAAAAAATGATGGGCATTGCCGAAGCCAAATCATTTAACCTTGTGCAGCCACTGTCATATACCCAAACAGGTGAGCCTCGTAAATTTACTTACACAATGCTGCCCTCCTTCCAAGAACAGGTAGATGCTACTATGAATTACCTTAACCAAAATGTCCGAAAAAAGACAACCGTCATCTTATATGACCGACTTAATAAGGAACTTGCCTTTGCTTTCCAACAAAAAGCACAAGCAGAAGGAATCAAAGTGCTTACGATGCAAGAAATAAAAACCGTAGAACTCAAGCAAATCAGTATCCTCCTCAGCACACTAAACCCCAACGAAATAGGGAGTTTTATGGTCAGCAGCAGCAGTCAGCTCCTTGCACAAGAGGTCTTAAAGCAAATGAGCAATTACAATATCGCTGTTCCTACTTTTGTGCCAAGTGCTTGGCTTAAATTCCAAGACATTGATTATGAAACTTATGAAAAATTTAAAATATTATTTTTACATCCTGATTACATCAACACAGATACACCTGCCGCTGTCAAGTTTAAGGCAACCTACCAAAGGTTTTTTAAAGGACAAGAGCCCAATCAATACGCTTACTTAGGCTATGAAGTAGCCTATTTCTTTGCAGAAACACTACACAACTACGGTACACAAAATGATTTCAAAAGGGCATTCATCCAAAAAGGAGCTATAAAAGGAAGAGTCTTAGAAGGAATAGATTTTAGCCAAGGCAGTATCAATGCCTATGTCCCTATCTTACAAATTAACAATGGTGAGCCTCTACTGGTTAATCCTTTGAAGTAATCTTTTAAGCAATACTTTTGCTCTTACACCTAAATTTTTATACATTTTTTATGATACATACTAAAAGTCAATCACTCTTTGAACAAGCACAACATAGTATCCCAGGCGGGGTAAACTCTCCCGTGAGGGCCTTCAAGGCAGTGGGTGGAAACCCCATTTTTATCAAATCAGCCAAAGGTGCTTATCTTTATGACGAAGATGACAATAAATACATAGAACTTTTTAACTCTTGGGGGCCTATGATTTTGGGGCATGCACATCCTCTTGCAGAAGCTGCCATCATAGAAGCCGTCAAAGGCTCACCCTCTTTTGGAGCACCCACTCGCCGTGAGGTAGAGATAGCAGAACTCATCGTAAAAATGGTACCCTCTATCGAAAAAGTAAGAATGGTAAACTCTGGTACAGAAGCCTGTATGAGTGCCATCCGTCTAGCAAGAGGCTATACCAACCGCTCTAAGTTTATCAAGTTTGAGGGTTGCTACCACGGGCATGGAGATTCGTTTTTGATAGCTGCAGGCAGTGGGGCTATCACGATGGGTACGCCCAACAGCCCTGGAGTAACCAGTGGCACGGCACAAGATACCTTGCTTGCTCCTTACAATGATTTGGAGGCAGTCAAGACACTAGTCGATGCCAACCCAGAGCAGATTGCAGCCATCATCATAGAACCTGTACCTGGCAATATGGGGCTGACCATTCCTAAACCTGGCTTCTTAGAAGGGCTTCGTAAAATATGTGATGAGGAGGGAATTATTCTTATCTTTGATGAGGTAATGACAGGCTTCAGGCTTGCACAAGGAGGGGCTCAAGAGCTATTCAAGGTAACTCCTGATATGACTACCCTCGGCAAAATCATAGGTGGAGGAATGCCCGTAGGTGCTTATGGAGGCAAAAGAGAAATTATGGATTATGTTTCTCCCGTAGGTCCTGTCTATCAAGCGGGTACACTCTCAGGAAACCCCGTAGCAATGGCAGCAGGACTGGCCGTTCTGACTAATTTGCATGAGAATCCTCAGGTCTATCAGCAGCTACAGCAAATCTCTGACTCCATAGTCAGTGGAATCAAAGCAACACTCCAAAAGCTAGGAAAAAACTATACCATCAATCAATTAGGTTCTATGTATAGTTTATTTTTTACTGACCAAGAGATTCACAATTTTGAAGATGCCAAAAAATGCGATACTGCCTTGTTTGGCAAATACTTTCAAGGCATGCTCAAAAGAGGAGTTTTTTTACCCCCTTCACAGTTTGAAAGTCTGTTTCTCTCCACTGCATTGACAGAGGAAAACATCCAGCACATTATCCAAGCCAATGAGGAGACTTTGATAGAGATATTAAATTAAAAGGAATGGACATCATCACAATCAGCCAAGACACTCTCTGGAAAGGTATTATAGAAGACTTATTTGAAGATTTTCTGTGGTACTTTTATCCTGAGTGGACAAGCAAAGAAGTAGATTTGAACAAGGGTTTTGAGTTTTTGGACAAAGAACTTGAGGACTTATTTCCGTCTGAAACCAAAAAAAGACGCTTTGCAGATAAGTTAGTGAAAATATATCTCTCTAATGGAGAAGAGGCTTGGATGCTTTTACACATAGAAGTGCAAGGCTATCCCGATGCAAAATTTGCAGAGCGTATGTTTAATTACTTTTACCGAATCAAAGACCGTTGGAAAAAGAATGTGATGGCACTTGCTATCTTCACAGACGCAGATACCAAATATCATCAGGAACAATATCATTATCAATACCAAAAGACAAGACTTACATATCATTTTGATACTTTTAAACTCACCGAAAAAACGTATCAGGAACTAGATTTATCCAAAAATCCTTTTAGTATCGTCATGCTCACAGCCAAAAAAGCTCTAGAGCAACAGGAACTCACAGATGACAAGCAGCTCATTTGGAAAACAATGCTTGTAAGAAAGCTGAAAGAGGCAAAATATTCTACGAGTAGAATTAGAAATATTCTTAACTTTATTCGTTTTTATGTTAGATTCACTGAAAGGGAATCCCTCATAGAGTTAGATAAATCTATTCAACAAATTTTTAAACAAAGGAAAAACATGGGCATAGAAGAAGCAATTTTAAATGAAGTAGAGGAAAAAGGCATCAAGAAAGGCATCGAAAAAGGCATCGAAAAAGGCATTGAGCAGGGTATCACAATGAAGACGATACAAGGCATACAAAACCTACTCAAACGAGGTAAATATACACCAAAAGAAATAGCCGAAGACATGAATGTATCTCTTGACTTCGTGATGAAAGTGAAAAATGGAGAAGTGAAGAACACTTAAAACTTCCAAAACATGGGCATAGAAGAAGCAATTTTAAATGAAGTAGAGGAAAAAGGCATCGAGAAAGGCATCACAATGAAGACGGTACAAGGCATACAAAACCTACTCAAACGGGGTAAATATACACCAAAAGAAATAGCCGAAGACATGAATGTATCTCTTGACTTCGTGATGAAAGTGAAAAATGGAGAAGTTAAAAATCCATCCTAATCAATCAATATGTGTGGTCTGAATCTTATTTGGGATAAAAACAACTCACTAGATTCCCCAAAAGAGATTCTAAAAATGAATCTTGCCACTAGCTCAAGAGGGCCAGATGATAGCCAAGTTGTCTTACTTAAAAACACAAAAAGTCAATTTTATCTAGGACATAATAGGCTTAAAATCAGAGATTTAAGTCCAGTTTCAAGGCAGCCTTGCCTGAGCAAAGACCAACAGTTTGCATTGCTTTACAACGGAGAACTATACTCTCAACAAGGTGATTTTGCACAAAAAGATACCATAAAACTATTCAAACACTTACATCAAAACTTACAAATTTACACCCATCCTGAAATCCAAAAGACCTGCACCACACTCAACGGAATGTATGCTTGGGCTTGGCTAGATTTACAGCACAATACACTCTTAATTGCGAGAGATAATTGGAAAATCAAACCTTTGTATTATTTTGAAAATGAGCAATTTCTACTCATTTCTTCTGAAATCAAAGGAATATTGGCAAGTGGTTTAGTCTCCAAAAAACTGAATGAAAGTCAAATTAGCCATTACCTCACTTTCAGGTTTGCAGCCTCTCCACAGACTTTTTTTGAGGGAATTTATCAGGTAGATACGCCTATCTTATGGGATTTAGAGAAAGGCATTCGCCAAGAAATTCCGATTGAGCCTAAAAAAATATACCAAAACACTCAAAAAGTTTCCGCCCAAGATTTGATAATACAAACTGAAAAAGCACTCACACAAAGCCTACATCAGCAGTTAGCAGCCGAAGTGCCTGTGGGTCTTTTTCTAAGTGGCGGAGTAGATTCTACACTTTTGCTGGCACTGCTTCGGGAGCAAGGAAAAAAAAATTTTCCTGTTTTTACACTAGGTGATGTGGCAAAGCAAGGCACTCAAGACAGTCATTTTGCACAAAAAGCAGCCCAACAATATGGTGGAAAATACCAAGAAATTAGCCTTTCTTCCGACTGCCTTCGAGATATTCCTCCATTTTTCTCTACATTAGACCAGCCCATCGCAGACCCCGCAGCTTATCTCACTCACTTACTCAGCCAAGAAGCCAAAAAATCAGTCAAAGTAGTACTGTCAGGAGCAGGGGCAGATGAGCTTTTTGCAGGCTACCACAGGCATGAAGCTTTTCAGAAATATTTGAAATACCAAAGCATTTTTCACCTTGTTCCTCCTTCTTTCATTGACTTATTTTCTAGCCTTCAAAAAGCAGAAAAACAACGGCAAATCAAAAAATTCTTCTCTCAAATAGGCAAAACACCCCAAGCTACTTTTGTGAATTTTACGAAACTACAGTGGAGCTTGGGCTTAGAAAACATGCCTTTAAAAAGCAATGATTTGAAAGAAAAAGACCTGCTCGCTTTTGCACTATTCTATGACCAAAGGCATTACCTAGCCCAAGATGTGCTGGCCATCACAGACCAAAGTTCTATGCAGCACGGTTTAGAAATCAGAGTTCCTTACCTAGATGCCGAAATCTGTGCAGTACTAAAAAAAACCAATGCCTTACAAATCTTCGGGAAATCTAAAAAATGGATTCTCAAAGAAATTCTGAATCAAAAAGGAGGAGAAATATACACAAGCCGCCGCAAAGAAGGTTTTGGTTTTCCTTTTGGGAAATGGCTGAGAGAGCCTCAAAATCAGCATCTTGCACTTAGGTTATTAGACAATTCAAATAGCGTTTTTAAATATTTATCCCATAATTTTGCAGAGATAAATATCAAAGCGCACCTTGCGGGTAAGCTAGATTTTTCTTCTGAAATCTGGGCCTTGTGGTGCTTGCAGGTTTGGCTAGATTTTCATTTTGAGTGAAAAACAGCCTCCGAACATAGCACACTAAGCCCCAAAGGGGAAATTTTTCATCTTCTCAAAGAAGTCGGAATTATGAATGCAGAGTAACTGCTTAGATAAAATTGAGATTATTTTCGCCCAAAAATGTACGCTTTTCAATCATTTATCGTAATTTCAAATGAAAACTAAACCCAATAAAATGAACAAATTAATTTTTTTAGCAATTCTGATAGGATGGGGCATTGCTTCTTACAACCTAAAAGCACAAAATAAAGCAGAAGCACTGCCACAAGACACTACCCTGACACGTCCTCAAATCACATTTGTGAACAAAACGTATGACTTTGGCAAAGTCAATAAAGGTGAAAAAGTACTGACCTCTTTTTATTTTAAAAATACAGGCACTCGCCCCCTAAGGATTCTGCAAGTACAGACAAGCTGCGGATGCACCGCCACAGACTGGAGCAAAGAACCTATTGCCCCCAATGCAGTCAGTGAAATTACAGTTATTTTTGACCCTGATTACCAAGAAAACCTGAAAGGCTCCCAAGAAAAAGCACTGCTTGTCATCAGCAATGGCATCAACAAAGAAGAAATTCTTATCTTAAAAGGTGAGGTTATTAAGGCACAATAAAGCTGAATAATTATTTTATTCATAAAATCACCATTTATTTAATCATCAATAAGCACTTATACAATGAAAAATGAAACAAAAACTGCCCTGATTACTGGAAGCAGCAGCGGAATAGGGCTCGGAATTGCCAAAGTATTCGCAAAAGCAGGCTACCAAATATGCTTTAATGGATTAGAAAAAAATGGCGAAGAAATAGCCGAAGAAGTAGGCAAAGAATATGGTGTGAAGACAATGTTTTCACCTGCCAATCTCTTAAAGCCCGAAGCCATCCAAGAGATGGTCAAAAATGCTCAAGAAACACTCGGCCCCATAGATGTACTCATTAACAATGCTGGAGTGCAATATGTCGCCCCGATAGATGAATTTCCAGAAGACAAATGGAATCTTATCATTGGCGTGAATATGTCTGCTGTGTTTCATACCAGCAAAGCCGTCTGGCCTCAGATGAAAGCGCAGGGTTTTGGGAGAATCATCAACATTACCTCTGCCCATGGGCTGCGTGCCTCTGAATTTAAAAGTGCTTATGTTACCTCCAAACACGGCGTAACGGGGCTTACCAAAGTGCTCGGGCTGGAGGGTGCTCCTTTCGGAATCACTTGCAATGCCATCTGCCCAGGCTATGTCCGCACGCCTTTGGTAGAGGGGCAAATCTCCGACCAAGCCAAAGCCCACAACATGAGCGAAGACGAAGTAGTAGAAAAAATTATGCTTAAAAAGCAAGCCATTAAAGATTTTGTGAAAGTAGAATCTATTGCAGCGCTTGCCCTGTTTCTAGCCAGTGAAGCGGCGGCTACCATCACAGGCACTTCACTGCCCATAGACGGAGGCTGGTCTGCTCAATAAATTTTGTGCAAGGTTTAAGTAAAAAAGCATCTTTTCGGCGGATTTAATCCGAGAAGATGCTTTTTGTATATAGCTGATAATCAGCAGTTTATTTTTTTCTAGTGGCTTTGAATGTGCCGTTGGGCTGTATAAAAAGCACCTCGCTGATGGCTCCATCTGCTGCCTCTACGAAGGCGACTTTGAATCCCTCCAATACTTTGAACGAAAATTTATGCTTCTCCGTAGGCACAAGCTCATACTCAGGCTGCCCTGGCACAAATACGTAGAGTACATTCTCATTTTTAATATAGGCTTTAATGATAGTGCCTGCCAATTCGTATTCCCCTACATACTTTTCTAAGGCCTCTTTCTCCACCTTAATCGTGTTAGGTGTATGCTCAAATTCAATGGGCGGAAGAGTAGGCTCTATTTTCATTTTAAGTGTGGAGATTTCTCCTGCATCATTGCCCACAAAATTAAATTTTAGCCCACCAGATTCAGTGGTATCTACCCCTTGCTTTGCTACCTCAAATGGCTCAAAAACATCATAATGATAGTGCTTCAGATACAGCCTCTGAAGCGGAAGCACCGCAAAAAGAGAATCATTTTTTAGCTCAATCCTGAATGCTCCATAGCCAGGATGGGCATACTTTCCAGTGTATTCTTGCAGGATATGAGAAGGTTTGGTGTTTTTAATCTTACCCTCTGTGCTATTTTTCTTTACCTCAAGGAGTGCTTTTTTTGATTTTTCTTGCCCATCTGCGAATTCTTTTGTCCAATTTGTTTTTTGCACACCCAGAAGACGGTCAGATAGAATATTCCTCACAAGCCATGGCACAGCAGAGCCATCTTGGTTGGCAAGCACAATGATGCCTATTTTATCACTAGGAAAAAACGCTACATTGGCAGAAAAACCATCAATATTGCCGCCATGTTCCACTCTGTAATACCCTCTGTAAGAAGAAATAAACCAGCCATAGCCATAGTTAGAAAGGTGCATATCTGTATGTTTTTCATCGGGAAGCCCCGCACTTACTATCATCTGTGAGCTCATAGCCTCACTTATGTAAGCAGGGCTTAAGATTTTTTTTCCTTTAAATTTACCTTCATTGAGCCACAGCTTGAGCCAATTAGCCATTTCGTTGGCACTGCTGTTGATGCTTCCTGCGGGACTCATCCCCGAAATATCGTAATAATCTACTTTTTCAATCGTCTCTTCTTTGCTAAGTTTGTAACCAAATGCGGCATTCTCGCTGTTTTTTAGTCCATCTATCGAGAGGTTGGAGTTGGTCATTTCTAAGGGTTCAAAAAAACGCTCACTGATATTTTCCTCCCAGCTTTTGCCTGTGATTCGCTCGGCGATGACTCCTTGTGCTAGAAACATAAAATTATTGTAGTACCATTCCTTCCTCACACCTGCAAATGGCTCGTGGTGCTTTACACGCATGAGCAGGCTGTCCTTGCTGGCACTCGGGAAGAGATACCAAGCAAAATCATGCCGCCCTAGGCCTGTGCGGTGGCTCATCAAATCTTTGAGCATGATTTGATTGTTCATTTCATTGTTATAAAACTTAAATTCGGGAATGTATTTGAGAGGGCTATCTTCAAAAGAAAGTTTCTCTTCATCACGAAGCTGCCCCAAAACAGCAGCCGTAAAGGCTTTGGTGCTTGAGCCTATCGCAAATAAAGTATTGGCATCGGTAGGTATTTTTTTCTCATAGTCTCGGTAGCCGAATCCTCTGGAATACAGCACTTTATCACCCTCCACTACTGCCACAGCAAAGCCAGCAGCCTTCGTAGCGGACAGTACTTCTTCCAGCTCTTTATCTATTCCTTTGAGTCTTTTGTCGGTCTGTGCATAGCCCAAAGAAGTAGCCAGCCAAGCACAGCACATCAGTAAAATCGTCTTTTTCATAAATGCATCAGGTTAAGGTAAACTATTGATAAATGTTATTGGGTTTATCCCATTACTTGCCCTAATCTATTGATAAACATAGGGTTAAGAAATAAACTTTCACTCACTCTTACGCAATATTACATAAAAAACAGAATTATTAATAGCTTCAGTACTCAGAAAATCATTGGTAACCTTTCTGCTACTTATCAAATCCTCTCTCTATGATTCAAATTTTTATCAAAAAATCACTATATTTACTTTCTAAATTACAAAACTAAAAATACCCATGCAAATAGATTTAAACACGGCCGAAGCACCTAAAACCTCTGCCAAACATCCCCAAAATAGGGTCTTGGATAAAAGCTATCAGCCTAGCCAAAATTTCTTTGAAAGTGATAAAATACTGAAGCATTTCTTAAAAAAATATACTTCTACGGAAGGCTACCAATACATGCTTGACAAATGGCAAACCTTGGGCAAAGAAGCCGCTCAGGTCATGGATGAACTCTCGCTTTTGGCAGATAAAAACACACCCGAACTCATCAAAAGAAACCGACTGGGAGAAACCATCAACGAAATTCGCTTTCATCCTGCCTACCATACCCTCACCGAAATAGCCCTTCGCTCAGAGATGTTTAGGGTGAAATGGCAACCCGAATTGCGTCAAAAATTTGAAAAAGAAATCCATAGACTGGGTTTTGCCTCTGTTTTTCTCTTCGGAATGAGCGAAGGAGGCCTACCTTGCCCACTCTGTATGACCGATGGCGTGGCCAGATTGATAGACAGATACTGCGAAGAAGAGGACAAAAATCGCCTGTTGAGCCATATCTATACCGAGAATTTAGAAGAACTTTACACAGGAGCAATGTTTTTGACTGAGAAGGCAGGCGGCTCAGATGTAGGGGCTAACCTAGTGAGTGCCACCCATTTAAAAGATAAATATTACCTCCTCAATGGCGAAAAATGGTTTTGTAGCAATGCCAATGCAGAGATTATCTTTGCACTGGCCCGCACCAATCCCGAAGTAAAAGGCACAAAAGGTCTTTCTATTTTCTTGATAGAAAAACAAAAACCCGATGGCTCACGCAATGAAATGGACATCGTCAGGCTCAAAGACAAGCTGGGCGTTCGGTCTATGGCGAGTGCAGAGTGCATCCTCACCGATACCGTGGGCAAACTCGTGGGCGAAGAAGGCCAAGGGTTTAAGATTATGACCGATATGATTAACCTTTCTCGGCTTTACAATGCCTTGGGCTCACTTTCAGAGATGAGGCGTGCCTTGGTGGAGGCGTATCAATTCTTGACTTTTAGGACTTCTTTTGGCACTTCTGCCCTCAATCATGCCCTCATCCGACAAAAACTCACCGAACTAACTTCTATTTATACTGCCAATTTTTATATGACTTGGGAAGCCATCCAAAGCCTAGACCAAGCCGACAATGGTGCTGAAGACCTAGCACAAATACTCAGATTGCTTACGCCCATGATTAAAAAAACCGCTGCACAAGCAGGCGTGTATGTCATCCGTGAAGCCATGGAGCTGATGGGCGGAATGGGCTACATAGAAGACGGCGTAATGCCCAAACTCATGCGTGATACGATGGTGTTGCCTATCTGGGAGGGTGCGGGCAATATTATGGTGCTAGATATGCTGAGGGCTTCTATGAAATCTCAAGGTTTTACGAAGATGATTACACAGATTCAGCAGCAATTTGAGCACATAAAAAGCCATCAAGCCTTGCTTATGGAGGAGCTAAAAGCAGTCATAGACTTGGCAAATCAGCTCGCAAGTGCAGACAAAGATACCATAGAATTGAGTGCGAAGTTCTTATTTGAAAAAATGAGCTACTTGTATCAGATTGCACTTTTACAACAATACAAAGATGAGGAAAGCCAAGCATGGATTGCCCCTGCGATGCAATACCTGATAGCGCAATTACAAAAACCTACTCTAGGCTTGCAAAGCCCGCTGGACAAAGAAACTGTCATAGAAATGATGGCGTGGGAGATTTAAAATTCACAGAAAAACGACATGAAAAATAAAATCAGTCTTGATTATCTACAAACGCCTTATGGTGTGCTGGTGCTGGGTGCATTTAAAGATAAATTATGCCTTTGTGATTGGCAATATCGTAAAATGCGTGCAGCTATAGACAATCGCCTAAAAAAACATCTTGTGGCAGATTTTGTGAAGGAATATTCTGAGATAATGGAAGAAACCAAACAACAACTTCACGAATATTTTGAAGGAAAAAGAACTGATTTTAACATTCCTATTCTTTTGCTAGGCTCTGCATTTCAAAAAACAGTCTGGAGTGCCTTGCTAGAAGTGCCTTACGGACAAACGGAAACCTATCTGGGCTTGTCTAAAAAACTCAAAAATGAGAAAGCCATCAGAGCTGTAGCCACTGCCAACGGAGCAAATGCACTTTCTATCATCGTGCCTTGCCACCGAATCATAGGCAGCGATGGAAGTTTGGTAGGCTATGCAGGAGGCTTAGAAGCCAAAAAGAAACTACTCAAGCTAGAAAATGCCTTGCCAGAGCAGCAGTTTAGTTTGTTTTGAGTGAAATACTGAAAAGTATGGTAGGAATTGTTTTGTCATGCCGTGGGCATCTACTATACTGTGTCGCTTTTACCACACTTTCAAATTTCTACGAAATGACAGGAATTGCTCTGTCATTTCGTAAAATCTATTTTCTGCTGTAAATCAAGGGCTTTGAATTGCTGCATGACTGAATGAAATAAAAATATACTCAATGCACATCTTATCCAAACACTCTAGCATACATCCCCCTGTACCCTCGGTAATAAGTGGACACTTCTATGAATTTATGGCACAGGGATACTTCTCTAACCTCGCTTTGTCCGTTTCATAAAAGCTCCCAAGGGAAAAAAGTAAGCCATTGAGACCACACGGGAGGGCTGTAAGGCTTCCAATTATCTTCGGGCTGTGCCAGACGGTCAGCAATGCAATGCAGCACCATCGGGTTAAAACCCAAATCAAGGTGGCTTGCTATCACTTCCACATTCTCTGTCTGTGCATCTAAATGTTTGTCTTTGCAAGATTGCCAAGATACTACACCATCCATTTTTGTGAAAATGGCAGTACTCGGCACAGGAGGCGGCTCAGAAGCACGCTCTAAGATGACCCTGTCAATGTTGGCAGGGTGCTTTCCCGTAACCCAGCCCAAGATTCCCTCAATGTTGGTTTTGTCTTTGATGCCACGAAAAGGCGAACCTAAAGTAATCACCTGCCGGACATAATCCTTGGAAGTATGCCCCAATGCACGTGCAAAAATCCCACCTGCACTCCAGCCTATGACACTTACCTTTCGCCCATAAACCTCATAAAGGTCTTTGACCATGTGGTTTAGCTGCCTGTCTAGCACATCATAGTGGGCTAGGTTGTTGCCCAGGTCCCAGGGCTTTGCCTCATAGCCTCGGCCCTTCAAGAAAAGACGCAAAGGAGTAGTAACGGCATCATTGGTCAAAAAACCTGGCAATACCAATACAGGGTGTCCATCTCCCATTGGGCTCATTTGTAAAAGAGGAAAAGACGCAAAATAAGCTCCAAAACCAATGCTTGTGCGTGCTATCTCTGTGGAGAGGAGCAGCCAAGAAGGGGCTTTGCCTTGTGTCATTTCATAATAATAAGGGCTCTGACCCTCTTCTTCTTTAGAATTCATAATTAAAAAATATTTGTCAGTAATGGGGCAAAATTAGTAATTCCCACTTAAAATCAAAGATGTTTTTTCATTACTGGCTTGCTTCGGCATCCTCACCTAGGTCAAGTACTTGTCCATATAACAAATAATACAGCAAATGAATCAGCCCTACTGTCAGCAACGTCGTAAGCACAAACACAGCAGAATAGGTCGCCAACTCCTGAAACCCTCCGTAGTACTCTCCCCAGATAGTGGTGCAAGTAAACTGTGCTGCGCCAATGGCAAGCATCATGGGCAAGATATTGAACCAAAACTTAGCGTACTTGTGCTTGGTGTGCACAAGATACATGGGCAGTAGCACAGAAATAAAAAATGAAAAAATGAAATAAATAACTATCCCCATCGCTTCTCTATCTTACAAATTCATAAAAATAAGTACACTCATTTAATACCTTTGCGTGGTATTCGGTATCCTGATATTCGGTAGTGAGTATCTTAAAATAACGGCGGTGCTCAGGCTTGTAAGAAGGCGGTATATAAGCCCAGTAGTCTAGCTCAAGGTTGCCGTTGAGGTAGTATTGGTTTTGCTCACATTTGGCAGCCATGTAGCAAGCCTTGGCAGCCAACTCACGGTTTCCTCTGTTAATGGCGGCCTTCATAGCCCTGTCAAAATAAAATTTAGCTTTGCTGCAGTCTGTAAATACCACTGTTTTGCTTTTACTGGCTTTGCCCTCTTTTATTTGCTCACGTGCCTCATGAAAATCAAAACTACTTCGGTAGTAGTCAATGGCGAGCCAAGAGTTGCCGAAGTGGGTCATGTTATAATATGCAGCCCCCAACTGATAGAAGTAGTTGGCTTGCTCTATGGTGTTATTTTCTGAATAATCTTTGAGCATTTGTAACTTAGTGGCGAGGGTTCGGCGGTTATACTTCCCTTGGTCAGCACTTGGCGGGCAGGTCTCACAGTCTTGAATATCTGTCATAAATGGGTCATTATCAAGCTGATAGATTACTTTGTCGGGGATTTGCTCATAAATAGAAATGGCTTCTTTGAGTCTGTCTTGGCTAAACAATACAGTAGCTTCTATCTCTCTGAGGATGTCCTTAGGTTTTGCTTCGACATTCTCTCCTAGAAAGCTTCCGGATACTCTTGTAAGCAGAAACTCTTCTTCAAAGTTTGTGTTGCGTTTTTCGGTCAGTTCTATCATTCCCCTCACAATGGCAAGGTCAGGCGTGATTTTGAGCCTATCTATATAGTTTTTACAAAGAAATGCTTTGGCAGGTTGTCCTTGTTTTTTGTACAAATCTTCAAAGACATCCAGCATCAGATTTTGTAAGCCCTCATGCTTGTGGTTTTTTACTTCTTGGTAGATTTGGTCTTCGGTTTTGTCATCTATTTTGCTCATTTGGGTGATTCGGATGGCAGTCTCGAAGAGTGCGATTTGATTTTTGATGGCTTCGCTTTTTTCTTTTTTCTTTAAGTTTTCAAAAGTATTGAGGGCTTTTTGGGGGGTGCCAGCGATGTAATCTAAGTAACCTGCTGCCAGTGTCCAGACACCCATTTCATTTACTTTGCCTTCTTTGATGACCTGCTCCACGAAGTTTTTAAGATTTAGCAAGCTTTTGATGGCTTCTTGGCGTGGGTAAGATTGATACCCTCTATAAAAAAGGATGTTTTCTTGGGGAGTATCACTGAGTAGGTTGTATTCTAGTTCGTTCACAGACCTCATCAGCATGATAGGCATTTTACTGTCATTGGGGTCTTGAGCATAGATATTTTTGGTTTCTTCTAAGATATTGCTTCCTTTTTCTAGGGAGCGAATGAAATAGAGTGTGTTTTTTTCGGCAATATTTTTACATTTGTCTAAGGTAGCTTGCCACACATTGCCATCGGAGAAGCGCATGCTGAGGTAAGAACTAACCCTTTTACTAGGGCATTGGTCAAAGACTCTTGAGAATATATAATTGGCTTGGGCGGTTTCGCCATTTGCCATCAAAGCACCCGCGCGGTGTGCCATTGCCCAGTATTTGATGATGCTTTCTGTCTGCTCAAAAATCGGATTTACCAATTCATCATACATTTTGAGGGCTTTTTTATTTTGTCCTACGTATTGAGCCATTCGGATGGCTTGGTAAGCAAATCTCATTTTTAAGAAATGATTCGAGGCTTTTTCTTGGTAATATTTTTTACCTGCTTCTGCCAGCCAGCGCATGGTTTGCACATCCTTTTCGGGTTTGGTGTTCCAAGTATCTTGTTGCCAAGCATGTGGCTCACAGGTTTTGGCAAAGAAAAGGTAATCAATGGCTTCCAAATCAGGTTTCTTTTTCCAATATTTGACAAGCGA
Source organism: Microscillaceae bacterium (assembly GCA_011390205.1). Taxonomy (GTDB): domain Bacteria; phylum Bacteroidota; class Bacteroidia; order Cytophagales; family Microscillaceae; genus JAABSX01. Next base: position 184,389 of record JAABSX010000001.1, on the reverse strand, counting down.
ATTATTTTGTAATTCAGCACCGATGCTGCCTTTGCCTTCTACATAATTTCGGATTTTTTGCATGTCATCGGCAGAGACTTCATAGACGATTGCCGAGATGTCTTCACGGCTTGCGGCTTTGCCGAGGTAGCGCTCCCAGTCTGCAAGGTTGTCATCTTGTGGCTCATCCCAAGCCCTGACAGATTGATATACATTCTCAAAATTTAGTGGAGAAAAAAAACTGTAAGAAGCCATGTAATCCTCGTCATATCCTCCACAGGTACTTTTGGCTATTTTTTGAGGCTGTATGACAAAGGCAAAACTTAGAAGTGTACACAAAAGAAGTTTAAAAATTTTCATTATGAAGTGATGATTTATTATAGGTATTGATTTAATTTATACAAAGAATAAGTACTGTGTATGAGCCAAAACAGCCTTTTACATTCATATCCACCCTACTCCCTTTTTGGTATGTGTCTTAAACGGATTTTTAAAGCACTTGTTAATGATAAATTTTTAGTTCTTACAAAATTTCCAAGACTTAGGCAATTCTGACAAAATACTTAGCTTATTCAAATTTACATTCTTTTATTGTAAAATAAAATAAGGTTTGAAAGGAACTTTCACTCTGTATCTCCTCTCAGAAAGCGAAGGCTTCACTCAGTATATCACAAATTGTATTACTTTTGCTAAAATATTCTTATAGGCGAGAGAGTTTATTCAATGAGTGATTTGAGGGTTTATAAAGAGAAAATATCCTCAAAGCCTTTAGACAGACTTAAACCAATAGCACTCATCGCTCCAAAATAATTTGAACAATATGAATCTTTTTTTAATGAAAAAAATTACGCTTTTATTATTTGTAATCAGCCTTTGCGTGTCTGGCATCTCAAAAGCCCAAACACCTCGCACACATTTTCAGAATGGAATGACTTCTTTTGAAAATGGAGATTTTTCTAGCGCCATTGCTCATTTTGACAAAGCCATCGAAGAGAACCCCAATTATGGAGATGCTTACCTAGAAAGAGGCAGGGCAAAAGCCAACCTGAAATTCTTTACAGGAGCTCTCAACGACATCGGAAAGGCAATACAGATAAACCCCAACAGCAAAGAATACTACCGACTCAGGGCTGCCATTAGCCAAATATCAGGCAGGCATACAGATGCCCTAGAAGATTATGATAAAATCTTAACCATTGACCCCAAAGATGCTGATGCATACAGAGGCAAGGCAGAAGTAAATATCTACCTGAATGACCTCAGGGCAGCTTACCAAGATTATACGCTCTTGCTCAGTTTAGAACCCAACAATGTAGAAAATTATTTTGCCCGCAGCTCGGTAAGCTTTCAGCTCAAAAACTATCAGGGTGCTATAGATGATTGCTCTAAGGTCTTAGAAATAGACCCTGACAATCTCAATGCTTATTTTAACAGGGGTAAATTCTGGTTTGTGGTCAAAGAACTTGACAAAGCCCTCAGTGACTTTTCTAAAGTGCTGGCTAAAAATGACAAAGATGCCGAAGCTTATTATTTCAGAGGGCTGGTCTATCAAAGCATAGAGGGAGAGGGCAACCTCAAAAAAGCCTGTCAAGATTGGATCGCTGCCAAAAGTCTGGGCATCGCTGAAGCTGCCAATTTGCTAGAAAAAAACTGCAAATAAGCCCCAAAAAAAGGCATTTACCTCGAATAGGTAAATGCCTTTTTTGTAGACTAGCTGCTTCAAATCTCCAACAAGCGTTCTAAATGGTGGTATCCTACCCCAAAATAAGCCTTACTTTGCTTGATTTTTTCTAAAATCACTGCCTTTTCCTCCTCTGAAATAGAAAGTTTTTTAGCTCCGATGAGCATCACGTTTTTGGGCGTGTGGGCATCAGAGATAAATTCCATGACCTTGGTTTTGTAGCCAAAATATTCTAATATCAAAGCCCGAAGCCCGTCTGTGAGCATTTCGGCTTGCCGCTCTAAAAATATCCCGTATTGTACTAAAAAATCCAACTCGTTGCTGACCGTGTGCTTTTCTAACTCTCTTCGGATTTGCTTATGGCAGCAAGGGGCTACTACTATTAAATCTGCCCCAAGAGAGATGCCCCTGTAAATGGCTTCATCTGTCGCCGTATCACAGGCATGCAGTGCTATCAAAATATGTGCTTCTTCTATAGGAAAATGCTCTATAGTGCCTTGCCCAAAACTCAAATGCTCAAAACCTGATTTTTGAGCGATTTGATTACAAAGACCCACCAAATCTTCTCTGTATTCTATGCCTGTTACCTCCACAGACATCTTCAAGACCTCGCTCAGGTAATCATACAAGGCAAAAGTCAAGTATCCCTTCCCTGCCCCCATATCATATATTTTGGTAGTTTCTCGCCCAGGCAGCTCTGCCATTAAGGGGCGAAGAAGCTCTAAATAATGATTGATTTGGCGGTATTTGTCTTGGGCATTTTTATAGACTTTGCCTGCTTCATCCGTAATTTTGAGTGCGTGCAGATAGGCTTTCCCTTCTGGGCTGATGGCCCTCTTTTTCTTCTTATCATGGCTTAGTGTGGGTGTTTTTTGAAGGCTTGGAGGCTTTTGCTTAAGCAGTACTTTATGGGCAGAAAAATACTCCAAGTGCATATCGAGCTCCGTAGTAAATAAATAATGGATTCTGAAGTGCTGAAATCCTGAGTATTTTTTGATGATTTCAAGCCCTTCCTCAAATCCATAATTCTTGACAATGTCATTGGTCTGGTATCGGTATGTAAAGCTGAGCTTGGGCTGGTCTTTGAGCAGAATTTTCTTGGCATAGAGGTTTTTGAGGGTGGTTTCTTCTCCTTTGTAATTACTAAAAGTCATTTTTACAAAGGTATTATTTTGCCAGCTTTGGGTGAATATCTCTAAGAATTGAACAGTAGAATCGGTCATTTTTTGTCTTGTATTCGTGATAGGCTGCAAAGCTAAGTTTTATTACATACAATCTAAAAAACCACTTACTTATTTTTTTAGATTCAAAAAAAATACTACCTTCGCCTCTGAATTGGTAATCTAAGTCTAATCAGACTAAGATTTTAAAAGGGAATTTGGTGCAAAACCAAAACTGTCCCCGCAACTGTAAACTGTTTTTTGATTTTTGGTATTTCACCAAAAATCATTTATTATCATCCCAGCCACTGCCCCATAAAAAGGGTGGGAAGGCGATAATAAACCCAGTAAGTCAGGAGACCTGCCAGTCCACATTTGTTTGAGCTTTCGGGTGAAAGGCATCAAACCATACTAAAATAGACATACACATGTTTTTTCCGTGGTTGAGAGCCATTGTATTGGGGCTTTTCATAAGTTCTCATGCACTTGCTCAAGAAGATACTTTGCAGCATATTCAGCTCGAAGAAGTAGAAATTATAGGCCGTTTATCTGAGCGTTTCTTAGCAGGCAGCAAAGTCCAAACGCTTAATAGCCAAGCACTTAAACAGTACGCAAGCAGTAATCTAGCAGATTTGCTTCAGGCAGAAAGTGCTATCTATATCAAAACCTATGGCAATGGGCAGCTAGGCTCAGTGGCTTTCAGAGGCACAGGGGCAAGTCATACAGCGCTTTTGTGGCAAGGCATCAACATCAATTCCCCTACTTTGGGGCAGAGTGATTTGGGTACTTTGCCCGTATTCGCCACTGACCAAGTCAGATTACAATTCGGGGCAGCAAGTGCTTTGTATGGCTCTGATGCCGTAGGAGGCAGTATTTTATTAGAAGAAAACACACCTAAATCTCCCTTCTCCATAGAGGCTTATACTGAAATCGGCAGCTTCGGACGCTCTGCGGGAGGCACACAAATAGGCTACCAAACAGGGAAATTTTCTGGCAAAACTAAACTGTATTATTTTGAGATAGAAAACGATTTTCCTTACACAGACAGCCGCAACCAAAGACAAATCCAAAACAATGCAAAAGTGCAAAATTATGGCTTTTTGCAGCAGCTAAATTACCAGTTTTCTGCCCAAAGTACCCTTTCTCTCAATGCTTGGTATAGTCACAATGACCGTCAGATACAGCCCGTAGAAGGAAATACACAGGCACGAGAGCGGCTTTTGGATGAGAATATACGCATCGTGGGAGATTATTCTCTCCAAAAATCTTGGGGAAATCTCAGCATCAAAGGGGCTTATATTCAAGATGAGCAAATCTACCAAAGCAATGGAGAGAGCCAAGTCAATGCCCAAAAATATGCAGCCATACTGGCATACGAACATCAGCTTGGCGACAAAGTACATCTCCGAGCAGGTGCGAACTGGTACCATACCCGTGCCCAATCTTCTAACCTTCAAGAAAATCCTCAAGAAAATCGCCCTTCTGCATTTGCTTCTCTGCGGCACCAAATCAACCCCTTGTTCGCACTCAGTCTGAATGTGCAGCAAACTTGGGTAGATGGTTTTCAAGTGCCTTTTGTGCCTTCACTTGGTGCAGAATATTTGCTTTGGAAAGCTCCAAATCACACACTGACCTTCAAAGCCCTTGCAGCCAAAAGCTACCGTGTGCCTACCTTCAATGATAGATTCTGGCAGCCTGGCGGTAATCCTAATCTCCTCCCCGAATCGGGCTGGAATGCAGAAGGTGGAATGACTTATCAGTTTGAAAACAATGGCTTTTTCCTCGAGTCTGAGCTTACCTATTACCGCCTTTGGGTAGATGATTGGATACTCTGGCAACCTGATGGCAGTGGCATTTGGTCGCCCGACAATGTGCGGAAAGTAAACGGACAAGGTGTAGAGCTAGGATTTAAAATGGGATTTAATACCCCAAAATGGCGATGGCAAGCAGGAGGAAATTATGCTTTTACGCAGTCATTGCTCAAAACAGAGGGAATTTATCAAAACAATCAACTTCCTTATACGCCTTTGCATCGCTTCAATCTTTATACTCACTCAACTTATGCGGGGTTTTCGGGCAGGATTAATCTGCAATATACTGCCCTTCGCTATGAGACACTAGACAATATAGAGGGATTGGTTACGTCTATTCCTGGTTTTATGCTCGCCAATCTTACCCTAGGCAAATCTATCCAAGTCAAAACACATTTTTTTGGTTTAGACCTTTCGCTCAATAATCTCTTCAATACTGATTATCAGAATTATATCTTTAGGGCAATGCCTGGTAGAAATTATCAAATAAGACTTTCTTATCAGCTTTAATTTTTTATAAATCATTCATTCTTAATTTTTTAAATCTCAAATCATATAACTATGAAAAAAACTACTCTTTTACACAACAATCTCTTTATCAATAAGTTAAAGACGCTATTCTTTGTTTCTTTGCTTGCTTTGATGGCTGCCTGCGGCGAGAGTGATGTTACCCCTATCAATAGAGAAGCCGATGTCATCATCATCAATGAAGGAAACTTTAACAGTGCAGACGGCACCATCAGTACTTTTAACTCGAGCAACAATGGCATCAATTTGAGTGTGTTTGCGGCTGCCAATGGTTTTCCATTTGCGGCAAGTATCCAAAATATAATAGAATACAACGGAAATTACTTTGCTGTCTGCAACAGTACCGACAAGGTTGAAGTCTTCAAAAAAGAGGATTTTAGCTCTGTGGCCACCATCAAACCTACCTTCGGGGCTGCAGTGCAGTTTGCTACGCCTTTTAGCTTTGCGGCAGTGGGCAGTCAAGGCTATGTCAGCAACTGGGGAACTTTTAATTTTACTACATTTGTCTATGATGACCCTTCTTTGGTGAAAATTAATTTAAGTAATTTTAGCATTGACACCAAAATAAGCCTTGCTGCACAACCTCAGCATCTTTTGGCAATTGGCAATAAAATCTATATTTCACTGGTGGGGAGTAACCAAATCGCTGTGCTAAACACAAGCAATGATGAATTTGAAACACCCATCACTGTAGAACAAGGCCCTGACCGCATGCTCATAGACCGCAATGGCAAGCTTTGGGTCATCTGCACAAGTGGTTACTTAATCAGAATTAACCCCAATACCAATACTGTAGAAGCCACGATTTCGGGCATTCAGAGCAGCGGATTTAATGAAAAAATGGTTTTAAATGGTGACGGAAGCACCTTGTATTACTTGTCTTCTGCAGGTTTTAATCCTTCTACAGGGGCAGTATATTCTTTAGACATCACCGCCACAGCAGCACCTACTGAGGCGATTATCTCAGGAAACAACCTTTATGGCTTGGGCATAGACCCTGTCTCGGATATTCTTTATGTAGGAGATAGCAAAGCTTTTCAAGGAAATGGTGTGGTCATGCGTTTTGATTTTGACGGTACGGCTCTAGACACGCTTGCGGCTGGCAGAGGGCCCAATGGCTTTTTGTTTAGGAAATAAATTGTGATAGACTTTCCAAGCTTTAGAGGGTTTGGAAAGTCTATTCTCTAATGACTTAAAAATATGAATATGAATATCTCCAAGCACGAACCCAAATCTTGCCCTCGTTGTGAGGCTATTTTTGAGTGCAAAGTGGGCGATGTAGCCAACTGCCAATGCTCAGAAGTGGCACTAAATGCCTATACCAAAACATTCCTCTCCAAAACCCAGTATGATTGCCTGTGCAAAAAATGCCTTGTGGAGCTTCAAAACCTAGTCAGCCGTGCCGAATCACAAGATTTCCCCAAGCAAAGCCATCTTTTAGAAGCAGGTACACATTATTATATAGAGAATGGCTATTGGGTTTTTACAGAATATTATCACCTTCTCAGAGGGCATTGCTGTGGCAATGGCTGCCGACACTGTGCCTATGGGTTCAAAAAAGAAAAAATTGCATAAGTAAATTTTTCTTTTTTGAAAAATAAGGCGGAATAAGTAAGTTCAGGTACTTCACACTTATAGGGAATCTCTTCCGCTTTTTGCACAAAGAATCTTGTAAATGACGTTTAACTTGTGTATTTTTAAGAAAAAGTATTAATTTATATTAAAAAAATCATAGAAAGAAATGAATACACAAACCCAAGAACTCAGCAAAGAACAAAAAGCCTTGCTAGGCAAAGTAGGAGGCCCGCCTCAGTTTGAGAGCCACAAAGAGACCCGACAATACCGCAAAGTGCAGCTTGCAGCAGCTTTCAGACTTTTCGCCAAATATGGCTTTGATGAAGGGGTAGCAGGGCATATCACTGTCAGAGACCCTGAAAAGGAAGATTGCTTTTGGGTCAATCCCTTTGGCTTGCACTTTGGGCATATCAAGGCTTCCGACCTCGTGCTGGTCAATCACTTAGGAGAAATTATAGAAGGAAAATATCCCCTCGTCAATCGTGCTGCCTTTGCGATTCACTCCAAAGTACACGAAGCCCGCCCTGATGTGATTGCGGCCGCTCATTCTCACTCTACTTATGGCAGGGCATTCTCTACACTAGGCAAAAAATTAGACCCAATTACTCAAGATGCTTGTGCTTTTTATGAAGACCACGGCTTGTTTGATGATTATACAGGCGTGGTCAATGAAGTGGATGAAGGGGCTAGAATAGGCGAAGCCCTCGGAAATCACAAGGCGGTCATTCTCAAAAATCACGGATTACTGACCGTAGGCAGAACAGTAGAAGAAACGGCTTGGTGGTTTATTACGATGGAGCGTAGCTGTCAAGTGCAGCTTATTGCAGAGGCAGCGGGCAAACCTGCTCATATTAGCCATGAAGTAGCCCAAAAAACCCGCCAAGAAGTAGGTACAAACCTTGCGGGCTGGTTTCAGTTTCAGCCTCTTTGGCAAATGATTAGCAAGGCACAGCCCGATTTGTTTGAATAATTTTTTTAGCTAAAAGCCTCCAAATAGTAGAAATCTCTATTTGGAGGCTTTTTTTATGCAGCAAGGTATTGAGTGTATGCTTGTATTTTTTGTTGAATCCTTTGCTCGAGGTACTCATTCGCCCCTGAGAGTTCTGAAGCTATTAATTTGGCCTCTTCTTGGTATTGTTTGCATTTTTCTTTTGTCCAATGTTTTGGAGGCGCTTGCAGGTTGGTGATTCGGTCTGCTATTTTGACTGCCCAGACTTCTTTCCTTTGGGATTTGATTCTAGAGAGGCTATCAGGCATACGTTCGGACTTGGGCAAATCCCCGTTTTTGGTAAGTGCTTGCACTCCTTGTGCTATTTCTGCCCCAAAGGTGTTGGTCAGTTCTTCTAGGCTTGTGGGCGTGTCTTCTAAGCAATCATGCAGCAAAGCCAATTGCACCGCAAAATTTAAGTCAAAATCTTTAGACTGAGGAGCTGCCAACAAGATTTCCATGGCTACATTGCTCAGATGTATGACATAAGGCAGCTCAGTGCCAGGAATGGTCTGATTTTCTGCCCCGTGCTTCTCCCCTGCAAAGATGATGGCTTTTTGGTAATAGGTTTGTGTATTCATTTAACATAAGATTTATTATTTCACTATACTTTTATAGTTAGCGGCTACTTTTCTCCGGGATGGTAGCGTTTTTTGGCCCTTTTGAGTACATCTTCTTTGTAAAAAGCCACTTCTTTGAATTTACAATCAATGTAAGGCATCAATTGGTCATCAAAGTGTGGGGAAGCTGGGTCTCCGCTTTGCCCACCTGCCAAGATAGATTTGGCTTTGAGCCTTTTACCAAACTCTACCACTGCCACAAAACTATTGCCAGCCACGCCATATTGTCTTCTGGTATTTTCGCCTCTCCTTGCTCCAAAAGAAGCCAAAGCCCCCCAGCGGCTAGAGGCCATCCCTACGGGCATACTTTTAAGACTGTCATTAAATATTTGCTGAACTTCTCCGTCTAGGCGTTGGTATCGGTTGTATTCTCCCCAAGGCACTTGTGTAGTGCCGAAGTCTTCTTTGAGGGTTGTGAGTGCCTTTCTGAATATATCGAGGCGTAGCTTGGGGGCTGCCCCTGAGGCGATGTAGTAAAGTTTTTCCATGTAATTTCCTTCTGGAATCTCCCTTGATTGATTAAATATTTTGAGGTAATAATCGCTCATCGTCATGGCTATAGTTTCTTTAGATACTTTAAAATCCCATTTTTTAAGCGTTTCTACGGACTCTTTGAGGTCTTCGTAACCTGTGGGATTTTGCTCATAGGCTCGGATAACTCCCTTCATAAGTGTATCAGCACCAGGGAGATAGGGGTCATAGGCAAGCTCAATGAGTTTGTCTAGTGTCAGATTTTTGGCAGCCTCTAGCAAAGGAATGGCGTGTATGCCCCTAAAATTTTCGGGAAAAGTAGCCATGTAGTTGGGGTAATTTTCTCTTTTGGGGCTGTATTTTCCTGCACTGGTAAAAGGGGTAGAATTACAATTCTGAATCCATCCATTTTTAGGATTTAAGACCAAGATATTGTCTTTAAGTTCGTGGATTCCTTGCCAGTCTGTTTTCGGATTGCTGCCATCTACAGGCTTGCTGTAGTCGAAACTGGTATCTCTTTTGGGGATAAAATTACCATGGTAGTAAGCGATATTTCCATCTGCATCGGCATAGACGGTATTGTTAGATGAGTTGGTGCGGATGTCCATTATCTTGTAAAATTCCTTGTGGTTAGATTGCTTGGTGCGGGTGTATGATTGCTCCAGTGCTTTGACAGGGCTCCACATCAGGGCAGTAGCTACCCATTTATCGCCGTTGCCGTGTGTGATGGGGCCATGGTGGGTATGATAGGTCATAAAAGATTTTTCTTTAAACCCTTTTTCGGTTTTGTACTTCAGAGTTACTTGGGCAGAGTCTATAGCCCTAAATTCATCTCCGTATTTGTAAGTCAATCCCTTTTCGGTTTTCTGAATGGTTTCTTCAAATTGGTCAATCATATCTACCCCTGTGGAGGTGTGCATCCAGCCTGTTTTTTCGTTAAATCCTTGATAGACAAAGAATTGCCCCCAAGTAACTGCCCCGTAAGCATTGAGTCCTTCTTCACTGACTACATGCACCTCTCCACGAAAGAAAAAAGAAGTATGCGGATTGATGAGCAGCATGGCAGCTCCAGAGGCGGTGCGTTCGCCTGCAATGGCAAAGCCATTAGAGCCCCTTGGCTCATCATCGGAGGCTTGTATAAATCCTTGGTGAATATTTAGGCTGAGATTCTGGGAAGATTTTTCATAAAAATCCTTTATCTGCTCCGTAGAGATACTCTCGATGTCTCCTCCGATAGACCCTTCGCTAAAATACATAGGCATCCAAGGCTCAAAACGGGTCAAGAGTTTGGGCTTTACCTCGGGATGGGTATCCAAGTAAAAATTAATGCCATCTGCAAAAGCCTGACAAAGTGTTTGCAGCCATTGGGGGCTATTTTTGAGATTTTCCTTTGCTTTTTCTTCTGACATATACAGTTTTGCCCGCAAATCACTGTAAATCGCTTCTTCACCTTCTACCTCTGCCAGCCTGCCGATAGCCCAAATATAATTTCGCTCTACACGGTTAAAATCATCTTCACATTGGGCATAAAGTAGGCCAAAAACGGCATCTGCGTCAGTTTTGCCATAGATATGAGGCACTCCAAAATCATCTCTGATGATTTCTGTATTGGCGGCATGCAGTTCCCAGCGTTCTTTCTCGCTGAGTATTTTATTGTCTTTCTGAGCCGCCTCGCAGCCCACCAAAAAAAGTGCAAAGATGAAAAGTATTCTTTGTGTCATTGTATATTGTTTTTATTTTTGTTTTATTCTTGATACCTGATTGCCTTGCGCCCACAAATAAACACAATTCATTTTAAATCCCCAATAAGTACTTATGGCTTATTTGTGGGCACTTATCTATCTGCATATAAATAATTGATAATCAATGGATTAAATAATTTTCAAACATCAATTTTAAATTATCTATTTACTTGTATGCAAACATCCCTATTTTTGTGGATTGAATTTTTATCATACCGATGAATATTCCAAATAAACTAAATCAGGCTTCATCAAAAAAATTAACACATTCAAAGATATTTTTCACCCATAACCCATACTCCCATGCATTCAGAAATAAACCTTGGAGAATTTCAGTACGAACTGCCCGAAGAACGCATTGCGCAGCATCCGCTCGCCAAACGTGATGAGGCAAAACTACTTATTTATGACAAGGGCGAAATCACACATTCACAGTTTTTTAAGTTGCCTTATTTTTTAAATAATCAGACTTTATTGGTCTTTAATGATACCAAGGTTATCCCTGCAAGGCTTTATTTTAGGAAAGAAACAGGGGCTTTGATTGAGATTTTTTTGGTAGAGCCTGAGCAGCCTGCCCTGATGAGTTTAATGACACAAGCGACCTCTGCTGTCCGCTGGCACTGTATGGTGGGCAATAAAAAACGCTGGAAAAATGGCGAAATTCTGAAACAAGAATTGATTTTTGGAGAGCTTATGCTGGTACTAGAAGCTGAACTGATAGATGCTGATAAGCAAATTGTGGCACTTCGCTGGAATGAAGATGGGCTTCCCTTTTTGGAGATACTCCAGAAATTTGGCAACCTTCCGCTGCCCCCTTACCTAAAAAGAGAGGTGAGTGATGAAGACCAAGCCCAATACCAGACAGTCTATTCGGCAAGTGAAGGAGCCGTAGCTGCCCCTACAGCAGGGCTTCACTTCACAGACAGGGTCTTGAATGACCTTGACAAAAAAGGAATTGAAAAATTATTCCTCACACTACATGTAGGCGGCGGCACCTTCCAACCCATTAAATCTGATACTGTAGAAGCACATAACATGCACCTAGAGCAGATTATCTTCACGAGAGACAATATACAAAGACTCCAAGAAAACACAGAAAACATTGTGGCTGTAGGCACTACTTCTATGCGTGCCTTAGAAAGCCTGTACTGGTTTGGTATTAAACTCAAAAAAGCTCAAGAAACAGGCAATCTTGCACCTATCCCATTTTTTATCGAGAAGCTGTTCCCCTACCAAATCACAAAAAAAGACTGCATCAGCCTCAAAGAAAGTCTGGCACTTATCAATGCTTATATGCAGCAGCACTACCTCCTAGAGCTGCCTGGTGAGACGGAAATTTTTATTTTTCCTGGCTATGATTTTAAAGTCTGTAAATCATTGATTACCAATTATCACATGCCCAATACTACACTGATTCTCTTGGTAGCTGCTTTTATAGGAGAAGATTGGCGAAAAGTCTATGAACAAGCACTCGCCAATGAATACCGTTTTTTGAGTTATGGAGATTCTTCTTTGCTTATACCTGGCTGAGTTTTATGATGGATTCTCCTCTTTTTTTTATGTGAACTCTGATAATATTCATCCAGCTATTTTATTAATACTCCTTGCCTTAACACTCGGATAAATTCCATCATAATTTACAAGGAATAATCATTTCCTGTGAGGCATTGTCTAGCAGACCATATTTGCCATTATCATTACGGACTACTGAGTAATCTTGAGCTGTAACATTGTAAGAAAAAAATAAAATCAGAAAAGAAGTAAATAGATATTTTATCATTATAATATTGTTTTTTTGCATTATTGACGATTATTTTATTCTAACTGTTGCATTTTTTAAACCCAAGCCTGTGATTCGTATCTTCACGATCCAAGAAGCGTTTCGGTTTGTGAAGACACAAACCAAGGAGATGAAGACTACATTCATCGTTCCACCTTCTAAAGTTATCCAAAAATTAGAAACCTAAATAATACGTTAAATCACGAAGCGATAACAATAATTTAAAAAATTATAATTAGCATTGTAATAAGATAAATGAAGCTACTCTTTCTTTGTAGCTGACCTTACTTTTTATAAGATAACCTTCATTAAACTTCACATGAAAAAACAACTACTTACCTTTTTAATAAGCCTTTTCTGTCTGAGTGCAGCCATGGCACAGCCTAGCAGTAATTGGTTTCGCTATGCGGCCATCTCGCCTGATGGCTCTCAAATCGCCTTCACCTACAAAGGAGATTTATTTACTGTATCTTCTAATGGAGGGGATGCCCTGCCACTGACCATCCACGAAGCCCACGATTTTATGCCTGTGTGGTCGCCCGACGGCTCTCAGATTGCCTTCGCCTCTGATAGATACGGTAATTTTGATGTATTTGTGATAGATGCAAGAGGGGGCATGGCTACTCGCCTTACTTATCATTCTAATTCAGAATACCCCTACAGCTTTACGGCTGATGGCAAGCAAGTCATCTTTGGAGGGCAAAGGCAAGATGCCGTAACGCACCGCCAATACCCTACAGGGGCACAGCCCGAAGTCTATACTGTGCCTACCAATGGCGGAAGAGTAGCCCAACTCTGGACCATCCCTGCCGAAGACATTCAAGTGAGCAAAGACGGCTCTAAAATGGTCTATCACGACCAAAAAGGCTATGAAAATGCTTGGCGTAAGCACCACAAATCAGCCATTACTAGAGATATCTGGCTTTTTGATAAAAGCAGCAATACCCACACCATGCTCACCAAATTTGAAGGGGAAGACCGCAACCCTGTCTTTGCCGACGATGAGCAAAGTCTGTATTACCTCAGTGAGGCAAGTGGGAGCTTTAATGTGCATAAATTAAGCCTAAGCAATCCGAGCCAATCTCAGCAAATTACTACTTTTACCAAGCACCCTGTCCGTTTTTTGAGTAGCTCCAAAGAAGGCAAACTTTGCTTTAGCTACGATGGCGACCTCTACACCTCCGACAAAGGCGGGCAAGCCACCAAAGTCAATATCAATATCCGAATGGGAGACAAAAGCAATTCACAGCAAATTATCCCTATCAGTGGCAATGTCCGTGAAATGGACATCTCACCAGATGGAAAAGAAGTGGTATATATCGTGCGTGGAGAGGTATTTGTGTCATCAGTAGAAGGTGATATGACCAAGCGAATCACCAATACCCCTGAGCAAGAGCGTTTTGTGAGTTTTTCACCCGATGGAAAGCATATTTTATTCGCTAGAGAAGGTGCTGAGAAATGGCAAATCTACCAGACCAGCAAAGCCAGAAGTGAAGAACCTTATTTTTATGCCTCTACTACACTCAAAGAAGAGGCACTGATGCCCAATTCTCCTGACAGCTATGAGCCTAAATACTCTCCTGATGGCAAAGAAATCGCCTTCATCGAAAACCGCCGTTCACTCAAAATCTACAACTTAGCCTCCAAGCAAAGCCGTACTTTGCTCACACCTGACGAGCTTTTTTATATGGGAGATGGCGACCAGTATTTTGCTTGGAGCCCTGACGGTAAGTGGATTTTGGCAGAATATTCTCCTGTGATGTCTAACAGTGAAGCCGTCTTGATTGCCGCCGATGGCAAATCAAAAATGATTAATCTTACCCAAAGTGGCTACGGAGACTACAATCCCAAATGGGTCAATGGTGGCAAACAAATGCTCTGGTACAGTGATAGAGATGGACTCAGAAGCTACGCCAAAAGTGGCGAAACGCAGCTTGACGTTTATACGATGTTTTTTACTCAAGAAGCTTGGGATAGATTTAACCTTAGCAAAGATGATTTTGCCTTGCTCAAAGAAATAGAAGAAAAGGAAAAGAAAGACAAAAAAGAGGAAGATTCTAAAGACAAGAAAAAAACAGAAGTCAAGAAAGATACAACGGTCAAGATTAATTTTGAAGGCTTAGAAAACCGAAAAACACGCCTGACCATTCACTCCTCTTCGCTGGGCGATGCCGTCCTCTCAAAAGATGGCGAAAAACTGTTTTACTTGGCTAGTTTTGAAAAAGGATACAACCTCTGGAGTACGGAACTCCGCACCCAAGAAACCAAAATGGTGCTATCACTCGGCACAAGGGGCGGACAACTTGCTTGGGACAAAGAAATGAAAAACTTGTTTTTGCTTGCCGATGGGCGAATTTCTAAAATAGACCCTAGTTCTTTCAAAAAAGAAAGCATCAGCATCAGCAGCGAACTTAACCTAGACACAGACGCAGAGCGTCAGCGTATGTTTGAACACGTCTGGAGCAGAACCAAAGCCATGTTTTATATCTCTACTTTTCACGGTGCCAACTGGGATGAATTGAAAGAAGTCTATTCGGTCAAAGTTCCTTCTGTAGGCACAGGCTATGAATTTGCGGAATTACTCTCCGAAATGCTCGGCGAGCTCAATGTCTCTCACTGTGGAGCAAGCTACCGTGCCTCAGCACCCAATGGCGACCGCACATCCTCACTAGGTATTTTTATGGACTATGCCTACACAGGAGAGGGCATCAAAATCGCTGAAATCATACAAGGAGGCCCGCTAGATAAAGAAAATATCCGTGCAAAAGCAGGAATGATTATCGAGAAAATAGACGGAGAAGCCCTCAGCAATGCCCAAGACATTGCCAAATTCTTAAATCGCAAACAAGATAAATTTACGCTTTTAGAACTGTTTGACCCTGCTTCTAAGACCCGCCAACAAGTTACGGTAAAACCCATTTCACTCGGAGAAGAAAGCGGCTTGCTTTACAGGCGTTGGGTACAACAAAGCCAGCATCTGGTAGATAGCCTCAGCAAAGGACAACTGGGCTATGTACATATCCCAGGCATGGGAGATGGGCCTTATAGAAGTGTCTATGAGGAAGTAATGGGCAAATACCACGACCGCAAAGGAATGATTATAGATACCCGCTTCAATGGTGGTGGAGATTTGGTGGCTGATTTGGCGATGTTCTTGACAGGCAAAAAATTCTTAGACTATGCCATTGAGAGTCGCTCTGTGGGCTACGAACCTACTTTCCGCTGGACAAAACCTTCTGTGGCAATGGTCAATGAATCTAACTACAGTGATGGGCATTGCTTTGCTTGTGGCTACCAAGACTTAGGCATTGGCAAGATGATAGGAATGCCCGTGCCTGGCACTTGTAGTTTTGCAGGATGGGAAGGACTGCAAGACGGAGCTACCCGCTGGGGTTCTGTGCCTGTCAGTGCCAAAAATGCCAAGGGCGAATGGCTAGAAAATAACCAAACCGTGCCTGATGTAGTCCTTAAAAATGACCCTAACCTCATCAGCAAAGGCAAAGACCAACAGCTAGAAAGAGCCATTGAAGAGCTATTGAAAGCAGTAAAGTAAACATGTTTGGATAATTATGAAAAGCCCCTCTGAGTTTTTAGGTTTGGAGGGGTTTTTATTTACTTTGTATCAGAGCCTAAGTACCGAAATATTTCAGTAAGGTCTTCTTCTTTTTTAATATTGAAGCGCTCCTTGTTTATTAAATCTCTCAGTTCATTTGCTGTGTTTTTGTCAAAAAGTTCGAGGAATTTTTTTCACTCTTAGGAATGATAATAAGTTCACTGTCCCGATACATATAGTTTTCACTTTTCAATAAAAGTTCATCCCTCTTATCTCCAGCATCCAATGCAGGTATGTAATAGGCTTTTTTAAATTCTATTTCATACTTTGTCATAAGCTGCACATCTCCATCCACCAATAATTTTACAAAACCTGACCAGCCCAATCGTACCGAAGGAGCAAAAGCTGATACACTTAAGTAATACGCACCTGTAACTAAAAACTCAAAGCCCTTCACAAGATATGAACCATACTGATGGATTTCGTCTCCTCTTTTCACTTCTATCATATTAGATTGCACATTAAAGTTGCCCTAAGCTACTTCATAAGCAAGACCTGACTTAAAGTGAATCACCATAGACTGCCAATCCTTTGTAATGTAAGGTGAGCCCTTATATTTTAACACTTGCTCATCTTGTATCACCTTGACCTGACCACCAGGGCATCATTGACCTCTATCTGCCCTGCTGTCTGACCTATGCCTGTCTGGGCTTGTGCCTTGGCTAAGATACTTACTAAAAACAATGCGAGAATGTAGTGTAAATAATTCATAATTGTAAGTTAAACTATCAGAATCAATATTCTGAGAAATAATAAAAAAATAAACAGATTCCAAATAAAAAAACAGAGAATCATTTTTCAACCTACATAAAAGAACGCCTCACACATTTTCTCAAATTTTTGTAGCTTTCTAATATCTTTTGTAGCTTTATGGAAATATTATGAATTAAATAAATTATATAAACAAACAAAGAAATGAGCTGGATAAAAGACTTTAAACTAACCCTAGACGAGCTTGCCTTTTGTGGCGAAAATCTAAGCAGGCCTGAGTGTGTGCTTGCCGAAAAAGATGGCACACTGTGGGTATCTGACAACAGGCATGCCGTTACGAAAATTAACCCTGATGGAAGCCAAGAAAATATTGGCAAATCTGGAGAAACCAACGGAATGGCAATGGATAGCGAGGGAAATCTATACCTTGCAGATTGGCAAGAAAACAAAATCCTGAAAATGACCAGAGAAGGAAACACAGAAGTCATCTTAGATAACCTCAATGGTGAACCCTTAGGCCCTACCAATTATGTGTTTATGGACAGCCAAGACAGACTTTGGGTGGCGATTTCGGCAAGAAGACACCCTTGGTTTGCGGCAGCCGCTGACCCTCAGCCAGACGGGCACATCCTCTTGATAGATAAAAATGGAGCAAGAATCGTAGGAGACGGAATTATGTTTACAAACGAAATCCGATTGGATGCCCAAGAAAAATACCTCTACGTGGCCGAAACCATGGCGGCCAAAATATCCCGCTTCCCTGTAAATACCGATGGAAGCTTGGGTGAAAAAGAAACTTTTGGACCCGAATCTCTCGGAGATACTGCTTCTATAGATGGCTTTGCTTTTGATGTAGAGGGAAATGTATGGGTTACTACGGTGCTCAGAAATGGACTCATCATCATAGATGCACAAACACAAGAAGCACACACTGTATTTGAAGACCCTAATGATTCCGCCTTAGAAGCAGCCTTCGCAGCCCTAGAAAAAGGTGAAATGACTCCCATGCACATGATGTCTTGTGTAGGCTCGAAGCTTGCCCTTGTTACAAGCATCAATTTTGGGGGGGAAGACCTCAAAACGGTCTATATGGGCTCACTAGGAATGGATAAACTGATTACTTTTCGCTCACCTGTGGCAGGTCTGCCTATGAAACACTGGTAAAATCTGTAGAGATGGTTTTTGGATTCTAAAATGGTTCAAAAACCATCTCTATTTATCTCCAAAACTCATTGGCCGATAGTTGCTAAAGTCAGATATTCCTAGTATCTTTCCTCATCAATTACTATTTTTGGATGCCTATTTATGAAAACTCAACGAATCACACTCATTATACTGTTGGTAGTCTCTGCTCTCCTCGCCCTGGAGTTTGTCCGTAGCAAAGTGATGACAAAGCCGAAAAGCGAAAAAGTAGAAGAAAGCACAGAAAAAGAAGAAGAAAATACAGTACAAGACACAAATAAAACGCCTAAAGTTTCTGCGGCAGACTCCATCGCCAAGCTGTATGCCCCCTCTGCTTTCAAAGACAATCAGCTCAAAATACAAAGGGTGAAGTCTGCTGATAAAGAGAAAAGAGAAGTACTCAACAAACTCTACAAAGAAAAAAACTTAGATGAATTCTCTCTAGAGCTTTACTTTAGAGCATTCAAAGAAGAAAAAATCATAGAAGTATGGGCAAGAGATAAAAACAAACCCGCTTTTCTGCTGCTCAAAACATTTGACATCTGCAATACCTCAGGCGAACTAGGGCCTAAAAGAAAAGAAGGCGATAAGCAAATCCCCGAAGGCTTTTACAGATTTACCAGCTTTAACCCTGAAAGCCAGTATTTTTTATCCCTCAAAATCAATTATCCTAACCGCTCAGATGAAATCTTAGGAGATACAAGCAATATAGGAGGTGAAATCTATGTGCACGGAGATTGCGTAACTGTGGGCTGTATCCCGATTACGGATGATAAAATCAAAGAACTCTACCTCATGGCTGTAGATGCAAAGGCAGCTGGTCAAAAGAAAATCCCCATCACCATTTTTCCACTAAAACTCACCGAAGAAAATTTTAACAAACTTAAAGAAAAACACAGCGACAAACCGCAGCTTATCTCCCTCTGGAAAGGGCTAAAAGATGGGTATTTACTCTTTAATCAGTGTAAAAAACTGCCCAACATTACCATTACTTCTAAGGGTGAATATATCTGTAAATCAGGATGTTAACTGCTTTTAATCAGCGAATGTAAGCACATACATTTTATGGGCATCAAAACCAATCCATTGCTTTTCGTCTTTTGATGGCAAGATATATTCCCAGTCAATCCCTTCGGGAAGTGCAAAGCTACGTGATTCTTGGTCTTTGTAGAGGTCTATCAGGTTTAGTTTTCCTTCTGTAATCCCAAAAATATTTTCTTTGTGAAAGCCAAAAAATCGCCAGCCCTTCGTAACCAAAGATTCTTGAAAGTTTCCTAAATTATCAAACACAAGGATTTCTTTCTTGTCATTGAGCATATACAGCCTGTTCTGATACTCTCTCATCTGTGTAATGGCATAGTTCTTAAAATCTAATATCAAGTCTAAGGGAGTATCTATCAATACAAAATTGGCTTGAGGATTGTATTTTTTAAGGCTAAACCGAGAGTTGTCAAATATCCAGAGGTTGTTATCTGCACTCAATGTGAGGGCTTGGGCAAAGCCTATTTCATCTTGCGGAAGGTAATGCTGGCTTTTAAATGTCAAAAATCTATCTAAAAAAGTATAGGATTGCTGCTCTCGATAAAACAAAAATATACGCAAACCTGATTGTGCCTCTAAATTACTAACCTCTGCCACCCGCTCGGGGGCGTAGATAAGGTCAGGTGTGCCAGCACTATCCAAGCGATACACTGTAGCACTTTGATTGCTTAGGTATAGCTGCCCTTTGCGGTCTTGAGAGATTTGTGTGTGCGGAGGAATCTCCGTAGCTTTCAAAATCTCTACACTTTGAGCCATCATCTGATGGCTTATAAGAAGGTATAAAAAAACGAAGTAAAAATATTTCATATCTTTTTGGGAGATGAAGCCTCAAATTTGCGTAATTCTACTTTTTGACCATCAAAAGAAGCATATGTATCAAAACTAAGCCACTCCCCTAGATTGATATAACGGCTTTCTGGGTTAATTTCTATATCAAGTGGCAGATGTCTGTGTCCAAAAATATAATAATCATGGTGTTCTGTCAGCTCTTGCTGCTTACAAAACTGTACGAGCCATTCTTTTTCTCCCAAAAACTTTTCATCCACCTGCTTTTTCATGTTTTTCGCACGGCTTCTGCGAGATAAAAAAGAAGCCAAGCCAACACCAAAGTTGGGGTGTAATCTTGCAAATAGCCATTGACAAAGGCGATTTCGGAATATTTTTTTGAGGAATTTGTAAGTGTAATCTCCTGGCCCTAGCCCATCTCCGTGCCCTATCAAAATTTTTTTACCATTGAATGTCCAGCTTTGTGGCTTTTGGTAGATAGGAATGCCTAGCTCTTGGGTGAAGTAGTCAAACATCCACATATCGTGGTTTCCCACAAAAAAAACAACAGGAATGCCTGCATCTGTTATCTGGGCCAATTTCCCTTGTAACCTGATAAAACCCTTCGGGATGGCATGCTTGTACTCGAACCAAAAATCGAAAATATCTCCCACCAAAAAAATAGCAGCGGCTTCGGGCTGTATCTCATCCAGCCAATGAACGATTTTTTGCTCTCTAGCACGGCTTTGTGCATAGCTGGGTGCTCCTAGATGAAAATCAGAAGCAAAAAAAATCTTTTTATTGGGAGGGATTTGAAAATTCTTCTCTAATATCATCAATTAAGAATAAAATAATCTCTTGGCGTGGGTAAACAGTAGTATCAGACAGCACAGGGTTCAGTAAATACAAGGAAGAATGCCCCTCATGCAACAAGGTGAGCAAAGGCGGCAAACGATGTTCGTATTTTTCTTTGCTCACAAGAAGTGCACTTTGTGTATCATACACAAGCTGTGAAGTAAAGGCCCAAACAATGTGCTTTTGGGCTGAAGATGTTTTCTGAAGAGTGGCTGTATATGTGGGAGCAAGCAATATTCCGCCTGTGCGTGCTATCAGCACATCACACATAGACAATACGGCATCGCTTGTGGTAAGGACTTCTTCGGTTTCTGGGCTTTGATATTCAATACCTGCGACCTTACACAATACCCTTAGATACCCATCCTCGACAAATATTTTTTCTATCTGCTGCTTTTCCAAAAAAGATTTCAGGGTATATAAACCTATTTCTACGTCTTCGGCATAAAAAAAAATCCCCCGATTTTTTTTGAAGTTTTCTGCGAAGATAACTTCTATATGATTCTCGGGGGAGTTTACGTAAATGTCTGCCATAAAGTCAGGCTTATGCATTTTCGCTTTTGGCACTGAGGCTTCTTGAGCTTCTCTGATGCGTCCTAAAATATTTTCTCTGCTTGTCATGAAGTTTTCTTCTTATGACTAATTTTCTGAAGGCTTACTCTCAGAAGAAGGTGCAGTTTTTTCAAGATTTATCTTTTCAGGGCTTGCTCCATTCTCAATTTTTTCTTCAAGTTTGGCTACATTCAGCTCTGCACTGCCGTTTTTATCTTTTGGAGAAGAGTTCATATATGCTTCATAAGAGGTTTCTTCTTCAAAAGGTCTTTTACCGATGAGCCTCTCCAAATCATATTGAAACAAGATTTCTTTGTCGAGCAGCTCTTGGGCGATGGTTTCTAGTTCCTTACGTTTTTCTTGAAGTAATTTTTTGGTGCGTTCATAGCACTCTTGCACAATCTTTTTGACTTCTTCATCTATCACCATTGCCGTGTGGTCTGAGTAAGGTTTTGTGAAGGCATACTCTGACTGCTTAGAGTCATAAAACGAGAGATTTCCTACACGTTCATTCATTCCGAATACAGTTACGATGCTGTAAGCCATCTTTGTAATTCTCTCCAAATCACTCAAAGCGCCTGTGGAGATTTTACCAAAAATAATATCTTCTGCGGCACGTCCGCCAAAGGTCATGCACATTTCGTCCATCATTTGGTCTTGAGTATTCAAGAACCGCTCTTTGGGCAAATACTGTGCATAGCCCAATGCGGCAATTCCTCTTGGTACGATGCTCACCTTCACCAAGGGGTCAGCATGCTCTAAGAACCACCCTGCTATAGCGTGTCCTGCTTCGTGGTAAGCTACTGTTTTCTTTTCTTCAGGAGAGATGAGTTTATTTTTCTTCTCTAACCCCCCGATAACTCTGTCCATAGCATCCTGAAAATCCTGCATTTCCACTGCTTTTTTATTATGTCTTGCTGCGATGAGTGCTGCTTCATTGCAGACATTAGCAATCTCTGCACCTGCAAAACCTGGTGTCTGGGCAGCCAATTTCTTAGGATCCACATCTTCGCTTAGTTTGAGAGGCTCAAGGTGTACTTTAAAAATGGCCTCACGCCCTATGATGTCAGGCTTGTCAATGCTAATTTGTCTATCAAAACGACCTGGACGCATGAGCGCCGAGTCAAGCACATCGGGGCGGTTGGTGGCAGCCAAAATAATCACGCCTGAATCTGTAGAAAAGCCATCCATTTCTACAAGCAGTGAATTAAGTGTATTTTCACGCTCATCATTAGAGCCAGGCATTTGCCCACGCCCTCTTGATCGCCCGATGGCATCTATCTCATCTATAAACACAATACAAGGTGCTTTTTCTTTGGCTTGCTTGAATAGATCACGTACACGGGCAGCACCCACACCTACAAACATCTCCACAAAATCAGAACCTGAAAGAGAGAAAAATGGTACGGCAGCTTCACCCGCAACAGCTTTGGCGAGAAGTGTCTTGCCTGTGCCTGGAGGGCCTATCAAAAGTGCTCCTTTAGGTATTTTGCCCCCTAAATTGGTGTATTTAGAAGGATTCTTAAGAAAATCGACAATTTCTTTGATTTCTTCTTTGGCTTCATCTAGCCCTGCCACATCATTAAAAGTGATTTTGACCTTACTCTCAGCATCGAAAAGAGCCGCACGAGATTTACCGATATTGAATATCTGACCACCAGGGCCGCCTCCGCCTGCCATGCGGCGCATCAAAAACCATAATCCGAAGAGCATCAAGAACAAAATGCCCCAGTTTAGGATGTAATTGGTCATGTCGGAGCGTGGCTCAGATTTATACCCGATTCTTTCGTCTTCAGGAATGCTTTTTTGTGACTCTTCAAATCTTTTATCAAAAACCTCTGCATTGGTATAAAACTGAAAGTGAGGCCCTTGACGTATAGAAAGTGGTGAGCGGTGCTCTAAGAGTTTTTCACGGTATTGCTTTTTTTCTAAGGCTTCAGGGGTGAGTGTAATTTCCACCAGTCTATCGTTGATGAGTTTGACATCTTCTACACTTTTGGTGGAGAGCATTTCCTCAAAATCTTTGCGGCTTGTGCTAATCGCAGAGTTCATCTTACTAATATAGACCACGCCTATAATCAATACTACAAGCCCTACAATGAGCCAGAACTGATAACTAGAGCGTTGAGGAGGTTTATTGGGCAACAGATTCTTCTTTTTGTTTGGACTACTATTATTTTCGTTTTCACTCATTTTCTGTGGACTTTATTCGGGATTGTATATTTCTATTCTGGAAAAATTTTAATGCCTAATAACGCTTAAGCACTCTACTTTGTTTTGGTTATTTCTTCGGCAGTCTCTGGGTTAAGATGTGTGATGATGGCATCGCCCCAGAGGTCTTCGAGGGCATAAAACTCACGCCTGTCTTTTCGGAAAATATGCGCTACTACACTCACATAATCTAGCAGAATCCACTCTTTATTTTCTTTGCCTTCCTTTCGCCAGGCTGATTCTTGGATTTGTTTATAGACCATCTCCTCTATGGAGTCTGTGATGGCATCTACTTGTGTGACAGAATTACCAGAGGCAATTACGAAAAAATCTGCAATGGCTTGATTAATTTTGCGCAAATCCATGATGATAACGTCTTGGGCTTTTTTTTCTAGCATACCTTGAGCTACGAGCTCACTGAGGGTTTTAGAATTATGAATGGATTTGTTTTTGCTCATGTAATCTTGTTTAAACCGTAAAAATAAAAAAAATTTGGATAACTTCGTACTCAATACATTAATAATCGGGCAAAAGTTTATTAATCTGCCAAAATGTCTTTCCACCAATCTCGAGGCTCGCTCCATTATAGAAAAAGGAGACGCCGTAGAAGGGGCTGTCATCTATACCGAAAGACAAGTGGCAGGTCGGGGACAAATGGGAAATACCTGGGAAGCTGCCTATGGTCAGAATCTCACTTTTTCTGTGATATTGAAGCCTCACTTTCTCAGGATAGAACAGCAATTTTACCTTAGTATGTCCGTAGCCATTGCAATTCAACGCTTTATCAGCCAATACTGCCCCAAAAATAACGTTGCTATTAAGTGGCCAAATGATGTGCTGGTGCAAGAAAAAAAAGTGTCTGGTATTTTGATAGAAAACACATTACACAAGAGATGCTTGCAGCATAGCATTGTAGGTATTGGCATTAATATTAATCAGACCGATTTTGAATCTCCTCTTGCCACTTCTCTAAAAAACTTGACGGGGCAAAGTTACGAATTAGAAAAGGTTTTAAAAGCATTTTTAGTAATTTTAGACCAAGAATATCACCGACTCAGGCAAGGCTTTTTAGATGTAATAAAAAATGATTATCTTGCATTATTATTTCGTTTTGATGACTGGCATACATATGAAATTGACCAAGAACGGCATCTCTGCAAGATTGTAGGCATAGACAGTTACGGAAAATTACAAGTAGCTCATCAAAATGAAACTGTTAAAACCTATGCACTGAAAGAGATTAAGTACGTGTTTGAATAAATAAAGTGTTTTTATTAACAAATTAACCCCCATGAAAAAAATCATTACACTCGCATTGTGGATGTCTTCCTTGGCTTTTTTGTCTGAAGTACAGGCACAAGACCCTCAGTTTTCACAGTATTATGCAGCGCCTCTCTACATCAATCCAGCATTGGCAGGCTCAGAAGAGAATACACGCTTTATTTTAAATTACCGCAATCAATGGCCTAATTTAGAAGCCAGTTTTCAGTCTGTTTCTTTTTCTATTGATAAATATTTTGACAATATCAACAGTGGCTTTGGGCTGATTATCAACAGAGATGAGGCTACAGGGGCAGGCTACCGCTCACAGAGTGTAGGGCTGCAGTATGCCTATGAACTAGAATTGAGCGAAAATTACAGGCTTAGGGCAGGGATGGATGTCTCTTATGTAATGAGAGATTTTAATTTCTTTAACCTTACCTTCGGTGATCAATTTGATGGGCAAGGCTTTAGTGGCAGCACCCAAGAAAACCTCAATGCTGACCGCCTTAATTATTTCAATGTTTCTACAGGGTTTTTGCTCTATTCAGATAAATATTTTGTGGGGCTTTCGGCACATAACATGAACCGCCCTCGGCAAGATGTCTTAGAACCTCAGACCCAGAATGA
This sequence comes from Microscillaceae bacterium, assembly GCA_011390205.1. Lineage (GTDB taxonomy): Bacteria > Bacteroidota > Bacteroidia > Cytophagales > Microscillaceae > JAABSX01. The sequence continues at coordinate 159,234 of JAABSX010000001.1, read as the reverse complement.
GGCAAACGTGAACCTCCCCATACGCTATGACTTACAATTAGGCGTAAAAATCCCTCTGGACCGCTACCAAGATTGGCGAGACCAATACCGCCCTGGCTACCGTGAAAAAAGCATTACGCCTACTTTCTTATACAAAAGGCAAGGCAGTTTTGAGCAGCTAGATTTGGGAGTCTATATAACCTATGAGCCTATAGTGCTAGGGCTTTGGTACAGAGGAATCCCTGTTACACCTTATCGCCCTGGCATTACCAACCACGAGTCTATCATTGCCTTGGCAGGCTTTAAGGTTGGTGATATTGCGATAGGATACAGTTATGATTTTACGATTTCGAGCCTTGCCCCTGATGCAGGTGGTGCTCATGAGCTTTCGCTGCGTTATCTACTCAAAAAAGCAAAACCTCGTAATGGGGTCAAAAGAAAATTAAGCCCAGGGCTTCCTTGTCCTAGGTTTTAGCATTCTTATTCCTGCTCTCTCACGAGAAGGAATAATCTAAGTATTTGACAATGAGTGTTTTAGATGGAGTGAGTTCAAGCCATACTAAAAGATTAGATTTTATGACTCAATCCTTGCTCAGTGTTTAGAAGGGCGGCTCGTCGGTGGGGGGCAAGCCTCCTCCGCCGTTGCTTCCAGTGTCTGGGTTAGAAGGGCGTTCGTTTACTTTGCTAGAAAGTGTAATCATCCCTTTGGGAGCATCTCCCCCGAAATTAAATCCTTCATTTTCCAGATTGGTAAACTTGGTATATTTGCCTATAAATTTCAGCTTGACATCTCCCAGCGAGCCGTTTCGGTGCTTGGCTATGATGACTTCTCCTACGTCTTTGGTGGGGTTTCCTTCTAAATCTTGCGTAATGCCGTAATACTCAGGGCGATAAAGAAACAATACGATGTCGGCATCTTGCTCTATGCTGTTGTGAAGTATAATATCATTTGCCACAAAGTTATGTACTTCATCTACGGTAGCATCATAGACATCTTCTTCTCCAAGAGGATTGATTGCGATGATTTCATCCCAAAGCACGTCAGATTCTGCCAGATGATTCAGCAGGGCTAAAGGCAATACATGAGAAATTTGCTGCATACGTATCCTCGAGATTTCGTGCTTGAACAATCCAGCACTGTTGTATGCCACTCCTAACTCTGAGGCAAAATTTCTCCAAGTGATTTTCTGTATTTCTTTAAATGGCTTGATGATGCGCTCCCAAGCTTCTTTGGGGATTACATCATCATTAGGATTGCCCTTAATTTGATAGAGAGCCGCAAGCAATTCAGGAATTATCTTTCCTCTTTCGCCATGGCAACCTACTTTCTCGAGGAATTTAATTTGATTTTCTACCCCGTCTATTTTTAAATAGTACATATCTCGATGGCCTTTGTGAGAGGGTTTGGCCAGAATCGTGGCCAAAATATCTAGCCTGAGCAACAAGTGCTGTAGCTGCTCGCAAAGCTGACGACTAGAAGATGCGTAATAAATGGCTCCAGAATCTTTTCTATCTGCCATCTTTTTCCAAGAAATATTCCCACCAGTCGCCCAGAGGTGTCTGATAAAAAGAGCTATTTTATTCGTATCACTTTTAAAAATATCTCTTGGCAGTTCTGTACAGCCATCTCCCAGCAAATGTGCCAACAAAATCAGCTCATCATCTGTAAGTGGATTGCTTGGGTGGGTAATGTTAATTTTGCGAGGGATGGCGATATTATCTCCTATATGGAGTGCATCTAGGCGAGTCCAGCCATTGAGTTTTAAAAAAGGATGATTGGCACTTGCTTTTATTTTTCTGCCAGTGCGGGTTATGAGTTCAAATACCTGCTTTTTGCCTGAGTAAAAAGCCTTGACCAATGAATGAGACTTTACTTTTAGCTGCCCATCTACTGCGGCACATGCAAAAGGTATTTGTGCTTGTCTTTCCGCCAATTCTTTGATAGGAATTAGCTCGCCAGTTTCACTATTCAAAATAAGGCTATCCCCTGTAATACATCCCGATTCCCTCAAATCACTCAACTGCGGGCGTTTGTCTCCGCCTCGGGTTTCTACGGCACGGCTAAGCTGTGAGAGTGCGATGACAGGTACGTTGAGTTCTTTGGCGATGTTTTTCAAACTGCGTGAAATCAAGGCAATTTCTTGCTCACGGTTTCCTTGCCCTCCTTTGCCTACATTGGCGGTCATGAGCTGGAGATAATCCACGATGATGAGCTGAATATCATGCTGTGCTTTGAGTCTTCGGCATTTTGCCCGCAGCTCCAGCACCGAAAGCCCTGGAGTATCATCAATAAAAATAGGGGCTTCGCTGATTTTACTTGTTCTATGGTAGAGTTGTGCCCACTCGTGTTCGGCAAGGTTTCCTCTTTTAATTTTATCACTTTCTAGCTCAGTTTCGGCAGAGATAAGACGATTGACGAGCTGCATCTCTGACATCTCCAAGGAAAAAAACGCCACGGGATGCCCAAAATCAACGGCAGCATTGCGGACTACAGAGAGGGAGAAAGCAGTATTATGGGTTACGGTCATGTCTTCCAGTAAAAATCTATGATTGCCATCAATCACAAAGCCGTAGTATTGGTCTATTTTGTCATAGATTACTTGGATTCCAGTGTGTTGCCAGCTTTGAGGGATTTCCCAGCCACGTGCTTTTTTTCGTTCCAAACGGGTAGGGATTTTGTCAATATCCCCATAAATACATACACTAAATGCCTCACATTCATAGCCAATGGTTTTGATGGTAGCCATTTTTGAGTGGAGAGAAGTGCGAAAACCCAATGTGTCGGCTAGAAACTTCACCTGCTGGGCAAGTGCTTGGCTTTTGAGTGTGATTTCGTAGCCATTTGAATCGGGGGCATAGTACCTGTCTGAGTCTAGCAAACCTGCCAACAATGCCAATCTTTTGGCTTCACTGTTGGTAAGGTAGTTTTGTGGAATGTGTTTATTACTTAGAAGATTTAATTTTCTCAACTCACTTTGAAGTGCCTTTCCCGAAGAATTTTCTTTGTCTGTTGCCTGATATACTTTTAGAGTCAATGACTGCTCCTGAGCGTATTCTTCGAGGTAATCGACGATTTCGGTGTTTGTGGTAGCAATGCGTACATCACTTGCACTCCCATCTCCTAGCCACAATCCTAAAAAGTAAGGGTCTATGCTGGTGTATTGCTCAGGAAAAGCAACGGCCACTTTAAAGCCTTTGTAGTTAGACTTAAATTTATCTGACTTTTCAAGGTATTCTTTCAACGAAATATCCATCACCTCGCTGTGCTGGTGTTTTCCTTCATTTCTACTTCTTCTTAGGCTGAGGATATGGCTTTCATTGACACGGTAATCAATGCCTTTGTTCTGACGTATCCAGTACATTTTCTCAATGCCTCTTGCCAATGAAAGCACCCTGCGAGGCGTACTGTCATCACCCATTAATTGCTCACCTATTTGTATGTCTTCTACTTTTTTGAGCCTCCCATCATACATCAATACTTTTGTGCCTTTGCCTAGGCATTTGCCCATGCCTGGCCTTGCTGCCAAGATGACAAGGTCAGATTTTTGCCAGCCTGCTGTCATGCGGTCTAGGGCTGTCAGCCCCGTAGGGATTCCCGTAAGCCCATCTTTGAGGTCTTTTCGAGATTCTATTTCTTTGATGGCTTGCTGCACTAAAGGCGACATCATCGTAAAATTTTTACGAATATTACTTTCCGATATTTGAAACAACTTTTGCTCTGCCGAGTCCAGCATCTCAAATACATCCGTACTGTCTTCAAAGGCATCTTTGTGAATTTCAGAGGCAATAGAAATTAGCTCACGCTTGATGGCTTGCTCAGTGATGATGCGTGCGTGGTACTCTATATTGGCGGCGGAGTTTACACTGGTGGTCATCCGCATGATGTAAGTAGGCCCTCCAGCGAGCTCTAATTTACCCTTCTTGCGGAGCTGCTGTGAGACGGTGAGCATGTCAATAGGCTCAGACTCGGAGAATAATTCAAAAATAGCTTGGTAAATCTCCTGATGCGCTACTTTGTAAAAAGTCTCGGGACGCAAGACATCAATGACCTTATTAAGTGCATCACTCTCAATCATCAGCGCACCCAAAACTGCCTCTTCTAGCTCTAGCACCTGAGGTGGGAGTTTGCCTAGCTGATTAGACATCTGGTAGTTGGGGTTGTTGCTGCGGTTTCGTGATGTATTGTTTTTTGAGTCTGCCAATTTCTGTACGTTTTTAAGGTTTGGGGTGATAGCAAAGATATGAAAAACTCCATTGATTCAAGACATATCCATCAAAAAAAATCTTACTAAAATTATAAATATCTGCAAATGAGCAAGTTAAATAAAGAAAGTTTAAATATATTTTTAATCAAAAAAAACAGTGTTTTTTATCAGATAAAAATTGATTTTATCAATAAAATTATCATGTATCTTGTCTTTACTTGTTTGTAGTGAAATAAATTTTTACAGGCTATTCTAGGAATAATTATATTTTAGGATTTAACCTTAACTTACCTGCCCTGCCAATAAGTACAGCACTGCCATACGCACCGCCACCCCGTTCTCTACTTGGTCTAAGATGATGGCATGCTCAGAATCAGCCACATCGCTGCTGAGTTCTATCCCACGATTGATGGGGCCAGGGTGCATCACCACGATTTCTTTGTCTAATGAATCAAGCATTGCTTTATTGATGCCATAATACAATGTATATTCACGCAGAGAAGGAAAATATTTAATCTGCTGTCTTTCGAGCTGTATGCGGAGTACATTGGCTACATCACACCATTGAAGGGCTTTGTGGATGTCTAGCTCTACTTTTACACCTAGCTCACGGATGTGCTTGGGTAAAAGTGTGATAGGGCCACAGACCATGACCTCTGCCCCTAGCTTTTGGAAGGCAAAAATATTGGAAAGTGCTACTCTTGAATGCAAGATATCCCCTACAATTACTATTTTTTTACCTTCAATTTCACCTAATTTCTCTCTTACTGAGAAAGCATCTAAGAGGGCTTGTGTAGGGTGCTCGTGTGTGCCATCGCCTGCATTGATGATGTTGGCAGAGATGTGTTTTGCCAGAAAATGAGGTGCGCCTACACTCGAGTGCCGCATCACAATCATATCCACTTTCATCGCCAAGATATTATTGACGGTGTCTAGGAGGGTTTCCCCTTTTTTGACAGAGCTGCCAGATGCCGAGAAATTAATCACATCTGCCGAAAGGCGTTTTTCGGCAAGCTCAAAAGACAGCCGTGTGCGGGTGGAGTTTTCAAAAAAAACATTGGCAATGGTTACATCCCTCAGCGAAGGGACTTTTTTGATGGGGCGATTGATGACTTCCTTGAAGTTTGCTGCTGTGTCCAGAATCTCTCCAATCTTAGCAGGGCTTAATTCTTTGATGCCTAAAAGGTGTTTCATGATGATAGAATTTGGCACAAAGTTCGGGAAATTATTTGTAAACCCATGCTAGATTTTAGGCTATAGAGACAAGTACCTAATCTCCCCCTCTGGTATTGGTGTCTTTACCCACAGTAGCAAACTGTTTTGAGCGTCTCGTATCGCTAAGAGCAGTTTGCTGCTGTAGGTTATGCTTACCGCAAACTAAGACCAGTTGGAGGTGTCATTCCGTAGGAATCTGAAAGCAGAGAAAAAGGATACGTACTATAGCAGATGCCTACGGCGTGACAATACGCTGTTGATACTTCTTATACCCCATCACCATTCGTAGAACACTGTATGAATAAGCCTCTTTTAGGTATTCTCTCAAGGGAGATAGTTGGTCTGTTTCAAGTTTTTGGGAAGCTTCTAAGATTAAGTTTACATCACGCTCAGACACAAATTGATGAATTTGAATTTGTCCTGTTTCAATATAGCCTGTGAGATGGGTTTCTATCGTACCTATGCTTAAGCCTCGCTCTTCGGCAATTTCTTGTATGTTTTTGCCTTCTTGAAAAAGTCTGAATGAAACCTCGTGGGTCTTCAATTTGATTGTATTTTTGACTTCTGCAAACTTCCGATTTTGAGCTTGGTATTCATTGGCCTGTTGTAGGGTTTCTTTGCTCATCAAGCGACCTTCGGCTGTATTTTGCAGCAGAAGCCCTACTTTAATCATGTCTTTTTTGATTTGAATAAGTGTTTGTTCAAGCTCTGTGAGTTCTTGCGCATAGCCTTTAATTTTCTTTTGTTCATTTACTTTTTGCCTGTGCTTGCGGATTGCGACTATTCTCTCCTCTAACAAGGGTAAAAAATAGTCTTTTGCCTTGCTGCCCCTTTCGTGCAAAGTTTTAGGAAGATTTTGGGGATTTTCTGTTTGAAAGATTCTGGTAATTTGTTGTTGAAATTTTTCGGCTACTTCTTTTACAGGTTTAAAATCATTCAATAAATCTTGTGTCCAATCTTTGTAGTTTTGTTTGGTAGAGCGATTTTCGTCTTTATCAAAAGACTCTAAATGAGTTTGAAGCAAGGTTTCCCAGTTTTTTAAATTATAGGCTTGCTGGGTATATTCTACCAAAAAGTGGTTTCGGGCTTGCTCCAGATTTTCTTGCAAGGTTGCTTCACTGGGTCTGTTTTTATTAAAAGTGAGTAATATAGGGTCTTGTGCCATGCCCTGTGTAGGAATGAGTGAAGCCAAAATTAATCCCTCCAGAGCTGTCAGGCGAGAAAGTGCTACATACATTTGCCCAGGTGCAAAAGAACCTGCCAAATCCAAAATGGCTTTCTCAAAGGTCAATCCTTGGCTTTTATGCACCGTAATCGCCCAAGCTAGTTTGAGCGGGTATTGCGTAAATGTCCCGATGACTTCCTCTTCGGTTTCTCCTGTGTCTTTGTTGATGGTGTATCTTTTGTTTTCCCAGACATTTTTTTCGGGATAAATTACCTCACCATTATCTTCTAGTAGTATGCCGATGTTATCGTCATCTAAGTCAACCACTTTACCGATTTTTCCATTAAAAAAACGTGGGTATTCGCCTATGTCATTTTTAATAAACATTACTTGTGCCCCCACTTTCAGCTCAAGTTGTAAATCACAAGGATAGAGATTTTCAGGAAACTCATCTTGGATTTCGGCATCGTAGCTTTGAAGTGGGGTAGAAAGTTTTTGCAACTCTCTGCTATTCATCTCTATTGCTTTGTAATTGTGGGTGGTAATATAAATATACCCTTCTTTAATATCTGCCGAAAAATCTTTGGAATAATGTCCATTCAATAAATGGATGTCTGCTTCAATCAGTTGATTGTCACGCAATCGATTCAGTAAATCCAGAAAAACAGGGTCAGACTGCCGATAGATTTTATCTAGCCTTACATGTACAGGAGGCTTATTTTGGAGAACCTTTGCTCCAAAAAAGAACATAGTTTCATAATATTTTGCCAATACACCCCACTCTTCATTGCGTACAATTGGAGGCAATTGGCTGAGGTCGCCAATAAACAATAGTTGTACTCCACCGAAGGGTTTATTTTTTTTAAAACGGGCATGACGCAATATCAAATCGGCACAATCCAATAAATCGGCACGAAGCATACTCACCTCATCAATAATCAACAACTCAAGACTTTGCAATAATCTTTTTTTGTCTTTGCTCATTCTTTGCTCTGACAATACGGCTTTGGGTGTATAAAATCGCCTTCCTTCTATCAAGGGGGCTTGTCCATCTTGAGGGATAAAACTACCAATGGGCAACTGTAGCAGAGAATGCAAACTCACGCCTCCAGCATTGATAGCCGCAATGCCTGTCGGGGCAGTTACGGCAGTGGTTTTATAGGTATGTTCTACAATGTATTTGAGCAAGGTGGTTTTGCCAGAACCTGCTTTACCTGTCAAAAAAATATTTTCACGGGTATTATTGACATAATGTACTGCTAGTTTAGCCAGTGAAGAGAGTTCTAGATTTTTCATAAATTGATTGCTTTGTAATCCAAAGTAATCAAAAAATGGGAAAGTGCAAGAGCTTGTTCTGAATTTTTTGGGTTCGTTGTGCTTGCAACTAAGGGTGATACTTTAAAACCGTATCAACAATAATCCATTTTGTCGCAGGGCTGCCCAAGTATCAGAGCCGAGCAATAATTCTTGAGGATGCTCTGTATGTGCAGTATACTCTTGTAAGAAATCAGCGAAAGTAATCAGCGTTTTAGAAAGTAAATGGTTGTTTTTCAAGTAGTTGTGTAAATACTCTGCAGTTTTAGCATCCGTTTTGGTATGGATAAGTCCTATCGGTGTATCAAAATTTACTTTGACATTTTTGTTTTGTGGTAAGAAATGAGGCATATTTCCCAACCAAATCAAGCGATATTTTAGTTTTAAACTATCATCCTCTTCGTAGTCTTCCAGATAACTTTGAATCAACTGAGGCGAAAGTGTAGTCTTGGGTACTTCAAAATCAAACCACTGGTTTACTGACCAATCTAGGCAGTTGTCTAGCATAAAATTATACAAAGATTTACGCAGCCCTTCGGCAAACAAATCGTGATTACAGCCTTTGGGGTCTTCGTGAATGAGGTCATTATTGGCAAATGTACCGTCTTCTGGCCCGACTTTGACGACCTGATAAAGTGCGGGGTTTAAACCAACAGGGCTGTGGGCAGTCATCGAGAATCGATGCCAAAAGCCAGATTGCAGCACCCCATTTTCAAATAATTGCCGCACCACTTCCAGAGAATCAATGGTTTCTTGTGCACTCTGAGTCGGGAAGCCATACATCAAATAGGCGTGTACCATAATGCCTGCTTGGGTAAAATGATTGGCGACTTGGCTCACTTGCTGGACTGTCACCCCTTTTTCCATCATTGTGAGCAAGCGGTCAGAGGCTACTTCTAAGCCACCCGTCACGGCAATGCAGCCCGAAGCCGCCAATAGCTTGCAAAGGTCAGCAGAAAAAGTTTTTTCAAAGCGAATATTTGTCCACCAAGAAACATCTAATTGTCTGTCAATCAGCTCAATAGCCAAATCTCGCAAAGAAAGTGGCGGAGCAGCTTCATCTACAAAATGAAAGCCATTTGTGCCAGTTTGAGCAATGATTTCTTCCATCTTATCGGCTAATTTTTTGGCAGAAGTCGGCTCATAACGCCCAATATAATCTAGAGAAATATCACAAAAAGAGCATTTTTTCCAATAACATCCGTGTGCAACAGTGAGTTTGTTCCAGCGTCCGTCACTCCAAAGGCGGTGCATAGGATTTGCCATTTCTAAAATGGAAATGTATTGATTCAATAACAAGCCACTGTAATCAGGTGTAGCAGAATGGCGATGAGCAATGTCCGCTTCTTTGCAAGCATTGACATATACTACTTGATTATTTTGACGGATGAATGTTCTTTTGAGCTGTTGGATTTCTCTTTTGTTTTCTAAATATTCAAGGATATTCAGCAAAGGTTTTTCACCATCGTCTAAGGTGATAAAATCTGTAAAATCAAATACTCTCGGCTCAGTCAAACTTCTCAATTCGGTATTGGGAAATCCGCCACCCATCATAATTTTGATATGAGGATAGTTTAGCTTGAGGTATTGCCCACACTTAAGAGCCCCATAAAGATTCCCTGGAAAAGGAACTGTAAAACACACTACATCAGGCTTTTCTCTTATGATATGTTTTTCAAAAACTTCCCAAAGCAAAGCATCAAGGCTATTATTGGGTGCAGTTAATTGCTGATGAATCGGATCAAAAGAAGTAGCGGAGCGTGCTATATCTTCGGCATAGCGACTAAATCCAAAGTAAGGGCAAATACACTCAATAATCAAATCTCCGATGTCTTCGAGAAACAAGGTACACAGCATTTTGGCTTTATCGCTGATGCCTACACTGCCAAAAAGCATTTCTACCTCTTCTTGTAAAGCCTCAAAACGAGAAGCCTCAGGCAAGTAATCACCTGAGCAAATTTTGTGGGCTAGAGTTGGATTTTTATTTTGTAAAAAAGCAATCACGGCATCTACACACAATTCATATTTTCTCCGCTGATTTAGAATGACTTGTGTATTGGGGGAGCAATTTGCTTGCCTTGCTGCTTCATCAAAAAGCTGGCTTAGAGTAGATTTAGTAAATATTTTAAGGATTAGCTCCAAGCCCAAATCAGCCTGAAAGACATCTTTGTATTTAGTTTGTTGGAGAAAACCTTTAAGATACGCAGTAGCTGGATAAGGCGTATTGATTTGGGTAAGGGGCGGTATGAAGAGTGCGATTTTCATAGTGCAAAGATTGGAGAAAAATCTAAATTTTAAGAGGTTTGACCATAAATAAAATAGATGCCCCCTCTAGTCTTAGCGCTTTATCCACAACAGCAAACTGTTTTGATTGTCTCAATCAATACAAACTTTACGAATCATTTAAACTCAAATATAAGATAAAATTCTGAAATACACACCAATATACAACTAAATCACGACTTAATGATGCAAAAACCTTTGGTGTTTGGTGCTTTTTAAGTATATTTGTTCTTTGATGAAATTGGGTATTTTCTATTCCCTACCTTTGCCAAGTCTGTTCCATTATGATTAAATAAAACACAAACTAAAATATGTTAATATGAAAAAATTAAAGTTCTTATTTTTCATTACAATGCTTTCTTGCGTGGGTTGTACACAATACAAATCTCTTCAAAAAACAGATGTTGAGTCAAACCTGTTACCTATCAAAATAGATCTTACCAAAATGAAAACTACTCGGAGAGATACTTCTTTTTTGTATGAGAATATTTCAATTAAATATGTAAAAACTACTGATGAAGATTGTACTACTGGAAAATGTCATTTCGACCATGATGATAGGGGGATTTGGTTATATCCTGCAAGAATAGTTTTTGATTTATCTAAATTAAGTGGAATCAATAAAATTACAATATCTGGAGTTGATTATTGCGGTAAAGATTGTACCAAAGCCTTTACCTATGGGCAAAATGATTTATTCATACAATCGGTTTCGAATAGTAGTTCAGGAGAATTTTTGTTTAGTTGTGATTCTGACACAAAAAATATTAAGTCATTTGCTATATCATCCTGCGAAGGTGTCATAAATAATATCATTATTGAATAAAAAAAGACACCAACATTATTCTGGTTGGTTGGTGTTTTAGAAATGGCGATTCACCCAAATCTTTGTTTATACTTCAATAAAGCCATCACCGACTAGTCGTGGCATCCCCCTCCTACTAGTGAGGCAAGTACTTGATTTTTCTTGTATAGTTCTCCACATCAATAATTGAAAAAAGAGGGAACTATACCTCGTTTTTTTAAGGACAGGGCTCACTCCAAGCGACTCTGTCCTTTGTGTCAAAATCTTGTGAATCCTGAAATCCTGACCAATAAGTTTTTGTATAAGTAGGAGGTTTCTTGTAAAACATGGTGAGGCGAACTACAATTTCGTGCTGTACTTCTGCCAACTAAAATCAAGCGGTATTGGCAGAGATTCAAATTTATGTCTTAGCTTTGTCAAAAAGAAAAATCTGTAATATACATTGCATTATGTGGAAGTTTTTTAAGTGGTTTTTTGGGATTCTTATCTTACTCACCGCCCTGCTCGGTGGCTTTATTTACTTTACCAACTGGTATCCTGCTGATACACAGACCGAAGCAATACAAAAAAGTGGCAAAGCACCCCGCCTGCAAGCCCAGCAAAAAGTAAAAATATTGAGCTGGAATGTGCAGTATATGGCAGGCAAAGATTTTATTTTCTTTTATGATGATGGTGCAGAAGTAGCCAAAAACGTAGCCACAAGACCCAGCAAAGCAGCCATTCAGAAGACACTCAAAGAAGTGGCAAAGGTGATTATTGCAGAAAACCCTGACATCGTGCTTTTGCAAGAGGTAGATGAAGGGGCTGCCCGCACTGATTACCAAGACCAGCTAGAAGCCTTGCTTTTACTCCTCCCCGATGAATACAAGGTCAGTACTTCTGCCTTTTATTGGAAATCTCTTTTTGTACCAGACCCCAATGTGGCAGGTAGTGCAGGCATGAAACTCAGTATTATCTCTAAATATAACATCAAATCTGCTACTCGCCACGCACTGCCTTTGATTGAATATGAGAACCTCCCCTTCAACAGAAAGGCCTATGAATGGATAAAACAGCAGTTTTACATCAAAAGAGCCGTCCAAGAAGTAATATTGCCTGTGGAAGGTGGGCAAGATTTGGTTTTGTTTAATACCCATTTTTCAGCCTTTGCGCAAGGCTCAAACACGATGCAAAAGCAGGTCATGAAAGCCAAACAACTGCTAGACAATGCCAGCACCAAAGGCTATCCTTGGATTTTTGCAGGTGATTTAAACCTCCTCCCTCCTGGAAATTCTTTTAAAAAACTTTCTCCGCTGCAGCAAGCCGCTTACCAAGAAAAAACAGAAATTGAGGTTCTTTTTAAAAAATACAATGCCTTCCCTAGCCAAGCACAAGCAGATAGCAGTGAAGCAAGCAAGTATTTTACGCATTTCCCCAATGACCCCAGAGCCAAAAGCCCTGACAGGATTATAGATTATATTTTTTATGCACCTAACATTCAGCCCCTGCAGGCTTTTGTAAAGCAAGAAAACACACTCCAAATTTCAGATCACTTGCCTTTGATAATGGAGTTTCAGTTAAAAAAATAAATCTCAGAATATGTTCCAACTTCTAGATTACATCTACTCCCAAACAGGCAGCTTGGGTGCTATTGCTTCTATGCTAGGCTTGGTGCTTTTATCTTCACTGATCTATCATTTGGTTTTCGGGATTCTGAGGTTGAAGTTTATTGCTACTTATTCCAAAGCCCCTCCCCTCTTGAGGCGTTATCTTTATTATCCTGGGCTATGGCTCATTGTCTTGATGAGCTCTACGCCTGTTTTGTATTATATCAAGAAACATGCCTCCAGCACCTTACTCAATTATAGCAATCATGCTTACCAGATTTTATTTATCATCGTCATCTCTACACTCATCCGCCGCACAAGTGCCGTCATCCGTGAGGTATTGATTAGCCATTTTGACACCAGCAAAGAAAATAACCTCCGCTCAAGACAGATACTGACCCAGTTTAAGCTCATCGACCGCATTGTATCTTTTGTGGTGGTGCTTTTCGGGGTTTCATTTATTTTACTCACTTTTGATTCTATCCGCCAGGTGGGTCTGGGCTTGCTCACCTCTGCGGGTGTGGTGGGCATCGTCATTGGTTTTGCAGCTCAAAAAAGCATTGCCAATGTGGTGGCAGGGATTCAAGTGGCCTTTGCGCAGCCTATCCGCCTAGATGATGTGGTGATTGTAGAGAATGAATGGGGCAAAATAGAAGAAATCACCCTCACATATGTTACTATCAGAATCTGGGACGAGCGCAGGCTCATCGTGCCGCTCAATTATTTTATAGAAAAACCTTTTCAAAACTGGACAAGACAATCCTCAGATTTGATAGGTGTTGTCTTTATTTATACAGATTATACCGTACCTCTTGATGCCATGCGAAAAGAACTTGACCAGCTTTTGCAGAATAACCCTCTCTGGGATGGCAATGTGAAAGTGCTGCAAGTAACCGAAACCACTGAGAAAAGTATTCAGGTAAGGGCTTTGATGAGTGCCAGAAATGCCCCACAGGCTTTTGATTTACGCTGTGAAGTGCGTGAAGGGCTGATTGTATTCTTGCAAAAAAACTACCCCGAATCTCTCCCCCGTACACGCATAGAGCTTCCTGATAAATTTGCCCCACAAGTGTTCAAGAACCATGCAAATCACTCCGAAGAAACCTAAGCTGCGTACTTGCCAAGCCCTTTCTTCTTCTTCTAAATTAATCCAAAACCTTGTAAATTTTTATAAAAATAGTCTTATGAAAATAGAGTCATTTAACAACGAACTGGCATTTGATGAAAGCCGTGTAAAAACCAAAGTACTCATTGAAACTTCATTCTCAAAAGAAATACAAATTCTTATGAAAAGCGGACAAGTGATGAAAGAACACCAAGCGCCTTTCCCTATTTTAATCCATATTCTGGAAGGAAAAATAGAATTAGGTGTTCAAGGTGTAGTACATCTTATGAAAACTGGTGAAATTATCTCGTTAGAAGCCAATGTCCCGCACGACTTAAATGCAAAAGAAGATACAATCATCAGACTTACTCTCTCAAAAGAAGACAAAACCGAACGGCTTAACGATGTAGTAAATACCTAAACACAATTTAGATGGATGTAATCAAAAATAGAAATGATGTAAGTAACTTGGTGCAGACCTTTTATGCAAAAATAAGAAAAGACGATTTATTAGGTGAAATTTTTAACGGTCATATCCCCGAAGACCAATGGGCAGTGCATCTCTGTAAATTGACTGATTTTTGGGAAACAAATCTGTTCGGAATTGTAAAATTTAAAGGCAACCCTACACAAAAACACATCAATATGGATGCGAACTTGCACTATACCATTGAGCAAAAACATTTTGGACAGTGGTTGCATCTTTGGTTTGAGACCATTGATGAGCTATTTGAAGGTGAATATGCAGAAAAAGCAAAAAATTCAGCAAGAAAAATGGCAACGGGTCAGTATTTGAGTATTTGGCACCATAGACCTGAGGTAAAAAAATACAAATGAACCCAAAACTTGCTAAGAAAGCCTAAAACCCATCATTAAAATGTCATCGGTTTGAGCTTCTTTGCCACGCACTTTCCAATCTTCTAGAGTTTTGTCTAAAATTTCTCCTTGCACCTCAAAAGAAAACTCCTGAATTTCTAATAGTTTTTTGCGTAAGTTTTTTATCATAAATTTCTTTCGCTTCTCGCCTCCAAACTGGTCTTGGTAGCCATCCGAAAAGAGGTAAAAAGCAGTCTGAGAGAGTTCTTGGATGGGGAGCGTATGTTTTACAAAATTTTTCTCCACTCTCTGTTCACCGCCTATGTGCCTGTTACATCCTTTTACTTGAAATAAACCTTCAGGTGTGATATAGACCACAGCATTTTTGGCTCCTGCAAAAGTAACCTCGTGGGTGTTTTGGTCTATCCTCAGCAAGGCAATGTCCATCCCATCACGGTTTTTGGTTTCTTGTTGTCTGAGTATTTCTCTGATTCCTTGGTTAAGTGCATTCAATATTTCATCTACCTCCGTGATATTTCTACTAATGATGACATCACTCAGAAGGTCATTGGCGAGCAGGCTCATAAACGCTCCAGGGATGCCGTGCCCAGTGCAATCTATGACAGCCACGAATAAATTTTGCCCACGCTCTGCCACGAAATAAAAATCTCCTGAGACTATATTTCTAGGCTTATACAATATAAAATTATGAGGAATAAGCCCATCAATTATCTCGGCAGGCGGCATGACAGCCTCTTGGATTCGTTTTGCGTAATTGATGCTTTGTGTGATGTCATCGTTTTGTTTTTCAATTTTATCTTTTTGAAGAGAAACTGTTTCTACTGTGGTCGCAAGTTCTTCATTGAGTTGGTTTAGCTCTTCGTTGAGCTCTTGCATACTATTTCTTTGAATTTCTATCTCGTCTTTTTGTGCTTCTATTTCATTTTTTTGGGTTCTAAGATTGGCTTTAGACTGCTTGAGTGCATTCGTTCTGAAATTAATAATGTATGCCAAATACACTGGATAACCCAAAGTAAGGAAGCCACTAACAGCGTTAAGTTCAAAAGAAACTGTGTCAAAGGTGTGCAAGCCCATCAGAAAAACAGAGATGCACAGATTAAAGATGGCAAAGCCCAAACCCAGCAAAAAAATACGCAGGCCATGCCCAAGCATGATATTGGTCATGGTCAGCATAAAAAAAAGAAGTGCAGGAGCAGAAAATAACGCAATAAAATTACCAAATATGCCCGAAAGCCCCACATCCAAAACCATACAAATCCGCTCATGCCACTCATTGAATCCTATCTTGAAATACTGTATGCCAAAAGCGATATGTGGATACACAACACAATAAATGAGGAGCACATAGACCCCCACAGACATCTCTAAATGCTGCTGATAATAATGCAATGAAAGCAAAATAAAAGCTACTCCATAGCTTACAATGGCAGAAACATAATAAAACCAATGTATAAAGAGTGGCTTTTTATAAGTATTCATTCTATGTATTTTGTGTCTTTTTCATTTCCAAAAATAAACTTACATAGCTAGGTAAGTATTGTTTTTGCTCGTGCACTTTACTTAGTCTGCAAATGCTGTGCTCAAAATATCATTTTGCCCATCTATTCTATCATCATTCAGTTTAAAAAGGCAATACTAAGACAACATTTTCTTTAATTCATTGAGTTTCATGAGTGCCTCTATGGGCGTGAGTGTGTTGATGTCTAGCTTATTGAGGGCATTTTTGAGCTGCTCTGCTTTGGGGTCTGTAGGGTCAAAGAAGCTCAACTGATAGTTATTTTTAGGGATATTTTTCACAGCTTCTTGTACGGGCTTTTTTTCCGATTTTACATTCTCCGAACTGCGGTTTTCTTCTAAGTAATGCATAATCTCTTGGGAGCGGCTGACTATCTCAGGGGGCATGCCTGCCATCTGTGCCACATGGATTCCGAAGCTATGCGCTGAGCCACCTGCAGCCAGTTTTCGGAGAAATACGATTTTACCTTCTAGCTCTTTGACGGTTACGTGAAAGTTTTGAATGCGAGGAAGGTCTTTGGCGAGTTCATTCAGCTCGTGGTAGTGTGTAGCAAAGAGTGTTTTGGGGCGTGCTTTGCGGTGATTGTGCAAAAACTCGAGGATAGCCCAAGCAATCGAGATACCGTCATAGGTGCTAGTGCCTCGCCCTATTTCATCCATCAATACAAGACTTCTATCGCTAAGATTATTCATAATACTGGCAGTCTCCATCATCTCTACCATAAAAGTAGATTCTCCTTTGGCGATATTATCTGAAGCTCCTACACGGGTAAATATTTTATCTACCACACCGATTTGAGCACTTTCAGCAGGCACAAAGCTGCCCATCTGAGCCATGATTGTAATCAGGGCAACTTGCCGCAGCAGGGCAGATTTTCCTGCCATGTTGGGGCCTGTGATGACCACAATTTGCTGCTCTTGGTCATCTAAATAAATGTCATTCGGCACAAAAGGTTGCTCAGGGGGGAGCTGCTGCTCTATCACGGGGTGTCGCCCATTTTTGATGATGAGTGTTTTTTCATCGCTGATGATGGGTTTATGATAGCGATACTTTCGGGCAAGTGCTGCAAAGCTAGACAAGCAATCAAGCATGGCGATGATGCGTGCATTTTGCTGGATAGGCTGTGTGAAATCTGCGGCATTCTCTACCAATTCCTGAAAAAGTCTTTGCTCTATGACCCAAATCTGCTCTTCGGCATTGACGATTTTATCTTCGTAGATTTTAAGTTCTTCGGTGATGTATCGCTCTGCCCCTGTGAGGGTTTGCTTGCGAATCCAAGATTTTGGGACTTTGTGTTTATGAGAATTGGTTACTTCTAAATAAAATCCAAAAACCTTGTTATAACCGATTTTAAGGGAAGAAATGCCTGTTTCTTCAAGGGCATGCACTCTTATTTTTTCTAAGTATTCTTTGCTATTCTTGACGATGTCTCTGAGTTCATCTAGTTCGGAGTCTATGCCATTTTTCATCAGCCCCCCTTCAGTGATGATAGATTTGGGCTCTTCGAGGAGTTCTCTATTGATTTTGTCTAGCAAAAAAGTGCATGGGTTGAGCTGATTGGCAAATTTTTGGAGCTGCGGATGTATCTGAATTTCTAAGATTAATTTGAGATTTTGCACTTTCTCCAGTCCTTTTCTAATCTGTAAAAGTTCTCTGGGCTTCACACGTCGAGAAGATACTTTGGAGATAAGCCGCTCTAAATCACCACATTGCTTGAGCTCGGTTTGTGTGCCTTCGCTAAGGTCGTCATCTTCTTTAAAAGCCTCCACGATGGCGAGTCTTTCTTCTATTTTGTGCTTGTCTTTGAGTGGAAGTGCCACCCATTTTCGGAGCAGCCTTGCCCCCATAGGTGTCAGGGTTTTGTCAAGTACTTCTACCAAAGATACGCCCCCTGCTTGCTGCGGAAAGAGCAGCTCAAGGTTACGAATCGTGAATTGGTCTAGCCAGACATAGCGGTCTTCTTCTATGCGTGCAAGGCTGGCAATGTGCCTGATATTGGTCTGCCGAGATTCATTCAAATAATGTAAAATAGCCCCTGCTGCGGCAATGCCCTGCGGAAAGGCATCTACTCCAAAGCCCTTGAGGGAAGGCACGCCAAAATGCTTGGTGAGCAAATCAAAGGCAAAATCATATTTAAAAAACCAATCTTCTAAGAAAAAAACCTGTAATTTATCTCCAAAATCTTCAAAAAACTCTGCACGCAATGCCTTGCTATACAGCACTTCGGCAGGCTCAAGGCTCTGCATCAGCTTGTCAATGTATTCTTTATTCCCTTCGGCAGTCAAAAACTCTCCCGTAGAAATGTCCAAAAAAGCAATGCCGTATTGGTTTTTTTGATGGCAAATGGCAGCGAGATAATTATTGCGGTTAAATTCCAGCACATTGTCGTGATACGAAATCCCGGGTGTAACCAGTTCGGTTACATCTCTCTTGACCAGTGTCTTGGTGAATCTAGGGTCTTCTACTTGGTCACAGATAGCTACTCGCTGTCCTGCCCGCACAAGGCGAGGAAGGTAAGACTCAAGGGAGTGATGCGGAAAGCCCGCCAACTCTATCTCTGAGGCTGCCCCGTTGTGCCGTTTGGTGAGCGTAATTCCTAGTATTTTGCTGGTGGTGATGGCATCTTCTCCAAAAGTCTCATAAAAATCTCCCACCCTAAAAAGCAACAATGCACCTGGGTACTGTTTTTTGAAGCGGTTGTATTGCTTCATCATAGGAGTTTCTTTCGGGTCTTTTTTTGCCATGTAGTTTTAAGTTATAGAATGTATTGTTTTAAGTATTCAAAGTTAAAGATTTTTTGGGGAGCTGAGGTAGGGCTATTTATTTTATTTTTGTTTCCTCAGGCACATAATCTATGGGCAGCATCTCGGCTATTTTTTCTTGCCAAGCCCAGTAGCCCTCTGTCAGGAGAGCCAGTGGATTGAGTATATAGCCTTTTGAATCAAAATACACAGCGGTATCTATCAAGCTAATGACAGAACTCTGAAAAGACTTTTTCCTCGGCTCTCGCCCGAATCTGGCTTGTTGCTGGAGATACAAATCATCTTCTTTTTCTTGGTTATAGACAATGTAGAGATAATCTTTAAACCGAAACAGTGTGTAATCTTGTTGCTGTGAGAGCAAGGTATCCATGGCGATGAGGTTGGGGTTCAAAATCTCTACCAAGCGAGGTTTCTTTGACTCTGCTGACCAATAAGCCAGTGTATCAGAATTTAAACTTACTCCTTGATTGCGAAGACTTTGAAAAGCGATTTTGATGCTATCATCAGGCAATCTATCTGGGTTAGGCACTCGCTGTAGTTTGCGTACTAAAAAGCCTTCTTTTTCACAAGCATTGTCAAGCAATGCTCTGCAAAAATGACTGAAAGAACCCTTGTAGGCTTTGTCTCTTTCTTTTTGCCACTTTTGTTTGCGTTTGTCTGAGCCTTCGAGTTCTTCAAATAGGGCATAACCCAAAGTAGTTTGATACCGAGTGCGTCCTTCATCTCTAAAAGACACCAATAAGTATTTTATCTTATACCCTAGTGTTTTGTTTTCGATAATCAAAAACTCATCAGTCCTCGCTTTGAGTATGAGGCTATCATAATCATATTTAAGATACAAAATATCAGGGTTGATGATTTTGCACTGGCTGGCAAGGGGAGTTTTGCCGATGAAGTTTTCCACAAAAAAAGCATAATTAGATTGCCAGTTTTTATCTTCTTCTACTACGATTTCGGCAAGCTCAGTACTTTTAGGAATGAGTGCAATCTCGATAGGTACATTGTTTTTAGAAACGGTAATCATCTGACTTGCCACCTCATAACCAATGTAGGACACTACCAAATCATACGCACCTTCGGAAATATTGGTCAATACAAATTCACCTTTTTCGCTGGTGGTAGTGCCTATTTGGGTATTGTTTAAGAAGACATTGGCAAAAGGCAGAGGGCTTTTATCTGCTTGGCTCATCACCTTGCCTGAGATTATCTGAGCTACTAAAAGAGTGTGCTGAAAGCATATCACACAAATACTTAGCAATATTGTTTTTTTGCAGAAATATGGCATAACTATCTGATTTTAAGGTTTTTCATTTAAAAGCTCTTCCAATGTCTCGTCTTTGTATGCTGTAAGAATCTGCTTGCTGCCTGGCCTCCTCTCCCCCTCCTTCGGATGCCTACAGCACGGCAAAAGCCCTCCCTTAGGCTTCACACTGTAAGACCTTCTTTGAACTTTTTAATCTCTTCTAATTGCTCGGCACTCAGGCTGGTATCTTGCAAAAGTTGAGCTAAATCAGAGAGGAGACTTGCCCGAAACTCTTGGTGTTTTTGCTCTTTTTTCTTTCGCCCAAACCAAGCATTTTTATGTGCTTGGGCATATCTCTCGTCCATTTCTTGTGAAGCCTCTAAGAAATCACTCCAAGTTTCGGGCAGGTTATTTTTAAGTTCTTTTTGCCTTTCTTCGAGGGCTTTTTGATTCATCTCTACTACTGCTGCCAAGTGCTCGGCTATGGAGTCATTGCTGCTCCAGTCAGGTGTCTGTGCATTTTCTTCTGTGTCGGCATCGTCTTGGTCCAGTCCTAGCCCGAGTGCTTCTACTTGTTTTTGGAGGTCTTGTATTTTTTGGAGGAGGTTTTCATCTTTGACATCTTGCAGTGAGCTTTGCAAAAAGTACGCAATCAGCCCCACTTTGGCATATTGTTTTTTTGCCATCATATCTTCTAGGGCTTCTGCATGATACAAGATGGCTGGCCCGTGTCTGCCTACTTCTTCATACAGTGCCCCGATGTGATAGTAGAGCAAGCCCTTGAGATTATCTACTTGCTGTTTTTGATGCAGCTCGAGTGCTTTCTCAAAATCTTGGAGAGCGGCTTGGGTTTGCTGCTCTTCTTCATACCACAAGGCACGGTAATAATACCAGAAGCCTGCCAGTGCTTCTTGCCCCTCTTCTTCGCTTTGTTGGATATGATTTTGGTAGAATGTGAGCTGGTTTTGCGGACGCATGGCTTCTTTGATAAATTGCCTTAGATTGAAAAATGTACGCTCCAGACCTTGGTAGTTTTGCTGTGCTGTGTGCTGTGCCACAGATTCTTCAAAGTGCTCTAAGGCGAGGGCATTTTGCCCTTCTTGGAGATATGTAACCGCAAGTAGGTGATGAATCTTCCCTAGGTCTTCACTCAAACCTCGCCCTTGATTCCAGTCAAGAGATTTTTCAAAATTTGTGAGGGCTTCTTTCCATTGCTGGCTACTCATCTGATAAAAACCGACTCCGTAGTATGCCTTTCCCCAATAATCACTTTCTGGCAAATCCAAGATTTGCTGGTAATAATGTGCTGCCTCTTGGTTTTTTTGCTGGTCTAATGCAATGCCTGCCAAATTAAAAAGTAACTCAGCCTCCTCTCCTTCTTCAGGATTGTAACTTTTAAGAAGTCCAAAAGCCTTTTGGAGGTATTCTTTGGCGGTGTCCCATTCTTGAGCTTCATCGTATTTTTTGGCGATTTGATAAAGTATTTTCTTTTGGGCAGCAGCATTTTCAGCCTCTGTGCCTGCTGTATCCATTGATTCTAAGGCGTTTTCTAGGTCTTTTATTTCGGTTTGCAAAGTGGGGTTCATAGACAATTTATTTTTTTGGATATATGGGCAAATATGCAGAATTTAATTAGATTTCTCAAATAGCTGCTTCTTTTGTAATTTTCCTTTGATTTTGTGAAGCTGCTGTCTGCTTATGTCTCTGTAGATTGTGTGTTAATTCAATAAATATCAGTAATTTGGCGACTGATTGAGGTTCGTTACTAATTAAGATTCAAAAAAACTGGTCTGAACATGGGGAAAACTTTTCGCAGAATAGCATTCATCTTTGGCATTGTGTGTTTGGCTATGCTCTTGGCAAGTGTGCTGCTCACTTATGTATATCGCCAAGATATCGCTGTGCGAATCACCCAAAAAATCAAAGAAAATTTCAAGGGAAAGTTTCAATATGCACATGCCCGCCTGAATTATATCACCAAGCCTGGCGAACTTACTTTGAGTTTTGAGAAAGTGCTTTTTTTGGCAGAAGACAGTGCGAAAGTTTCCGAAAAAGCCTTGGCAGAACTCACGAGTTTGCATTTTTCTTTGGGACTAATGGCTTTATTTCAGGGAGAATACCAAGTAAAGAAAGTCTATGTAGAAGGTGCAAAAATACACCTAGAAAGAAATTCAAAAAAACAAAGCAACTATGCCCAGATATGGAAAAAAACACCTCAGAGCAAAGCCGATAAGCTACAGTGGCCCATGGATGAGTACCAGCTTGATGATGTAGAAATTAGCTATACCTCCCCCAAAGAATACCATACTTTTCATATCAAAAACCTAAACGGCAAGGCACTCAGCCTTCTATCTCGCCCTGTTTTTGGATGGAAAGGCAGGCTTCAATCGCTCAAACTTAGTAGCCAAAACCAAGTGTTTTGGGAAGAGAGAGAAGTAAGTTTTGCTGGAAAAACAAGCTATGAAGCCAGCAAAAAAAGTATCCAACTTAGCCAAGGCAGTTTTAGACTCAAAGAAACTGATTTTGTACTAGAAGGAAATTACGGCATCAGTCCCCAACAAACACCCGAGGTTGATTTTAGATTTAGTGGCTTTCAAAAAGATTTGGGGCAAATCTTCGCACTGCTCCCTGAGCAATATTACAGAGAGTGGCAGGGCTTCACCTCTTATGGGCAGGTAGATTTTAGGGGGGAATGGAAAGGAGAATGGACTCAAGAAAAATACCCACACTTGGGCATTCATTTTAGCGGAAAAAACATCGCCATTCACTCCAAGCACAATGTGCGCCGCAGCATAGAAAAACTCAATTTTGAAGGGAAATTTAGCAGCGGAGATGCCAATGGCCTTGAAACCTCCTCTCTCAGGCTAGAAAACATACAAGGCAGCATAGGCAGTCGCCGTTTTCAGGCTGATTTTTACCTCTCTAATTTACGCAAACCCTACCTTGCCTTCAATGCCGAAGCAGGGATAGACCTCGCCTACTGGAATGAATTTTACCCCATGCAGCACCTCCAAAATATCAAGGGTTTGCTGGGCTTTAAACTCAATTTTGATGGAGAATGGGCAGAACTAAAAGCAGACAAAGAACCCAGCGAAAAGAAAATTACACTCACAGGACAATTAGAGCTTGCCAATACGAGCTTCAAAATACGGCACAATCCGATGGCTTATGAAGACCTTCAGCTTCGCTTAGATTTGGTAAATAACCAAGCCAACATACAACAAGCAGAAGGGAAAATAGGAAAAAGTGATTTTGAAATCAATGGGAAAATATTCAACCTCATGCCCTATCTCTTAGAGCCTGCACAAATACTGCTGCTAGATGGCAGACTCTATGCCCAAAGAATAGATGCCGAAGACCTTCTCAAAAATGCCCTCACTGGCATCTCAGCACCCAACCCTACTCAGCCTAACCCCACAGGCTATATTTTTAATGCACCTGAACATATAGAACTTTACTTGCAGTGCAGCATAGACAGCCTGTTGTTTAGAAAATTCAAAGGAACAAAACTCAAAGGCGACATCGAACTCAAAGAAAAAGTGTTTAGGACAGGCAACCTACACCTCGACCTCGCAGGGGGCGCAGTGCATCTGCTGGGCATCTGCAATGCCCAAAAAGAAAACTTTATCAGACTTGATGGGCGTGTAATTCTGACAGATACCCAAGCCGAGCAGGTTTTTTATGCCTTCGAAGATTTTTCACAAGACTTTATCAAGGAACAAAATCTACAAGGAACACTGAATGCAGACATCAAAGGGGGGCTTGTGTTTGATAGAAATATGCTGATTCTGTTTGAGCACCTCGTGGCAGACATAGACAGCCGCCTCAGCACGGGCGAGCTCAAAGACTTGGTGCTGATGAAAGACATCGCCCGAAAAATACAAGCCGATGAGATAGCCCAAGTAAAATTCAAGGAAATGAAAAACATCATCCAAGTCCGTAATCAGACCATCTTTATCCCTGAAACAGAAATCAAAACTGATAAGAACATCCTCTCTATCATAGGCAGGGCTACTCTAGACAAGGGGCTTGACTATAAAATCAAAGTACCACTCAAGCAGACATTCATCAACCCTCAGGCAAGTGCTACCCTCCAAAATGGCAACGAGGCAGTGTATTATCTCTCTGTAAAAGGAAAAGCACAAAATTTTAGGGTATCCTTTATGGATACCTCCGATAAATCACAGCTAGAAGCACAATGGATTAATGAGAAAAAATCTTACCTCAATCTATTCAAAAAAAACTCTCTTTCAGAAGATAAATTTCAGATAGATACCGTCCGAATTTCTTATTTTAATTAAAAAAAAGGCAAAGCGATTTTGGCAATCCAAAAAGTTACTGGCTAGGCATAGCCTTGCCTAATTTATTTTACCCAAAGTGCAAAGCAAGCGACTTACACTGTGGGTTTATATTTATTTTCTCTGTGCATCTACTACCGCAATGGCTACCATATTGACAATCTCCCTGACCGAACTGCCTAGTTGCAAGATATGCACGGGTTTGTTCATGCCAAGAAGTACGGGGCCGATGGTTTCTGCCCCGCCTATTTCTTGCAAAAGTTTATAGGCAATATTGCCTGCGTCTAAGTTTGGGAATATCAATGTATTGGGTGCTTTGTCTGCCAAAGTACTGAAGCTATAGTTTTCACGCAAAAGCTCTTGGCTAAGGGCTACATTGGCTTGGATTTCTCCGTCTATGACCAAATCAGGGAATCTTTTCTTAGCAAGCTCTACGGCTTTCTTGGTTTTTGTGGGGCTTGCCCCCCTGCTCGAGCCAAAGTTAGAATAAGAAAGCACTGCCATACGTGGCTCAAAACCAAAGGCTTGCACGCCCTCTCTAGCAATGCCGATGATATCGACCAAATCTTCGGCAGAGGGGTCTGTATTGACTGTGGCATCTGCTATAAAAAGTGTACGCCCTTCACTGATGATGACATACATCCCTGCCACTAGATTGACTCCAGGCTGTGTGCCTACAATCTCGAGTGCAGGGCGAATCACCTGTGGGTAATTTTTGGTAAGACCCGAGATAAATGCATCCGCCTCCCCTTTCTCGAGCATCATTGCTCCAAAATAATTACGGTCTAGCATACGCTTTTGGGCATCGTAGAGGGTCAGCCCTTTGCGTTGCCTTTTTTCATACAATGCTTGGGCGTATTCTTCTACCTTTTCAGGTGATTCTTTGGGGTCTATGATTTCACAATCAAGCAAATCAAGTTGATTTTCTTTTATTTTTTGACGGATTGCCTCTGCATTGCCTAGCAAGATAGGTTTGGCAATGTTTTCATCTCTAATCACCTGCACTGCTTTGAGCACTTTTAGGTTGTCAGCTTCTCCAAAGATGACCCGCTTCGGATTGCTCTGTGCAGAGCGAATCATGCTTGACATGAGCTTGATGTCTATGCCTAGTCTTTCTTGCAGTTCTATCTGGTATTGAAGCCAATCTTCGATGGGGTGTTTTGCCACACCAGAGTCCATAGCCGCCTTGGCTACTGCAGGAGAGATGGCCGTAATCAGGCGGGGGTCTAAAGGTTTAGGAATAAAATAAGATTTCCCGAAAGTCAGGTTTTGGTCACTGTATGCCTGATTGACGGTTTCGGGCACGGTCTGCTTTGCCAAATCAGCGATGGCATGCACTGCGGCGAGTTTCATTTCTTCGTTGATAGAGTGTGCTCTTACATCCAGTGCCCCTCTAAAAATATAGGGAAATCCGAGTACATTATTGACCTGATTAGGATGGTCAGAACGCCCTGTGGCCATGATGATGTCATCTCTGAGCGACATGGCCAGTTCGTAGCTTATCTCTGGGTTGGGGTTGGCAAGTGCAAAGATAATCGGGTTGGGGGCCATGCTTTTGACCATCTCAGCCTCTAGCACATCTGCAATGGACAAGCCCAAAAACATATCTGCCCCCTTCATGGCATCTGCGAGTGTATGTAAATCTTTGTCTGTGGCAAATTCAGCCTTGCTGGGGTCCAGGTTTTCACGGTCTCTGCGGATGACTCCCTTGCTATCCAGCATAATGATGTTTTTTCGGCTTACACCCAATGAAATGTATAACTTAATACAAGAGTTGGCAGAAGCCCCTGCACCATTGACTACTACTTTAATGTCTTCTATTTTTTTGCCTACCAGCTCCAGTGCATTGAGCAAGCCCGCACTGGTGATGATGGCTGTGCCGTGCTGGTCATCATGCATCACGGGGATATTCATCTCTTTTCGGAGTGCTTCTTCTATAAGAAAACACTCTGGGGCTTTGATGTCTTCGAGGTTAATCCCTCCGAAAGTAGGCTCTAATGATTTGACGATTTTGATAAATTCCTCTGGGTCATTGCAGTCTATCTCAAGGTCAAAAACGTCTATTCCTGCAAATTTTTTAAACAATACGCCTTTGCCCTCCATGACAGGTTTGGAGGCTTCTGGCCCGATATTGCCCAAACCTAGCACGGCAGTTCCGTTAGAGATAACTGCCACGAGATTTCCTTTAGCGGTATATTTATAGACATTTTCTTTGTTTTCGGCAATGTCTTTGCAAGGCTCTGCCACTCCAGGGGAGTAAGCAAGGGCTAAATCTAGCTGCGAACCAAGTGCTTTGGTAGGGACTACCTCTATTTTGCCAGGCTTGCCTTGGCTGTGGTAGTTGAGTGCGTCTTCACGCCTGACTTTGATAGACATAGGTAAATTGATTTAAGTTCGGATGATTAAATGATAAAACATGCCCCAATTTAGAAATAAATAAGACCATTTGAGCAATTTTTCTAAAAGTATCTTCACAAAAATTCAGCATTCATCCTACTTTCCGATTTTTTTGGTGGCTATTCTTTGACATATGTCAAATCAAAGATAGCAAGCCAAAAGACATCGTGTAATTTTTTAGAACTCTTCTGCTGCAAAGCCAATGGGGGGTGCGTGTTCCACACACTGTCGGAAGGCATTCTATCCCCTTGTCCAACAAATCCGTGGCTGTAAGAAATTAGCAATCTCGAGGCATAAACTGTCTCAACCCACACGAAATTTTGATTGAAAAAATGAACTTAATTTATCTACTGAACCGCCAATCTCTTACAGGTGCTGTATTATAGCTAGTTTCTTTATTGCCTTATGTTATTCAGTGCTGCTTCTAATTCCAATTTTGCACTCTGTTCTGTAGTAGATAAAACACCATTTAACAAATTATTTTGTTCGTAAGTATCACTGGCTAAATAATACATTTCTTGCTCTCCTGTGCTCTTTATTAAAAGTTTGTACGTACCATTGCTTATAGTCCACGACTCAGTTGAGCCGTCTTTTAATTCGGCGTATTGATAGTTTCTAATACTGCTAGATTGCGAAAACAAAGTTTTAAAACTTTTACTGTCATTATACTCATTTACGCTTATTCCAGCAATTTGGGCGATGGTTGCAAAGAGGTCTGTTCCTGTTAATAAATGATTTTCCGTTCCCATTCTAGAGACACCTTTTCCTGAAATAAACAAAGGAGTATTAATGCCCCCTTGGTATAAAGTGTTTTTTACTGTGGAGCTAGTATAAGGACTTTGAGCCACTTGACTTGGCGTACCATTGTCTCCAATAAAGAAGATGATGGTATTTTCTCTTTCATCGGCAGGTATATTTTCTAACAAACGCCCAATTTGAAAATCCATAGCTTCTATGGCAGCCATATAATAAGGTGTAGCATCTAGGCCAGTGCTATATTGGGGCAAAGCACCTTGACTGTGCATATTACTTGGCGGAACATGAAATGGTGTGTGAGGTGCATTATAAGCCAACCAAAGAAACCAAGGTTTACTTTGGTCATTTACCCAGTTTATAGATAAATCTGTAAATTTCTCGGTGGCATAATTTGTTTGCAAACTAGTTGCACCATCTTCTGTGAGTTGCCATTGATAATAATTATCCACCACACCACGTATTAAGCCTGCGTAATAATCAATGCCAAAAGATTCGGGATTGAAACTGGCGTTATTTCCAGACAAATGCCATTTACCTACTACGGCAGTTGCATATTTATTATTTGTATGCTCGTTTATGTATTTTTGAATCACAGTTTCAGAAGCGTTCAAAACATCCCCAACACCTTTTACACCTGTATGATAGCCATATTTACCTGTAATTATGGAAGCTCTCGTAGGAGTACATGTTGGATTAACCCAAAAATTATTGAATAATAGTCCATTATTTCTAATGGCATCAATATTCGGAGTGTTTGGTTTGATACTGCCTTCTTGATAACCACTGATGGCATCTTTCCCCAAATCATCGGCTATAATCAATAGAATATTTGGGGTATTTGTAGTAATTATGACTAAATTATTGTTGTCTTTTGAACAAGAAAGAATAGAGAAGACAAAAACTAAGGATGCGAATAAATATTTTATTTTCGGCATATATTTGTTTTTATGAGATTATTATTGTGGTGTTCCTTTGTAGCATCCGATATTATATGGGAAGTCATACGTCCAATGGTAGTGATATAAATTAAGCATTTGCCCATCCCAAAGAACAGGGTGCGTATGCCCGTGGCATTCGTCTAAATCTGCCGATTTTAACAATGCTCCATTTTCTCCGTAAGGGCCATAAATGCCAAACCCGTCTAGCATATAACCCATAAGTGCTGAATGTCCAGAAGTGTGGAGGTGTATGTGGTCTTGTAGGTCTTCTGAAGGGAAGTGATAGTGATATCTTTCTGTACCATCTGTATGTCCTCCAAATCTATCTAGCATTTCGTGAGCGGCAGCATCTGTGCCAAGTGTTGATGCTCCGTGATAAATTGCACTTCCAGTTAAGGAATACCCAGCGGGTCCAAATCCTACACAAGATTTTGTGGCAGCTACTTGAGGCAATGCAGGAATTGTAAAACTTAAAGGTTGCGGAGAAATAATATTCGGATTACCATCGTATTGGTATGGAATAGTACCTGGTTGTATAGGAAAAACTCCAGTTGGGTGATTTGGCAAACCATTGCCTGTTAGTACACGATTACCATTGCCATCTAATGTGATATTAAATTCAGAAACCCATATTACATTGCCTTCAACTTGTGGTTTTCTAGTATAATCCCATGTGCCGTCAGGGTTTGTCCAGTCACTGGCATTATTTGCGCCAGCACCATTTGAGGGAAGTCCACAGAGCCACAATGAAAGAAAATCAGGATTTGGATTACCTTGATTTCTAATTAAAATTTTATGTGGTGCAATGCCTCCAAAAGGTAATCTGGTTAGGTCTAGTGTTTCTGCCGTAGGATTTACATTATTTCCTTCATCCGATTTAGTACAACTAGACACCATAAGCATAGAGAGAAGAAAAAGAAAACTTGTCCTGAGTGTTTTTTTAATTTCAATCATAGTTTTATCTTATTATTTTGTTAATATCATTTTAGATAGTCATTTATTGAAAAGGTTTAATTGCGGGCGTTCATTTTTTTAAATTGGCTACAGCAGGTACGTAGTAGCTTCTCATAAAAATACAAAACCACATTGCTGTGCATTTTTACAAAGCTTGCCCTCTTTGTAATTGGCTTTATCTTTGTCTCAAATATTTGTTTTTTAAGAAAAATAACCTTTAATTAGAGGGCTGTAAAAAAAACTTTTCTTAAATCAAATACCATGGCAAACAAACTACACGAATTACTTGCCGTAGAGCAAGACCGCAAGCACAAAGCCAACCAAGCCGTAGGCGAAGCTCGCAATACTTTCACAAAAAAAGACCCCTATTTTGATGGAATGGTG
The DNA here is from genome assembly GCA_011390205.1 of Microscillaceae bacterium. GTDB lineage: Bacteria > Bacteroidota > Bacteroidia > Cytophagales > Microscillaceae > JAABSX01. The sequence goes on along the minus strand of JAABSX010000001.1, from coordinate 129,492 downwards.
AAGCGGTACATTGCTCTAGAAGAAGACTCTGAGCAAATCCCGGACGAAACCAAAGAAATGGTGCACACCATCAAACAAAAAATAGATGAAGCCGCAGGCATAGTCGTGGCAGGCATAGATGCACACATCTCCAAAGAAGAAACCAATGCCTCTAATGTAGCCAGGGCTGATTTAGAAGTAGATGGCGTAAAATTTGGCACTTTCTCTGCCACTTCCCTCCTTGCCCTAGAAGCACACCTCACCAAACTCAAAGAGCTTTACCAAGCTGTGCCTACCTTAGACCCTACCAGAAAATGGGAATTTGACAAAAAAGACAATATCTATAAAACTGAGCCAGAGGTGAAGTTTAGGAGTGTCAAACGCCCCAAGGTAATTGTCAAGTATGAAGCCACCGAAAAACACCCCGCACAGACTGAGCTTCTTTACCTTGATTTTCAGGTAGGAAAATATGAAACTACTTATACCTCAGGCAAAATCACGATTTCACAAAAAAATGAATTGCTCCGCCGATTAGACACACTTTTTGAGGCAGTAAAAATAGCCCGAGCCAAAGCAAATCAGGTAGATGTGAACAATATTGAGATAGGAAAACGAATTTTTGACTTTATTCACAAAGATATTTTATAATATTGCCAATATTTTGTCAAAACTCAAGACTTTTGGAAAATACACACTTCAAAAGTCTTGCTTTTTTTAAATCTCTTTTTGTTGAATAAATTATGATGAAGGATAAGATTTCTACCAACCGTGAAGGGCAAGTTGAGTCTATGAGAAGTTACTATGCTTTTCAAGCAAAAATCTACGATGCCACACGCTGGACTTTTCTCTATGGACGCAATACTGTGCTGAAGCACATCCCCTTTCCTGCTGATGCTTCTATCAAAATATTGGAAGTGGGCTGTGGCACAGGTGTAAATCTCCGCAAACTAGGGCAGATGTTTCCGAATGCCGAGCTTTATGGCTTAGATGTATCGGGTGATATGCTCACACAGGCAGAGAAAAATCTCTCAGACTATGAAGACCGACTTACCCTATTAGAAGAGCCTTATGAGAAAGGAAATAAATACAATGGGGAGTTTGATGTAATTTTGTTCTCATATGCCCTTACCATGATTAACCCTCAATGGCAAGAACTCCTAGACCAAGCACCCCATGACCTCACCGAGCAGGGTGTGGTGGTAGTGGTAGATTTTCATAAAGCAAATGTAGAAACCTACAGAAAATTTATGCGAAGCAACCATGTAAGGCTTGACGGGCAGCTAGTGCCTTATCTGATAGATAATTTTGATACCAAGTACTGTAAAATCAAACCTGGCTTGGTGGGTGTCTGGGATTATATGATGTTTGTGGGTAAAAAGAAATAGTTTTGAATGATGGGCAGACCATCACCTCATCATCCTGAAAGAATCCGTAAGTTGAATGGCACAAAATAACCTGTGTAGCACAGCGGGTTCTTACAGAATGACTCAGAAAAGAAGTGAAAGGAGTAAAACGCTGATATTGATAAAAAAATATATGCCCAATAGTCATCATCCATGCTTGTATATTTGTGTTTGGCTGATGAGTGCCTTTGTGGCTTTGCCAGCACAAGAGAGGACTGCACCCAGACCAGAAAGGGTGTATCAATTTGACCAAAAACAACTGGAAAACCTCCGCCAAGACCCCGATTATCAGTATGAAAACGTCAGTGCCGAGCCTAGTCTATGGCAGCAATTCAGGGCTTGGCTGCGTGAGCTCATTCTCGGGAGTATGGATTCAGAGCAGAAGCAAAATGCTTGGTCTTGGATATTTGCCATCTTTGCGGGCATGGTGCTGCTTTATGTCATTATCAGGCTGTCAGGTTCAGACATTCAGAAACTCTTCCGCTCAGGCAAAACAGCCGCTAGGCCCAGTGTGCTGCTCACGGATGAGCTAGAAAACTGGCAAGTAGCAGATTTTGAGCAAAAAATCAATCAAGCACTTATACAAGGTGATTTTGACCTTGCCATCAGGTGGCTTTATCTGAAGACACTCAAAGCTCTAGATGAAAAAAAACTCATCAAATGGCAAAAAGACAAAACGAACCAAACCTATGTGAAAGAACTCTCTAAAACAGACTTTGGGCAAGATTTTCAGGAGATGACTCATTGGTTTGAATATGTCCACTATGGTGATTTTAAGCTCTTTGAGGCTGATTTTAAAATCATTCAGAAAGAGTTTGATGTTTTCTTTGATAAAATCAGTGCCGTTCACGCCAAGTAAATGACTATGAAGTATTCAAATTTTATTTTTATTGGTTTGGGCATTGTCTTATTGATATTTTCTATTGCACTTGATGAGGAAAATGAAGAAGAACAGTGGAAATGGAGGCCCTCTTATTCTAGCTTAGACACTCGCCCCTTCGGAAATAAAGCACTTTATGAACGTTTTGGAGATTTGTTTCCTGAGCAAAAAATCAGCACTGTGCGCAAAAGTCTGTATGAAATACTTACAGAATCAGGGCAGACAGGTTTTAATTATTTGTTTATCAATGAAAAATTCAACCCTTTGCAGTTTGATGCTGCATCTCTGCTAACATATGTCAGAGAGGGCGGGCACGTATTTGTGGCAGCTCAGCGTTTTGAGGGTGCTTTTGCAGACAGTTTGCAGCTTTCTACAGCATCTCAATCAAATGAAGAGAATGTATTAGATTCTATGCAGATTCATTTTACTAGCCCTAGACTGACGCAGTCTGAGTCATTTTCATTTATGCCTGGCACAGCACAGCATTATTTTTCTAAGTTTAAGTCCGGGGCAGTGCTTGCCCGAAACCAACACAACAAGGCGGTGCTGCTGCGCCTGCCGCTAGGAAAAGGTTGTTTTTATCTGAGCAGTACGCCTCTAGCCTATACCAACTATCACTTGCTATGGCAGGCTGACAACCAAGATTTCATTGAGGGTACTTTTGCCTATCTTCCACAGCAAGACATCTATTGGGATGAATATTACAAGGTGGGGCGTGAAGAGTCTAAAAATATATTTCGCTTTTTGCTCAGTCGCCGTTCTTTGCGTGCAGCCTTGTATTTGGGTTTGTTCACGATGCTGCTTCTCCTGATTTTTGAGAGCAAACGCAAGCAAAGAATTATCCCTGTGGTAGAGCCTCTCCGAAATGACACAGTGGATTTTGTGGGTGTGGTGGGGCAGATGCACTATCAATCCAAAAACCACCTTAAAATAGCACAAAAGAAAGTCCGCCTCTTTCGTGAGTATCTCAGACAGCAGTATTTTGTGCATGATGCCAGCCCTTCTAAAGAAATCCTGAATAGACTGGCTTCTAAGAGCAACCATACTCCAGAAGACATCAGCCGTCTTTTTGAGATGATGTCTGACACAGAAAAATCAAAATACATCAAAGAAGAACAACTAAAGGCACTCAGCAAGCTCATGCATCAGTTTAAATCTGGACAGAAAGTCTGACAATAGACTTGAAACGGCTGTGAAGCCACGCCCCTGCAGGGCACACAAAAACAAACCAAACATCTTTTGCCGCACCATGTATCAAAATAATCTCAGCATTAGACCGTTAGGCATACAAAAATAACCTTCCAAATTATGTCAAAATTATTTCGTATTTATGCATTAATGGGATTTTTGCTTGTGATTGCCCTGCCTAGCTATGCACAGCAATCTATGAATGAAACTGAGAAACTAAGGCTCAAAGAAGAAAAACGCCGCTACAAGCTCAAAAAAAAGACACAGAAAGAAGAGCGAAAGGGTGATAAATCAAGTGGAAAAGGCAAAAAGAAAAAATTAAAAAGCAAAGACAAGGCACAAATCACCAAAGCAGCCCAAGGGCTATCTGGTGAAGGGCTGAAAGTAAGCCGCACAAGAGCAAAAAACCGCAAAGGAGCGCAAAAACTCACCAAAGTGGCCAAAGCACAGCGAAAATCAGAAAAGCGCCGACTTCGCTCGCTGAGAAGATAGCTTGCAATCTTTTCTTTTTAGTTACCCTCATGCTTTCGGATAAAGCCAGTATAGAGAAGTTTGTCTAAAACTTTCACTTCTAAGATAGACAAGGTAACATCGAATACTGAACCATCTTTGTGCTTTGCTTTGGTTACTCGTGTGCTATTGAGTATTTTTTTGATTCCTGTCTCTTGGTAGTTTTTGAGATATTGGTCGTGCTGCGAGTGGTCAGGCTCAGGCATCATCATAGAGATATTTTTGCCTAGCATTTCCTCTTTGGTATAGCCAAATATTTTCTCTGCCATTTGATTGACATTTTGTATAAGTCCTTGTCTATCAATGGTAAAGATAGAATCTAGGGAAGCATCCAGTACTGCCTGCATTTCTTGATTCTTATACTTAATTTGCTCTTCTTTTTCTTTGACTTTTTGGAATGCTTTGATGAGAATTTTTTCATTGCTTTGCACCCTTTGGTTCATTTCTGCCAGTTGAGTGTTTTTATGCTCCATCTCCTGCTGTGTTTTGTGCAGTTCTATAAGGTTGCTTCGGAGTTCTTCTTCACTTTTTTTGAGGTTATCATTGAGTTTCTTGAGTCTTTCCTCTTGTTGTCTTCTGAGGGTTACATCTGTCAGCAATCCATTAAATAAAACGGTGCTGCCTTCTTGGTGTGGAGTGGCATTTACTTTGACCCATTTCCAGATTTTGTCTTTGGAGAGCATTCTCCCCTCCCACTCGAAGCGTTTGTTAAACTTTGTGGCTTCATTAAATTTTCGGTAAAATTCTTTTTTTTCTGCTCCGTGAATGATTTCATCCAGCTCATCTTCTTGAATCTCTAAAAATTCTTTTGGTGAGTATCCCAAAACATCTTCTATGTATTGTGTAATGAAGATATATTTTCCTTTTTTGCTCTCAAGGTTCATTTCATATTGATACAATACCCCTGGTGTATTTTCCATGAGTCTTTCAAAGCGTTTTTTGGTATCAGAGAGTAACTGATTATTTTGGGCTATTTCTTTTTCTTTTTCTCTGTTTTTTTCTAGGGCTTTTTTGAGGATAAGTTCATTGCCCTTCATTTTTTTATTGGTGGTTTCTAGCTCGATTTGTTTTTTTTCTAATACTTCTTTTTGTTCTTTGAGTTCTTCGAGTACTATTTCCAAATCTTTAGAATCAGTAATGTTATTAATATATCCTGCGACTCTGATGGCTTTGCCTTTCCGATTTCTGATGGCTTGTGCTGAGGCTATAAACCAGGCATAGTCTCCGCTTTTCAGCCTCAACCTATGTTCTTCTCTAAACTCAATGCTGTCACTTGTATCTTTGATAAATTCAATAAAAGCCCGTGACACTCGCTCAGTATCATCAGAGTGCAATATACCAAACCAACTTGATAGTTTATTGGGGAACTCCTGCTCGGTGTATCCAAGTATATTTTTTAACTGCGGAGACCAGTAAAAATATGTGCTTTGACTTACGATGCCATCATGAGGCATGGTCATATCCCAGAGTCCTTCACTTGATGCACGGTTGATGAGATTAAAGCGTGTGAGAGATTCATTGAGTTCTTTGGTTCGGTGATTCACCTCTATTTCTAAGTTGGCTTTGAGGGTCTCTAGCTCGGTCTGTTTGAGTTTCATTTGCTCTTGAGTCACTGTCAGTTCCTCCATGTTTTGCCTCATTTCTTCTTCTTGGGCTTGCAGGCTTTCCGTTTTTTCTTGCAAGTCATTGAGGATAACCTGTGTATGTTCTGCTACTTTTACGGCAGTGATAGAAGCTGCGAAGGTCTCTCCTATGGTTTCTATAAAAAGGACTTGATGCGGCTCAAAAGCCTGAAAAGAAGCCAGTTCTAAGACCCCTTCTACTTTTTCGTTCACTTTAAGCGGAATCAGCAAGAGATATGAAGGTGGTGCATCTCCTAGCCCTGAGGTGATGTTGATGTAGTTATCAGGAATTTCTTTAAGATATATTTTTTCTTTTTCTAAGAATGTCTGCCCCACCAAATCACCTGCATAGTGTGGGTGTACTTTTGTAACTTTGTTTTGATATTTTTTTCGGTCATAGGCATAGTAGGCGATGAGGTCAAGACTGGCTATGTATTCACTTCTTTCATCTTCTAGACGAGAGATAAACACACCTCCTTGGTTCGCTCCGAGGTATTCTATGAGTTCGGACAAAAATATATCTGAAAGCCTGTGAAGACTATCACTGTTGGTGCGGATAAGGTCTCCAAACTTGGTAAGCCCTTCACTTACCCAGCTTCTTCTGCGGTCATCTTCGGCTACTTCTTTGAGTCTTTGGCGCATCTGCACGAGGGCGTTTCCGAGTACGTCCTCTTCATTATCAGGCTGAAAGTTTGTATCAAAATCTCCTTTTCCGATGCTCTTTGCAAATTCGGAGGCTTTTTGTAAATTTTGGCTTAGTTTGTTACTTGCCAAAATGACTTCATCTAATTCATTATTAACAAGGTCTTCACTTTTGACGATTTTGCCTTGTGCCAGTTTATTGAGCAAAGAAATGGGCTTCAAGATAGACTGCTGGAGGCTTTTGATAATAAAATAAGAGAAGATAATAATGCCAAAAACGAGCAGCATACTCACAAATAGTCCAATAATGATGGATAACCTTGCACTCTGCACTACCTCTGATATTTGAATCTGTAATTCATTTTCTTGTGTGTCAATGATGGGTAACAAGACATCTTGTATATCCTGCACAAGTGCTCGGGCGTCTTGGTTAATCCATTGGTTGAGTTCTCTGTTTACTTTGCTTTGTAGCTGTATGGCAGTGATGACCCTCGTGGCGAAAGCACTGTCATTTGCATTGATATTAAGATTAAATGCATCAAAATTATCTTCAAAATACTTGTCTATTTTATTTTGCGTATCCTCATATTTTTTGATAAGCAGCATTGCCTTCTCGAGATCATCCTTGATATTTTTGGTTTCGGGCTTGTCTTTATAAGTATTTAGGCTGTCTAGCAGTGGGTGGATGGTATATTCCCAAGTTTCTAGTCGCTCTATTTTGAAGGAAGAATTTTTGGTGATGATATATGCCCGCTGTGCCGAGCTGGTGTTATTTGCCTCACTCAGCAATCGGGAGGTCAGCAAAGACAAAGGAAGCTTGACTTCTCTTATTTTTTTGATGCGCTCAAAATCACGATTGCCTTGCACATAAGAAAGAATATTCAGGGCAATCAAAGCACTCACAAAGACAGTGGCAAAAAGTATCAAGCGGCCTTGAATGCTATTCAGGATATTTTTCTGGATAAAGTTTTGATTAGAACTCATGTGCTATCTAAAAATCAGTTTATAAAAAGCCTACGAAAAGAATGGAATAGAGCAAATAAAACAAAAGCCTCGCTTTATTTGACTTATTTTCTGTAAAAATCTATTAAATTTTGTTTAATTGCAAAGATTTCTCTAAAAACTAAATCATACGGAAAAATCATGCCAAAGCCTTTCGATGCTCAGATTAAGTTTTTGTGCTTTGTATCTTACTAAAAAGAAGTTTGAACAAAAATATTCTTAAAATCAATAACTTGGCTTACAACTTGCCTTGATAAAATTAAGTCTAACACCATTAAAAACCATTATAAATCATGTATTTTTAACCCTGTATCATCCTATACTTAGTATAATTAGATTTTAGTATTTAAAATATACACGATTTTTACGCCTAAGCCCACAAAGATATGTTTTATACGCCTGATTCTCTTCATATTTTACTTGAGAATAGTTTTGATGGGGTCATTATCTTTGACCAAAACCTACAGCTCACTGCCATCAATGATGCTGCAAAAAAAATATTTTTTTTAGAAAATACAGTAGCTTTTGAGCAGCCCATTTTTGAGGTATTGCCTCTCAACCCTGAGCTTATCCCTGTGTTTCAGCAAGTAATTCATGGAAAAAATATTCAGATAAAACAGCAAAGCTTCCGCAAATCTAAGGGACACTTAAAAACCTATTTTAAGTTTAACCTCAGCCCTTACCCTGCCCAAGCCCCTACTGACACTCCTCAGCAACAGCAGCTAGGGGTCATGATTGTGAAAGACATCAGCGATACCATCTACAAGACACAGTCTATCACCAAAAAAAGGCTCAAAGATGCACTCAAAGCCTTTGACCTTGGCAACGAACGCCTCAAATACATCATCAATAGCTGTGATGAGCTGATACTTGCCATAGATACACAGTTTAGGGTGACACTTTACAATGAGCATTTTAAAAGATATATCTACCAAAAAACAGGTGAAACCATTCATATCGGAGTGCATTTCTTAAATCTTTTTGAAGAAATGCCCAAAGAGCAAGAAAAAATAGAAGCCACTTGGCAAGAAGTCTTTAATGGAGAAGGGAACATACAGATTATGTATAAAGAATTGATTGACAATGAAGTCAAGTATCTGGATGCCAACTTTAACCTTGTCAAAAATCAAGAGGGAGAAATACTTGGCGGCTCACTCATCGCTAGAGACATGACTCAATCCGTAAAAGCACAGCAAAAACTTAAAGAAAGTGAAGCCCAAAAATCAGCCCTCATTCAGGCTTTTCCTGATGCTATCTTTCAAGTAGATTTCTCTGGAAATATCCTAGAAATCAATGACAACAGTGCCATCATCCCTTATCCTAACCTTAAGATCATAGGCAAAAATTTATTTCAACTGCCACTTCCCAAAAAAATCAAAACACGGTTTATCCAACTCGTACAACAGCTCAAAAACAGCAAAGACACTGCTTTTTATGAGGTAGAAATCCCCTTCTTCCGCCAAAGCCACTTGCTCGAGACAAGATTCGTCAAAAGTGGAGAAGATAAAATACTGGGCATTGCGCGTGATATCACCCAGCGCCGAGAAGAAGAAAGAAAAATAAAAGAACTACTCAAAGAATCTCAAAAACTAAATGAAAATTTAGAAATAAAAAATGAAATGCTCGCCCAGCAAGAGGAGGAGCTTGCCCAGATTAACCAATACCTGACAGAGCAAAACCGAAGCCTAGAAAAAGCCAAAAATGAACTCTTGTCTTCTCAAAACCAACTCAAAGACACACTCAAAACCCTAGAAGAAAGAAACTTTGAGCTAGACCAGTTTGTCTATAAAACCTCTCACGATTTGCGCTCACCTCTCAGCTCTGTGCTAGGCATTATTCATCTACTCAATATAGAACCCGATGCCTCCAGAATCCCTGAATATATCCAAAAAATAGAGGGTAGAATCTTGCGCTTGGATGATTTTATCCAATCTATGCTTTACTACTCCCGAAACAACAGGGCAGAGGTCAAAATACAAGTAATAGACCTCAAAGAACTGCTAGAAGAATGCCTAGAAGACCTCAAATTCTATAAAAATTTTGAACAAATTCAGGTTATCTCAACCATCACAGGGGCAGCAGATGCATTTGAAAGTGACCCGCTGCGCATCAAAATTATATTTGCAAACCTGATCTCTAATGCCATCAAATACCAAGATTTTAATAAAAATGAAAGGCACATTCATGTCCATGTTCAGGTAAATGAAGAAAAAATGCAACTTTCTATCAAAGACAATGGCATCGGTATCGCCCCTGAATATCTACAAAATATCTATAAAATGTTTTTTAGAGCCACAGAATCATCCGAAGGCTCAGGGCTAGGGCTATACATCGTGAAGCAAACCATAGATAAATTAAATGGATCTATCAAAATTCATAGCGAGGGGATTGGAAAAGGCTTGCAAGTGATGGTAGAAATCCCTAATTTGAAGGCGTGAAAAATAAAACTTAAACATATACTTGATCTAAACTTCCTAGATATATTTGCTTACACATATTTAGTTTATATTGTTTTTCATAGAATGTGCTGATAATTAGCACATTGGCAAATCAACAAATTGGCATATTTATTCACAACACAACATGGAAGAAAATCAATACTGGAACTACATGGAGCAGCAGCAGGTCAGCGCCGATGAGCTAGACCTCCTACTTGCAGATGGATGGAGGCATTTTGGAAGCTTTTTTTTTAGAGATACACTCAGCTGGAATGGTGACACCCTCAGCCAAATAGTGCCACTCAGGATTAACCTAGATAAATTTGAACTCAGCAAAAGCCAAAGAAAAGTATTGAGAAAAACCTCTAACACACAAGTTGTTTTTAGAAATGCTTACATAGACGAACAAAAGCAACGCATATTCCGAAGCCACAGCCAACGTTTTAGAAGCAATGTGCCCGAATCTATCTATGATTTCTTAGCTCCCGAACCTGCTTTTGTGCCTTGCCATACCTTAGAATGCTGCCTTTATGATACAAAGGGGATACTCTATGCTGCCAGCTTTTTAGACATAGCCTCTAGGAGCACTTCTAGCATTTATGCTATGTTTAACCCTGATTACCAGCACCTTAGCCCTGGCTTACATACCCTCTTGGAAGAAATCAAACACAGCAAAAAATTGGGTAAAAAATACCTCTACACAGGCTACGCCTTCCGTGAAGCCTCCCACTATGATTACAAAAAAAAATTTAAGGGTACAGAGTATTATGATTGGAAAGGAAACTGGACTGACCTCTCACAAATGCCCTACCAAGATTTGGACTTGCTAGAAGAAGAAGATGAGTAAGTCTTTCAGATAAGCACTTCTCTACTGATAAGACTCCACTTTCTAAGAAAATAAATCAATGAATGATAATCAGCCTTTTGCTGGGTATCTGTTTTGCTGAATTTTACAGAAAAAAGCAGCTTTTTGCCTTTGTAAAAAGTCTTTTTATAAAACTTTATTTTGTATCTCTTTGTGTTTTCTTCTTGCTCACAGAGTAATTTCTCAAAACTGATGGATTGGCGCTGATACATGCCCAGCAAATATCTTAGCCTGTAGCGAAGCTTCTGATTCTCTATATCAAAACCCAGTTCTACGGGCTTGTTCGCCAAAACAAGGGAGAAAACCGGCACCAACATCACCCAATAAGCCATGTGAGAATACCCCAGTATGGTAGAATTGGTGAGATAGGTATAAAACACAAGCCAGTAAAAAGCATCACTGCTCCATCTGTACACTCCCCAAACCTCTGGTATATCGAAAGCATTTTCTTGTGCCAATGCAGCCGTCTGCACAGCCTGTTTGGCAGGCAAAAGAGATTGGTAAAAAGGTTTGACAAGTCTAAAATCTTGGAGCTGTTTGGCCCATTCGGCAGCTCTTGGGCGGGCAGAAGCCTTGAAAATCCCCTTCTCAAAAGCCATCCTAAACAAGTTCTGTATGTTTAGGGGGAGTGCCTCAAAATTTTCGTGAGGTTTCGGAATGACTCTAAAATCTACCCTTCGCTCGCCATTCGGAAAAAGCCCTGCCTGTATCTTGGCTTGGAGTGTTACGAGTTTTTCGTAATCTCCCTGCCCCGTGCCTGAGAAAGGATGCAAGCCCAGCAAAACCTTGTAACAGACCACTGCCAGAGAGAATCTATCCCAAGTTTCGGGAATGATGTCTTCCTTAAAATCCAAATTTTTTAACTCAGGTGGGGCATATTCAGGGCTGCACTTTTCGGCAGAAAATCGGACGGTCTCTGTCTCTGTATCTATTATTTCTATAGAATCCATATCTATGAGCGACACCAAGCCCTGTATATTCACTTTGATATTCTCAGGTTTGATATCAGTGATGACATATTGCCTGCTTTCGTGGAGCTCTTTGATGGCATTGGCAAGGTTAAAACAAATCTTGGCACGCATTGCCAGCCCCTCTTGGCTGCTTCTATTAAAAGTCTTTTCCCAATCTTTCCCTATTTTTTGGGCTGTATGCAGACTGCTCAGCACAGTAAGGTCAAAAAGTCCACGGGCTTTTTTCATCAAAAACCCCACAAACTTGCCGTCTTTTGTCAGTAGTTTTTCGGGCCATATCACAGCGAGGGCATCACTCAGTGCAGGAGGGTGAGCCATCATAAAGCTGATTTTTTTGGCACGCTCAGGTTTTCTTTGGGCTTGATGATAAATTTTGGCTACATACCCCCGAAGATGTGCTGGGGCGGTCAGCTCAAATACACTACCCTCCGCCCCTTGCCCTATGGGCTGAGGAGCAAGCTGAATGTCTTCTAAATATACAAACTCTGGCAAAGCAGGCATAGAGATAATTCATTTTTAATTTTGAACATTGAATGATTTTTTGTAAGCCACTGTTTACCAACATCTTAGCTCAATAAATCACACAATGTATGCTGAATGTATAGTAAAGTCTTTGACTTAAAATAAATGGATGAAATGATTTTAGCACAAAATTTATAATTTCGCAACTGTATTCAAAACAATTCATGCATTCTCAAAGATATAAAACATTAGATAATTACGCTTCATGTTTATGATGGGTTCTGAAAGATTTATGCAACAAAACATCCAACAAGTTACACCTTCTAACAACCCCTCCAAGTTATATTTTTGGGCTGTTTCACTGATAATCGCCATGCACACGGCCGGCTTTGTGGGGCTACAGTGGTCTGTCTCGAGGGCGTTTTTTGAGATGCTCATCCCTTTTAACCTGCTGAGTAGTACTTTTATTTTGCTTTATTTTCATCAAGATTGGCGAGCCTCTTTTTACGTATTTATGCTTTGTAGTTTTTTGGTGGGCTTTTCGGTGGAGTGGCTCGGCGTGCATACAGGGCTTATCTTCGGAAGCTATCAATATGGCCCTAATTTAGGATATAAACTAGACGAGATTCCGCTTTTGATAGGGCTTAACTGGCTGGTGCTTATCTATGCCACGGGCAATATTGCTATGAGATTATCAAAAAATAATGGGCTACGAATCATCCTAGGTGCTACACTCATGGTATGGATAGATATTTTGATAGAACCCGTGGCCATCAAACACGGGATGTGGAACTGGAACACCGCTGCCGTGCCCCTCCAAAATTACGTGGCGTGGTTTGTAGTGGCAGCTTTTTTACTTTTTATTTTTTTTAAGCTGCAATTTAACAAGCAAAACATCATCGCAGCTTGGCTATATGTCGCTCAGTTTTTTTTCTTTTTGTTTCACAATATAGCCTATTTCTTTCATTTTTTTTAAACAATCTACTTTTCTCAAAGTTAATTAATCAAATAAATGAATAGGCTTTTGAAGCTAAAGAATAGTACAGAATACTCTTCAATATGTGTCAAATGCCCTCATCTGTTCACTTTTTCATCTTTTATTTTTTTAGCCTAAAATTTTCGTTTGGTGCATCAAAGCCAAGCGACACTTGATTAATGTATTAAATTCTAATAAAGACAAAAATATGAGCGTGTATTCAATTCGTGATTTAGAGCATTTATCTGGCATCAAAGCACATACACTGCGTGTGTGGGAGCAAAGATATAACCTTGTGCAGCCCAAACGCACAGATACCAATATTAGATATTATGATGACACAGACCTTAAACTCATCCTGAATGTCTCTCTTCTGAAAGAAAATGGCTTTAAAATCTCTAAAATAGCCGAAATGTCAGAGCAAGACCTCCGAGAAAGGGTCATTGAAATTACTGAGCAAAGTTCTAAATCTCCTGAGCAGATACAAGCCCTTACACTGGCAATGATAGACCTAGATGAAGACAGGTTCGAGAAAATCATTTCTACCAACACCCTCCAAATCGGTTTTGAACGCACTATGACACAGATTATCTATCCTTTCTTGGTCAGAATAGGGTTTTTGTGGCAAACAGGAGCGATTAACCCCGCACAAGAGCATTTTATCAGTCATCTTATCCGACAAAAAATCATCGTCGCAATAGATGGACAAGTCTATAGCCAAAATCCTGACTCACAAAAATATTTGCTCTATCTGCCCGAAGGAGAAACCCACGAGCTGGCATTACTTTTTGCTTGTTTTATCATCAAATCTCGCAACAACAAGGTGGTCTATCTGGGGCAAAGCCTGCCTTTCCAAGACCTGATAGAAGCGCACAAAATACACCAGCCTGAGTATGTGCTGAGCATCATCACCTCTACCCCTGGACAAGACAGTATCCAAGAATATGTGAGCAAACTTTGTGATAAATTTCCTGACTCTAAAATCCTTCTGAGTGGCTACCAAGTAGTAGGGCAAGACCTCAAAGTGCCTAGCAACGGGATGATTATCAATAAGATAGAAGACCTTATCACTTTCATAGATAGTAAGTAACCTAATAAAACAGCCCTGACTAAGTGATGAAATTGAGATTGAGATACTGGTTTCCCAGTCTCAATCTTATTGTGAAAAGAAAGTGCGACACTGCACCTTTAGATAAAGCAGCAACACAAACAAATGCTTAATCACACTCACTTATTTGCTATTTGGCAAGGCTATTTGTAATTTTGCCCATTAAGTATCCAAAAATATATGAGCAACACACTATCCTTCGAAGATTTACAAACCACCTTGTTTGCAAATGATTTATACAAAGTCTTCGGCGAAAGCATCGCACAGTACCATCAAAAAGATGATATAAACGCCACTATACAAAGCCCCTATGTACCCAAAAGCCTCTCAGGGCTTCTCTACCAAAAAAACTGGATAGATACCGTACAGTGGCATTTAGAAGACATTATACGCCGAACAGACATCTCCAACGAATTATTCATAGAAACCAAAAGACGCATAGACCAATCTAACCAAGAACGCACTGACATGGTGGAGCAAATCGATGACTGGTTTATGGCTTACTTTGATGCCCAAAACATCACCCAAGAGCCAAATGCAAAGATTAATTCTGAAAGCATCGCTTGGCTCATAGACCGTATGTCTATCCTAACGCTCAAAATATACCATATGAAAGAGCAAACCGAGAGAACAGATGCTGACCAAGCCCACATTCAAAAATGCCAAACCAAATTAGACATTCTCTTGGTACAAAAACAAGACCTTGCGACTGCCTTTGATGAGCTCATACATGATGTCAAGGCGGGTATTAGATACGTAAAGGTATATAGACAAATTAAAATGTATAATGACCAAAGTCTGAACCCGCAACTGTACCAAAATAAATGAAAAGTGAAAGCGCACAGGGTTCTAAAAAAGAAAAACATCTTCTCATCTGCAGGTTTTCGGCAATGGGAGATGTTATTTTGGTATATCCTGTGCTCAAAGCGGTGCTGCTTGCTTACCCTGAAATACGCATGACACTTTTGACAAGGGCAAGCTATGCTGTTTTTTTTCAAGACTTGCCCCGACTGAATATACACGCCGTAGATTTTAACAAAGATTACAAAGGCTTACCAGGGCTTTTCAAACTTTACCGCTCACTCAGAGGGCATCGCTTTGAATATTTTTTAGACCTACACCAAAGCCTACGCTCACGTATCTTACAGGTTTTTTTTAGACTGTCAGGGCTCAAATGCCTTACTTATCAAAAAAACAGGGCTGCCAAAAAGGAAATCACCCGAGAAAAACAAAAAATAAGAAGACAGCTTCCGCATACCACACAAAGATACATAGAGGTCTTTGGTAAAATAGGGCTGCATATCAGCCTTGATACGCCCCAGTTTTTTGAGCAGCGGCAGACAGAAGGCCCCCGATTAAAAGACTTCTTAGAAAAACATCACTTAAAACTTCCTAAACCTACACAAGAGGCTTGGATAGGAATCGCACCTTTTGCACAGCACGAAAACAAAATCTGGGGAATCCATAAGGTGAAAGAACTCCTCCAAGAATTATCTGAAGATACACAGCTTCGTGTGTTTTTATTTGGAGGTGGCAAATCCGAGACTGAGCAGCTCCAAGGCATTGCACAAGCACACCCCACACAAGTATTTTGTGTGGCTGGGCAGCTCCAACTTGAAGATGAAATAAACCTCATCCAAAAACTCAACCTGATGCTTGCCATGGATTCTTCTAATATGCACCTCGCCTCAGTAGCTGGCACGCCTGTCATCTCTATCTGGGGTGCTACACACCCTGATATCGGCTTTGCGCCACTCTACCAGCCAAGCAATCATTTTATACAATTAACGACAGAACAAATGCCCTGCAGACCATGCTCGGCATACGGCAAAAAACCCTGCCTACGCAAAGATAAAGCCTGTATGGTGCAAATCTCGGCCTCAAGTGTAGCCCAAAAAATACAAGACACACTCAACCTAGCAAACCCATAAACCTACATCAATTATGCCTAATCAACTCAAAATCGCTTCTTACCTCTGGATTTTCTTGGTGTTTATCTTCTCAAATTGTACTGAAAATAAAGCACCTGTATCACAAACAACAGGGACAAAATCTGATGCACAAGCAACAAATGCCCCCAGACAAAAAAAGAAAAAACCTCAAAAACACCAGCATGCGCAGACAAATGCTGCCCTCGAGCCCTTATGGACTTATCAGTTTGATTCTCTCAAGCAAAATTTCAAACCTACTCAGCTCAAAACCATACAAAGTGATACCCTCAGCCCGCAATGGATTGCTAAAATTATGAACCAAAACTGGGAAAAAGTACAAATACAATTTGTCAGGGTATCAAATGATACGGTATATATAAAAATACCTGATAGCCAAGCACTTACACAGCAAATGGGCAGTGCAGGTGCTAGAGAGTTTATGGTGGCAGCTACTTACTCTTTTACCGAAATCAAAAAAATACGCTATGTAGCCTATGATTTTGAGGTAGGAGACCACATGAACCCAGGAGTCTATAGCAGGGCTTCTTGGGAGAAAGAATAACAACACAAGTAAATCAACATTGAGCATGTGTATGATTGCTCGTAAAATCTTGATTATCCGTAATTTACATTAAAGAATACACTCTGGAGGGCAAGCAGATGGCAAAAAAAAACAAATTCTATGTGGTCTGGCAAGGACGAAAAACAGGGGTTTATACCGATTGGGCACAGTGCAAGGCTCAAGTAGAAGGATTTCAGGGAGCTAAGTTTAAGGGCTATGCTAGCCAACAACTCGCCCAAGCTGCCTATGATGCTGGCTATGACCTAAGCCCGCTAAAATCTTCGGGAAAATCTCCTCAAAAATCTATCAACCCCAAAAAGCCTGTCCCTCGCACTGCTGCCCTTTGTGTAGATGCTGCCTGCAGTGGCAACCCTGGCAGAATGGAATACCGTGGGGTGGAGCTGCTCACAGGCAAAGAAACCTTCCATATGAAGTACCCGCAAGGCACCAACAATATCGGGGAGTTCTTGGCAATCGTGCATGCACTTGCCCTTATCAAAAAAGAACAACTTACTTATGCAGAGATTTATTCGGATTCTAAAATTGCGATGAGTTGGATAAAACAAAAAAAATGTAAGACCAAACTAGAGCCTTCTCCCCTTAATCAGACACTCTATGAGCATATCCAAAGGGCAGAAAAATGGCTTCAAGAAAATCAATGGAAAATGCCTATCAAAAAATGGGATACAGAAAATTGGGGAGAAATTCCAGCTGACTTTGGGAGAAAATAGAACGGTATGAAATAATTGTACTTTGTGAATGATTGCTCACAAAGTACGTGTTCTGTAATTTGCTTAAATACGGATATTATGTAAACCTAAGGATTATTAATCAACCAATGGCTTGATTATCAATAGCTTACACTAAATCACTCATAACTACTTATCCGTGGTATTGCTTCAATAATCTAATAAAACGCTCCTGCACAGCATACTTTTCGTAAGGAATCTCGTCAAGCTGCTCCCAGACAGGAAAACCGTACTTTAGAGCAAGTTCGGCATTTTTATAAAAATTCTCGTCATCACCCATTAATGCGTAGGTTTCTGCCAAAGTACTGTACGCAAAACTGTTTTTGCTATTGGCTTTGATGGCTTTTTCGGCATATTGAATGGCCAAATTTTCGGTTTTGTTACTTCGCATAATCTTATTGGTTTGGTGTTTCAATCTTTCTTGGTGATATCATATCCCTACAAAGATACTAGATAGATACTTAATTATCATAAATCAGTATTTGCCCTCTTGCATACTTCACGTAATAATACACTCAAAAGTTAAACTCTATAGCTTATTTTTGGTTACTTACTAGCTAGTAATAATTAGAAAAATACAAGCAATTATACCCATAAAGACACCTACAAATACTATCCTCAATGCAGATTGCTATTTTATGTATCAACATCATTTCAGAAAACGAATGTAAGAATATAGCACAGAACTATGAATATGCACAAAAAACAATATTTTCTGATTTGGTGAAAGAAAACAAAGAGTTTGTACTTTTAGACTTTGACAATCACTCAGACTCATGGACTATTGCAAACATTCAAAGACTTCTTCCTCAATTTTCAGGGCTTGTGGTATTTATCAAGAACAAAGAAAGCGCCAAAATACAAAGCGTTATTGGCTTCTTGGGGCAGCTCCTCAGAGATAAAATGCCTTGCATCTTCTTCACTGAAAACCATAACACGTTGATTGGCAAAGTTTTAAATAGATTCCCGAGTGATACAGTGCAACATGGTTTAGAAGAAAACAGCCAAAAAGAATGTATTATACAGTTTAGGAATAAGTTATTCACAAAAAAAAATGCGTCTATCTGATTTTTTTCGATGCAATTATTCAAATTTTGAGATTGTATAGTATATTTTTGTTAGTTAATCAAACCCTGGCTGCATAAGCTAGAAAAATTCATTTTATACATCAAAACATTTCATTAAACTTATGAAAGTATTAGAAAATAAAGTAGCCATCGTTACGGGTGGTGCACAAGGCATTGGCAAAGGAATCGTAGAAAAACTTGCCAAAAACGGAGCAAAAGTCATCATCTGGGATGTGCAGAGAGAAAAAGCAGAAACCGTAGCACACACCCTCAAGGCTCAAGGGCTTAAGGTAGAAGTAACATCTGACATAGACATCACAAAGTTAGAATCTGTAGAAGCTGCTGCCAAAAATATCATAGACACGCACGGACAGATTGATATTTTAATTAACAATGCAGGAATCGTGCGGGATGCCTCTTTCCTAAAAATGACTGTAGAACAATGGGACCAGGTCATTAATGTAAACCTCACAGGTGTGTTTACTTGTGCCAAAGGAGTCATCCCTCATATGGTAGAAAAACAATATGGCAAAATCGTCAATTTATCTTCAGTAGTTGGTATTTTTGGTAATTTTGGCCAAACAAACTACGTAGCTGCCAAAGCTGGAGTAGTAGGAATGACTAAAACTTGGGGGCGAGAGTTAGGAAAATACAATATTAATGTCAATGCCATCGCCCCTGGTGCTATAGATACTGACATGCTTGCTACTGTGCCTGATGAGATGATTACCCAACTCAAAAACCGCATCCCTGTCCGCCGAATCGGTAAGCCTGAAGACATCGCCAATGCCGCTTTTTTCTTGTGTACTGAGGAAGCAAGCTTTATCACAGGGCAAACCATCGTGGTAGATGGCGGCTCTACACTGGGCTAATCCCTCTTGATGAGAATTTTCTGAAAGCACAAGCAACACAAAATTGCTTGTGCTATTTTTTAATAATTGAACACAGAAAATACAGATTCTTTGTATTTAGATGATTAAAATGCCTTGCTTCGTTGTCTGTAATATGCATGAACTACCTTTAAAATAATAAAATGGCATAAAAAGCCCTATGACAATTCCAAGAATATCTCAATTTATGTCTTTTTTGCTATTTGCTTTTCTGTATTTCAACGATGTGGCTTTAGCTCAAAAAAAAGAACCCGCAAACTATGACACAAAGAAGACATTCATGATTCAGCTACTGCCCTATCTCAACTCTCCTGAAATCCCTCTGAATACACAAAAAAAAATCAAAAAAATAGTCCGTATCATTCAGCAATTTCCCAATATACGCCTACACATAGAAGTGCATGACAGCGGATTTGATTTTGTAAAAGACAAAAAAATCAGCAAGAACGAGAGCCAAAGCCGCTCAGAAGACCTTGCAAAGAATGTCCAAGATTTTCTGGAATCACTCGGCGTTTCAGAAAATAAAATCACGGCAGTAGGCAAAGGAGCAGGGTCTCCGTTTGTATTCAATCAAAAAGACCCTAAAAACAGCTTTGTACTCCAAGAATCAAAATATAGCTACCAAAAAAATGCCCGTATTCTATTGCAGCTCACTCCTGAAAATGTAGATGACAACATCAACTTAGAGCTTGTGCTTGAGTCAGAAAAAATCCCTTACTGGTTTTAGTCTTTGATGGTCAGGATATCACCCTTCAATACAGGAATAAAGTCATATTTATCTAGCTCCAAACAAAAGACAACATCATCCATCCTTCCTCTATTTTTCAATCTTTGAAAATGAGATGAGTCCGTCAAAAAACGGGTGGGATTGTTTTTGCCCAAGTGATAGGCAGAGCGGGCCAAGCCACAGGCATCATTGCTAAAATTAAAATGAATGAGCAATTCATCCAAGATATTGCCCGCAAAGATGGAATCTTCTAAGTTTACACGCCCTTTCCAACCTGCACACAATAAAAGGACATTTTCTTGCTTTTCGAGGATATATTTGACGATGGCAGTCTTGTTTAAAAATGCCCCGATGATAATCTCTTTAGCACCCATTTTCTTTGCCATGTCTATGGCTTTAGTACCGTTTGAGGTAGTCATGGCGAGTTTCTTGCCTTTTATGTCTGCTGCAAGGTAAGCAAGTGGCGAATTTCCAAAATCAAAACCCTCTACTTGGTCTCCTTCACGCTCAGCAGCTGCCAGATATCCCTTTGCCTGTAGTGCCTTGCACTCATCAATCTCAGCTACAGGGGTGATGCTCTCTACCCCACAAGCGAGTGCCGTTACGATACAAGAGGTAGCCCTAAATATATCTATCACAATGACGATTTTGTCATTGACTTCATAAAAAGGCAACAACTCAGGGCTAAGACACACTTCGATATTTTTCATAGTATATTTGTTAAATGTATCTTGAGTAGCCTTTCAAGATTAAAAACAAGCTACTCAAGATGATGGTGATGATAATCAATTAATTTATAATTTTACAAAAAAGGAAGTTTTACTACTTCGGCTTTAAGGCTTTTATTTCGGACTTCTATGAATATTTCTGTACCCAATTCACTCAACTCTACAGGCACATACCCCAACCCGATGCCTAGGTTCAATGAGGGTGACATCGTGCCAGAAGTTACTTCTCCTATTTTTTCTCCTTGTGCATCCAAGATGGCATAATGCCCTCTCGGGATTCCTTTGTCTAGCATCTTAAAAGCCACAAGTTTGCGTTTCAGTCCTGCTTCTTTAGAAGCTTTGAGGGCTTCCGAATTGATGAATTCTTTGTTAAACTTCGTAACCCAGCCCAAGCCTGCCTCAAGAGGGTTGGTGCTGTCGTCTATGTCATTTCCATAAAGACAAAAGCCTTTTTCTAGCCTGAGGGTATCTCTAGCCCCCAAGCCTATGGGCTGAATGCCTTCGGGCTTGCCTGCCTCTAAGATGGCTTCCCAGACTGCGGGAGCGGCTTCATTGGGGAGGTATAGCTCAAAGCCTCCAGAGCCTGTATAGCCTGTGGCAGAAATAATTACATCTTCTACCCCTGCGAGTTTACCCTTTGTAAAAGTATAATATGCCATCTCGGCAAGGGGCACTTCTGTGAGCCGCTGTAATACCTGAGCTGCTTGAGGGCCCTGCACTGCAAAAAGAGAAGTCTGCTCAGAAATATTTTCTAGAGTAGCCTGCATAGTATTGTGCTGGCTAATCCAGTTCCAATCTTTTTCTATGTTAGAAGCATTGACTACCAAAAGGTACTCTTCTGAATTGATTCTATACACAAGCAAATCATCTACTACCCCACCCTCCTCATTGGGCAAATAGGCATACATTGCCTTTCCATCAAAAAGCTTGGCTGCATCATTAGAAATCACCTTCTGAATAAGTGCCAATGCCTGAGGCCCACGCAGCATAAACTCACCCATGTGTGATACATCAAAGATACCCACCCCCTGACGCACCGCAAAATGCTCCTCTTTGTCAGAGGTATAACGCACAGGCATATCATATCCAGCAAATTCTACCATTTTTGCACCTGCGGCTGCATGCCAGCTATGCAAGGCGGTCTTTTTAAATTCTGTCATTGTTTATCGTTTTTTTATAAAAGCTCAAAATTAATCAAATCAAGAAGAAAATAAAGAGGGAAGTCGTGATTTGTTTTTGCAACCTTACAGATAATCTGTAGTAGCTCATTTTTGTTTTGCCTTCATTTCACAGAAACACAAAGATTCTCCCGATGAGCGAACTACTTTGGCTTAATTTGGTTATCTAACTTTCTAATTTATACTTTTTTACTAAAAAAATAATACAATGACACAGACCAAAGGATATGCTGCACAATCAGCGACAGCACCCCTCACCGAATTTGAATTTGAGAGAAGAGCACTCAACCCTGATGATGTCTCGATTGATATTTTGTTTTGTGGCGTGTGCCACTCTGACATTCACCAAGTCCGCAATGAGTGGGGCGGCGCAATGTATCCGATGGTGCCTGGCCACGAGATAGTAGGGCGTGTGAGTGCTGTGGGAAGCAATGTGCAAAAATTTAAGGTGGGAGACCTTGCAGGTGTAGGCTGCCTTGTCGATTCTTGCCGCACCTGTTCAAGCTGTGAAGAGGGGCTAGAGCAATACTGTGAAGTTCACTCTGTAGGCACTTACAACAGCGTAGAAATGGATAAAAAAACCCCTACCTACGGCGGATATTCTAAGCACATCGTTACTACACAAGATTTTGTGCTAAAAGTATCTGAGAAGCTAGACCTTGCTCGTGTGGCTCCGCTGCTTTGTGCAGGCATCACTACTTACTCACCCTTAAAGCAATGGAACATTAAAAAAGGAGACAGAGTAGCGATTGTGGGCTTGGGCGGGCTAGGACATATGGGCGTAAAGTTTGCCGCAGCAATGGGTGCAGAAGTAACAGTCATCAGTACTTCAGCAAACAAAGAAGCAGATGCAAAATCTTTGGGTGCACATCGCTTCATCGTGAGCAAAGACAAAAGCCAGATGAAAGCATCTTCTAATTATTTTGATTTTATCTTAAATACAGTCTCTGCCCCCATTGATTTAAACCCTTACCTTGCCCTCCTTCGCTTAGATGGCACGATGGTGCTGGTAGGTGTGCCACCAGAAGCCCCTCAGATTCAGGTGTTTAACCTCATAGGCAAGCGCAGAAGATTGGCGGGTTCGCTCATCGGAGGATTGCCCGAAACACAAGAAATGCTAGACTACTGTGCTGAGCACAACATCATGTCAGACATAGAAATCATCAAAATGGAGCAAATCAATGAAGCCTATGAGCGTATGCTTAAGGGGGATGTGCATTATCGTTTTGTAATAGATTTGGCAACTATCTAATTGTTCTAATCAAAAAGCCTGAGTAAATCTCCAGACAAGGATTTTTACTCAGGCTTTTTGATATGGTTTCAGCAATAGAATTTAAAAAGCAATGCCTACTGTAGCACCAACTCTACCCAAAAATCCCCCACCCTTTTGGTATGGAAAGCTGCCAAAATAATTGTAAGAATCGGGATTTGTGTCTTCACTGCTCATCCCTATGCCATAGCCTGTTCCTCCCCATACATCTAAACTGATTTTTTGTTTAAAAACCCACTGTGCACCAATTGTTACACCCAAACCTATGTTGTCATAAGTGTCATTTTTTTGGGTAACCGTTTGTGTATCATAGTTGTAATCTTCATAATCAGCCTCATAATGACGGTAAGATAAAAAAGGGGCTATAAAAATACCCGCAGGTGCTTCTTTATATTCCGAAAGATAAAAACGATACTCTGACACCATCCCAAAGCTTTTGAGCCTATCTTGATAGGTATAGTCCATGCGTTGGTCTTGCAAGAAAAAGGTCATCTGAAAACTTTGATTGGGGCTCGTTACCCTTTCATAAGCCATTGAGAAGCTACTCAAAATTGGGCTTATGAGGTTTAGCTTGATAAAGTTCTTTTTGTCATAAGACATCACCTCTTTGTCTTGTGAAAAAACTTGATGGTTACTCACCAAAAGTACCATACTCATCAAGCATAAAATGATGAAGATTGATTTTGTGTTCATAAAATGTGTTTAAGTTTAAAATTAACAAATCACTAGACGTGGCAAGCAAAAAGAAAGATGCTTTTAGAAAATAAAAAAAATAGTGAACCTTTTGGAAACTCAAGAAAGGGCTTGCTGCTAAAATTTGCCTTAAAAATAATAGCAATAGATGTCTTTTTAATGCACCTTTTATGCCTCAGAGAACTTTCATCTTTGTAGAAAAAATCGATATGCCCAAACCTGAGTTGCAGAGGAATGAAACAAAGTGCACAGATGCTTTGCTCCTTCGGTGTCTTGTGAGAGATTTGCCGAATCTCCTATAAATATAATAAGTTATTTGTGATGAGAAACATCCCTATTCATTGATTTGATGATGTGCTGCCTTTATTTTTTATAAAAAATAAAACAACCTAAGGAGTAAAAATCGGAGGAGTAAAAATTATGAAGAAATGAGTTGATTTTGTCGTGTTTTTATACTATTTTGCACAGTTGAATCAGTATAAAAAGGAAATAGGCATCCACTCCGTATGAATGAATAACCTATTTCACCAAAAATGACACCAAATTAAACTCATAAAAACAAGAATGATACCAATTCTTAATAGCAAGTCATCAAATGAAATTTTTGTGTGAATTTGCTTGAAAAATCTTATTTTATAAGCACTTTACCAAGTTGGTGAAGTGCTTTTTTAAAAAATAAACCTTGCTTTCTCCCTTTCATTATGCGTATAGCCCCTGAAACAGTAGCCCTTATCAACCAGCAAGCAGACATTATAGAAGTTGTCCAAGACTTTGTTTCACTCAAAAAAAAGGGGACGAACTACACGGCTTGCTGCCCTTTTCACAATGAAAAAACACCCTCTTTTTCTGTATCACCCAGCAAGGGGATTTATAAATGCTTTGGCTGTGGCAAGGGGGGAGATTCTATTGGCTTTGTGATGGACATAGAAAATTACAGCTATGTAGAGGCACTAAAATATCTTGCAAAAAAATACAACATTGAGCTAAAGACAGACGAAAACCAGACGGACGAAGAGCTTGCAGAGCAAAAAGAAAGAGAAAGCATACACATTGCGATGGAGTTTGCCCAGAATTATTTTAAAGACCTGCTGACGCACTCCGAAATGGGGCAAGCCATCGGGCTGAGTTACTTCAAAGAGCGAGGCTTTAAAATGCCTGTCATCGAGAAGTTTCAGCTAGGATACAGCCTTGCTGAATGGGATGGACTGCTAAAAACTGCCGAAAACAAGGGCTTTAGCAGAGATATTCTTGAAAAAGCTGGACTTATCCTTCAGAGAGAAAACAAAGCCTATGACCGCTTCCGTGAGCGGGTCATGTTCCCGATTCACAATGTATCAGGAAAGCCCATCGCCTTTGGGGCAAGAATTCTTAAAAATGACCCCAAACAACCCAAATACCTTAACTCACCAGAGACAGCGGTCTATCACAAAAGCCGTGTGCTGTACGGGATTTTTCAAGCCAAAAAAAGTATCCGAGAACTGGACAACTGCTACCTCGTGGAGGGCTATACTGATGTGGTATCACTGCACCAAGCAAGCATTGAGAATGTAGTAGCTTCTTCTGGCACATCGCTCACCGTAGAGCAAATACAGCTTATTAGAAGGTTTACAGAAAATGTAACCGTACTTTATGACGGCGACAATGCAGGCATCAAGGCTTCTTTGAGGGGAATTGACCTCATTTTGGCACAAGGGCTCAATGTCAAAGTCGTCATTTTTCCTGATGGAGAAGACCCTGATAGCTACCTCAAAAAAGTAGGAACCACATCATTTCAAAAATACCTCCAAGAAGAAAACCAAGATTTTATTACTTTCAAAGCCAATCTTTATCAAAATGAAGCCAAAAAAGACCCACTCAAAAGGGCTGAAATGATTAAAGAAGTAGTGCAAAGCATCATCAAAATTCCTGATGAAATCAAAAGAAGGGTTTTTTTTCAGGAATGTAGCCAGCTACTCGGCATTGATGAGCAAACCCTCCTCACCGAAGGAAATAACTTGCTGCGCCAAGAAAAATTTGCTGCGCCACAGCCCATTCTCCCACAAAAACAACCCACAGAAGATGCACAAGAAGATACACAGTATGCCGAAGAGGAAAAACTCAGCCCCGTCTATGCCCAAGAAAAAGCCATCATCAGACTGATGATGCGCTACCCTGATTTTGTGCTAGAGGATACATCTACGAAAATAGGAGATTTTTTTTATCAAGAACTCAAAGACATTCAGTTTGAAAATGACCTGTTTAGAGAGGTATTTGAAGCACTTTATAAAGCACAAAAAGATGCACCAGGCTTTCAGAGCCAAGTATTTATACAAAATGCCGCCGCTTCTTGGAAAGGATTGCTGGTAGATTTGATGAGTGAAAGATTTGAGCTAAGCCCCCAATGGAAAGAAAAACACCTGATTCATATCCCTACCGAAAGAGAAACCCTCGGCAATAGTGTCAGAGAGCATGTATTGCGTATGAAAATGAACCACCTACAGAAATTAATCAAAGAAAATACAAGACAGCTTCAAGAAGCAAAGACTGAAGAAGAACAAATCAAAGCGATGAGCATAGGGCTCAGGCTCAAACAAATCTTACAGCAAATCGCTGGACATCTGAACAATACCATTCTAAAAACCTAAACTTGAAAGCTACTGTATCAAATAAATACTTAGCTGTGGGCTAATCGTTACATTAATCGGGATACCTGTCTCCGTAACTTGCGAGATTTCTGTCGAAGTATTAGAGCCCAAGGTCAGTTTTGTATCTGTCAATTCTACAATGTCATATTCAGAAGGTAATATACTAGATAAATCTGTCCCTTCGGGAATAATAGCAAGCAGTGCTGGAGGAATAAAATCTTCGGGTACGCCCAAATCAAAACCTGTAAGCCGCAGGCGCTGCCCTCCTTCTGCCAAGCTCCAAAGCCCACTGACATCTTCTCCTGATACATCTGTGCCTGTGAAAGTGCCATCACTCTCAAATTTAACACCCAGCAAAGGAATAGACTCTCCAAACTGCAAATCGTTCTGACTCAGACCAAGTACTACCAAAACCAAAGCAGGACTTACGCCTATCTGTGTATCAAATCGCTCACCTTTCCACTCATGGGCTGTGAGTTTTGCCCTTATTATCTCCTCGGGGTTTTCTTCTGACCCATCAGAGCAGGCAGAAAACAGCAAAGCCAAGGCGAACAACCGAAGGCTAAAATAGGTGATTTTTTGATGGTAAAATTTCATGTTTTTAGAATTAATCCGAGCCAATGCTGCTTTTATAAAACACAAATGATTGACAGATGTATGTAGGTCTTTTTAAATCATCTCCCTGTAAATCAGTGTCATCTGCAAAAATCACTGTGCTAAAAAGCATCACTAGCAACTTGGGTAAATTATGAGTGCTTAAATTTAATACAAATTCTCAAAAACACCTCAAATTTAGATAAAAAGCTACTGCCAAGCAGCAAATATAAACAAGCCCAAAACCCAAAAGTACATATCTTTGTTAGGCAAGAGTAAATAGTACGCTTAAAACAAAAAATTAAATGGAAAAGACCCTAGAAGCACAGGCTTTTGATGTATATACAGTAAGAAAAGATTTCCCGATACTTCACCAAGAAGTCAATGGAAAACCACTCATTTATTTTGACAATGCGGCTACCTCCCAAAAACCACAAGTAGTCATAGATGCCTTAGATACTTATTACCTAAAAAATAACGCCAATATTCACCGAGGGGCACACTACCTTGCTGCAAAATCTACAGAAGATTATGAAGAAACACGCAGTGCCATCCAAGCATTTTTAAATGCAAAAAACGTCGAAGAAATTATCTTTGTGAGGGGGGTAACCGAGGCTGTCAATCTCGTAGCGGCTACTTGGGGGCGTGCCAATATCGGCGAAGGAGATGAAATCATCCTCTCAGAGATGGAGCACCACTCTAATATTGTACCTTGGCAGCTTCTTGCCGAAGAAAAAGGAGCAAAAATCAAGGTAATTCCTATTACTGATGAAGGAGAACTTATCCTAGATGAGTTTGAAAAACTCCTCTCTCCTCGCACCAAATTGGTATCTATCGTACATGCCTCCAATGCCCTTGGCACGGTCAATCCTGTCAAAGAGATTATCAAAAAAGCACACCAGCAAGGAGCGGTCGTATTTGTGGATGGTGCTCAGGCGAGTGTACACCTTGAGATAGATGTGCAAGACCTAGATTGTGATTTTTATGCTTTTTCGGGGCATAAGGTCTATGCCCCCACAGGCATCGGTGCTTTGTATGGCAAGATAGATTTGCTCAGCGCTATGCCTCCCTACCATGGCGGCGGAGAAATGATTAAAGAGGTCAGTTTTGAAAAATCCACTTATAATGTACCTCCTCATAGATTTGAAGCTGGCACGCCCAACATCGCAGACGGCATTGCTTTTAAATATGCCCTAGAATATGTCAATCGTTTTGGTAAAAAAAATATCGCAGCCTACGAAGACAGCCTTTTGAGCTATGCCACGGAGCAAATGCAGGCAATCACTGGGCTAAGAATCATCGGCACGGCAGCCCAAAAAGTAAGCGTAATTTCTTTCGTAGTGGAGGGTGCGCATCACAGTGATATAGGCACACTCTTGGATGCCCAAGGCATTGCCATCCGCACGGGGCATCACTGCACACAGCCACTCATGAAACGCTACCAAGTGCCTGGTACTTCTCGGGTTTCTTTTGCGATGTATAACACCCATGAAGAAGTAGATGCTTTTGTCATTGCCCTCAAAAAAGTACTCAAGATGCTGCTTTGATACAAAGGCACTTTCTTTTTATGCCCTGCTCTGGAGGAATCAAAACCTTATACAAGGTAAGAGATTCTTCCACAATGCAAGCCAAAAAAGCTCCTTGTTGCCATACAAAGCAAAAAGAGCAAGGCAAGCAACAAACGCTTTTGTGAGAAGTTCTTTTTAAATTTTAATGTGTATATTTGTATGAGAGTAAAAGCACAATGAGTAGGATTATTTATTTTACACAAAACACAAAACCCCATGATTACAAGATTCTTCCAATCCATCAGTGAAAAGATACAAGGTCAAGCAGGTGTAGGCAAAGTCTTTGGCGAGCCCATAGAAGCCCAAGGCAAGACACTCATCCCCGTGGCAAAAGTTACCTTCGGGTATGGGGCAGGCGTCGGTAACCTAGCCCAGCACGAAGAGGGCAGTGACCATGAGGGCAGACAGCAAACAGGTGCTGGAGGTGGTGCGGGGGCAGTCATCACGCCTTTGGGGGTGATGGAAATCACCAAAAACAGTACACGTTTTGTGCCTGCTGAAGATTGGAAAAAATGGACGCAAATATTCCTCACAGGCTTCACCACGGCACTCCTTGTCAGAAAATTACTCATTGGTAAAAACAAAAAATGACAAGCCAATATGTTAGTGGCTGCTCTAAAAAAATAAACAACCTAAACTGAATATGTGTAAGCACTTACAAGATACAAACATCTACTACACAAACACGTGTCTTTTTCTTGCTCTCTCAGACTCATACAAAATAAATACCCTCCCAAAACAATCGAAAAACATTTTAGTAGGTTATTTAATTTGTTTTTATACTGATTTGTACTAATTTTCACCCTAAATCAACAAACAAACATTTGATAGAAAAAGTAATCCAATTAGATGATGTATCCTTAGTAGATTTTCTAGGTGTAGGAAACGATAACATCAACGAAGTAGCTGCAGCTTTTCCGCAAAGCAAAATCGTATCCCGTGGCAACGAACTCAGGATACAAGGCGCTACCCCTGAAATCATCAAGATTAATGAAATAATCAACTCCCTCTTACTTCACTACCATAAATTTGGAAGAATCACCAGGGATGAAGTTACTTCGTATCTGCAAGATGAGACTGCAAAAACACCCAAGGAAGACAAGGAAATTGCCAACAATGAAGTACTGGTCTATGGCACCAAAGGCGTAGGAATCAAAGCAAAAACTGCCAACCAACTCGAGCTTGTACGTGCCAGCCAAAAAAACGACCTTGTATTTGCCATCGGCCCCGCAGGAACGGGTAAAACCTATATCTCTGTGGCACTTGCTGTAAGGGCACTTAAAAACAAAGTCGTCAAAAAAATCATCATCACACGCCCAGCCGTAGAAGCAGGCGAAAACCTTGGTTTTTTGCCAGGTGATTTGAAGGAAAAAGTAGATCCTTACCTCAGACCCATCTATGATGCGTTGGATGATATGATTCCGGCAGAAAAGCTCAAGTATTACCAAGAAAACAGGGTCATAGAAATAGCTCCACTCGCCTACATGCGTGGGCGAACCTTGCAAAATGCCTTTATCTTGCTTGATGAAGCCCAAAATACGACCCCTATGCAGATTAAAATGTTTTTGACACGTATGGGGCCTGATTCTAAAGCCATCGTTACGGGTGACCAATCTCAGATTGACTTGCCACACAAACAAAAATCTGGACTTGTGGAGACACTCAAGATTTTAAAAGGTGTGCCAGGCATCGGTTTTGTGGAACTGCAAGCCCAAGATGTGGTCAGGCATAAATTGGTGAGGCTCATCATAGATGCGTACACCAAGTATGAAGAGCAACAAGAGGAAGGAAACAGACAGTTTCAGTCAAAAAACAGAAATTTAAAGCCTCAAAATGAAACTAAATCTGAGGAGACAAATAAAAAGGACAACAAAGACGAGACTCCACCCAAAGCATAACTTTTTGGGTACTAGACTGTTGAGATTTTAAATATAAAGACAGGGCATCATCTCTGATGCCCTTCTTATGATTATTCATTATTGATTGTTTATTATGTCATTCAAAATACTTCTATTTCTCGCCATCATTGCTTTTATTGCTTACCGTGTCAATAGGGCTTGGCAGCGCTTCAAGAAAATCATTCAAGATGTGCGTGAGGTGCAGAAAAAACCCAAGACTAAAGTAGTGCACAAGGATAACCTGACCATCATTTACCCTGAATCATCTGACAACAAACGCAGAGAATTTAAGGGAGGCGAATATATAGAATTTGAAGAAAAATAGACAAAATTACTTAGGGCTTCCTCAAAAAACCGTAGATACCGGGTTTCAGTAATCATACATCTAAAAATAAGTGAATTTACCAGCATATTTGGGCAAAAGTTTCAATTCTAAGATATAAATTTTTTAAGTAGGTACTTGCCGAATTTGTTTTCAGTCAGCAATTTCCGTCTAATTTTTCTAAAGAATTTTATCCTTGGTTAGCGGTTTGTTATAATGAAGCACAACGGAAAGATGTTTGCGAAGTGGCGGATTTTCAGGACAAAAGTTTAGTCGAAGCACTTCACTTTTATTTAGCACTAAACTGTCTTAGAAGCACTGAACCCGCCATTTTGCAGAACCACTATTGAGCCAAACGCTCTTCTTCTTCGTCAAGTTTAGCTCTGTTTTGTATTCTTCCTTTAGTTCTTCAACTAAAAATAATTCAAGTTCTTTTTTGTCGTTGAGACTGGGTGTGATTTCAGTATGTTGTAAATGAAATAGCCTTTTCAAGGCTTTTAAGCCCATTTAATCTTTAAAAAGATACCTAAATAAGTCATTTTAAGTAAAATAGATTTAGAACATGGCTAAATATTCCGACTCAAAATTTTGGTAGTGCCTCTATCACTCAAAAATACACATTGAATTTAAAAATCTACATCATATCGAGATCATACCAGGTTAAACGCACTATTGTGTAACGTATTGGCTGATTACCCCTAGTAGATACTGATTATCCTAAGCAGCCTTTTTTCTTTTAATGGCGATACTTTTTTGAGTGTGTCTTGTTTCAAGAGCTGTAAGGCAAGTTTTCTGAGTATGTTTCTATTTTCTGCACCATTCTTGGGCGGGGCTTTAAACACTTCGGATATTCTTATCTTTCTGTAAAATTAATGAAATCTGCTATTTTAGCCTCTAATAGTGCGTTCAACCTGAGATCACACCCTTGAAACCACCAATTTTTTGTCTGTAAGTAGCTGCTGTTTTTGGATTTTCAATTTCAAGTTTTCTGTTTTTGCTTATTATCAAAAATTCTTCTTCTTGGTCAATTCCTAAAAACCATCTGTTTGCCAAATTAGCTGCAATTCCCGTTGTTGAACTGCCTGCAAATGGATCTAAAATCCAAGCATTTGGCTTTGTCGAGGCCAAAATAAGTCTTGTCAAAACCGACAAAGGTTTTTGTGTTGGATGTTTTCCACAAGATTTTTCCCAAGGTGCAATTGCTGGCAATTTCCAAACGTCTTTCATCTGTTTGTCGCCATTAAGTTGTTTCATTAATTCATAATTGAAGTAATGCGGAACTTTTTCGCTTTTTCTTGCCCAAATTATTTGCTCTGTCGAATATGTAAAATAGCGACAAGAAAAATTAGGTGGTGGATTTGATTTTTCCCAAGTTATTACGTTTAGAATTTTAAATCCTAATTCATTCAGAATTTGTCCAACTGAAAAAATGTTGTGCATTGTACCACTAATCCAAATTGTCGCATCATCCTTCATTTTGTCACGAACTAATGAAAGCCATTTGCGGTTGAAGTCGTTTATAAATTCAAATCCTCCGGATTTGTCCCATTTTCCTTTATTTACGCTTACAATTTTTCCACTTTGAATTGAAAGTCCGTTATTTGACAAAAAATATGGTGGATCTGCAAAGATCATGTCAAATTTGTGGTCAAATTGAGGCAAAATATCCATTGTATCTCCGTGAAGAAGATAAAAGTCTTTGTCGTTAGATTTGAAAAATGGACTAATCATTAGTAACTATCTACAACACCGTTATAATAACCTAAAGAATACGCAGCGTGTGGACTTCTATGTCTTCTATCGCCTTTTTGACTTTCTTCTAATCCATCTAAAACATTTGCTAAATTAATGTTTTCGGCTTTTTGCAAACCGTGTTGGTAGCCAATTTCGTATGCACAAGACGCACATTTATGTCTCCCAACACCTTCTTGTCCAATTGGTAAATCTCTAACTATGCTATCTGTATTATCGTGGTTCTTATTACAAGCCATATTTTTGATTTTTAAAAATTTAAAACTTCTTCTTCTTGAATTTTCTTGATAAAATCTTCAAGCGTTGTCAAATTATACAAACTCGGTATTATATTATACGCTTCTTCCAATTTGTTTTTTGCAGTAAACCAACCTTGTCCATCAGTTATCCAAACAAATTCGTAATCGTCATATTGATTGATTTTAGGTGCTACATCAGAATAAGACCTTGCTGTTTCGTTTAACTTTGAACCACCACTATTGTAATAATTGGTTTCAATTAAATAGGTTTTCTTTTTAGTTTTGATTACAAAATCAAAGCGTTTTACATCTGCACCTAAACTTATGATTTCAGGAAAGATTGTATTATTTACTTCTTTTTTGTAAAAAAATCCAGCTTTGTCAAAAATAAGTGAAACGGCTTTCGACATATTGTCGCCACCTCTATTTTTTCTTGCGTTTGTGTCTAAACCAACTTCAATTCCAAAAACGTAATCAACAAGATTTGTTACATCTTTATTTCTGAAAAGTTCTGCCAAACCAGTTTCGTCTATGTATTCTAAAATGCCTTCAGGCGAAGCAAAATAAGTGTCAAGTAAAACAACTTTTCCATTATTGTTGAATGTTTTTGCCTTTTTGTTTTTACGGATAGCAATCAAAATATCCAAAACCTCAAAAACATTTGAATTTTCTTGGTAAAGTTCACTAATTGCTTCTTTCAAGTTCTCTTTCCCAATCAGATAATTTAATTGATTGAGTTTGATTGAAATTTTATTTACGTTGCTTTTTATTTTCTTAAAATCGGTGAAATAGTCAAGCGTGGCGTTTGTTTCTGAAAATTGCGAAAGGAAGTTTTTAAATTGCTCTGACATATTCTTTATTGTTCGTCTGGTTTGTAATTAGTAGTTCTTTCAATGAACCTCTTTTCTCTGGATTAGCGTTAATGCTTCGTCTTGCATCAACTCTTTGAATAGTAAAATCAGAATATAATTCGTCAAAAAAGTTGTCGTTTACATTTTTTCCTTTCACATCTGAATTACTCAAAATCCAAGTATGATTTAGTGTGTCCAATTTTGAACAAAAATCTTTCAAGCGTATTTGTTCGCTGTCGTTAAAATCGCCTTTAGCATATGAATTGAAACTTGATGTTTCGCTCAATGGTTTGTATGGTGGATCGAAATAGAACAAAGAATTTTCACTTATGTAATTAAGGGTTTGCTCAAAATCTCCGCACAAAATTTCTACTTTTTGCAAAGCGTTACTTACTGCCAAAATATTTTCCTTGTCGCAAATTGTCGGACGTTTATAACCGCCCATTGGCACATTATATAAGTTTTTATTATTAACTCGATATAGACCATTAAAGCAAGTGCGATTGAGAAAAATAAACAAAGCAGCTTGTCCACTTTGTTCTTCTTTTCTTATGTTATAGAGTTCTCTTTTTTGGTAGTAATAGAGCTTTTTGTTGTCCTCGCTACCTTCTAAAGCATGAAATTCATTTTGAAATATTTCAAGAATTGAAATTAATTCTGTCGGCCTTGATGCAATAGTTTTATAGGTATTTATTAAGTCTTCATTGATGTCGTTGATTACCGCTTTTTCAAGTTTTGGAAAATTGTTCAACATCCAAAATAAAATGGCACCACTTCCAACAAATGGTTCAATATATGTGAATTTATTTCCCAAAATGTCTTTAGGCAAAGCTTTTTTAATGTCGTTAATGAGTTGGGTTTTACCACCTGCCCACTTCAAAAACGGTTTTGCTATTTTGTCTGTCATTACTCTATTTATATTAAAATTTTAAGTCAAGCAAATTTACGGTTTTTAAACCTTTCTCGTTCCGTTTTGCCGTCCGAATTGTCAACTGTCTTTGCTTGTACAGTCGTTTTTAGGGTGTCGGCTAACATCTATATAAACACAACTTTATGTTGATATATTAAAACTTGCCTTTGTATCTACTTAATATAGCCTTTCATAGATTAAGATAAAAAAATAATAATCAATATCCAAGGTTTTCACCAGAATCTTACTTGTTGAAGTTTATAATCACCTGATTCACTTGCGTTTATTTTCGTATTAGGGTGAATAAAAGGATAAAAAATCTAAAACACATCTCCCTTCTGTATCAAACATTAGCAAAGCTTGTGCTGCCAATTTCTGAAGGCATCTGCTTTACGCCGTAGGCGAAAGACTCTGAGTTACTAAAGTACCAAATAAACCAAAATCTCCCCCCAATACCACCACAAATCTGAGCGAAACGCATCTGGCCAGTTTACTGTGGTGCAGCAAGACGCTCACCAGAATAAGATTACACAAAATTTAAAGAAAAGTAGCAAAATTACTGTAGCCCGTCAAAAATCCTTTTGGAGAGAAACCTCACGAGTCTTTTGAGAATATCTTTCTGGTGATGTTGATAGACTGCGTATTCTTCTGCTGTAAAGTGCCCCACGATTACGCCAAGCAAAGTAAATTTAAGAGAAGCCTGCTTCACGAGTGCTTGCTCTATAAAATCTCTCTGCTGCTTTTCGGAGCGGTGGCTCAGGTCTGTCTTTACTTCTTGGAGGTAGCTTTTGAATATCTTGAGGATTAAATCATGCTGCATTTTGAGGATAGGTCTCAGTGTATTGACCTGAAAATGAGCCATCTCGCTGTCATCTGTAGGCTCTACAGGCAAGCTAGGCCTGATGCCCAGAAGGTTTTGTGTATGTGAGTTCATTTCTGATTTTTAAGCTTCTTTTCCTTTGATTACTATCACAAACTCCCCTCTAATCTTTTGGTTTTGAAAATAAGTAATTAAAGCATCGAGTGTGTCAGTTTGTGTTTCTTCGTGCATCTTGGTCAGCTCTCTAGAAACAGATGCTAGCCGCTCCCCGCCCATAAACTCCGCCAAGCCCTGCAAAGTTTTGATGACTCTGTGCGGAGACTCATACAATATGATACTACGAGTCTCCTCTGCCAAAAATTTAAGCCTGGTTTGTTTGCCTTTTTTGTGTGGGAGAAAGCCCTCAAACACAAACTTATCTGTAGGAAATCCAGAATTGACAAGTGCAGGCACGAGTGCCGTGGGGCCGGGCAAGCACTCCAGACGGATGCCGTGTTGCAAGGCTTCACGCACAAGCAGAAAGCCTGGGTCAGAGATGGCAGGCGTACCTGCATCAGAGACCAAAGCCATTTGCTCGCCTTTCTCCAGGCGCTGTATCAGCCCTGTAAGCACTTTGTGCTCATTAAAAATATGATAGCTTTGCAAAGGTTTTTGTATCTCTAAATGCTTGAGGAGAATGCCTGTCTGCCGAGTATCCTCTGCCAAAATGGTATCTACCTGACTAAGAATACGGATGGCTCTCAGTGTAATATCCTCTAAATTACCGATAGGAGTAGGCACAAGATAAAGCTGTGCGGCGGGGCGTGATTCATTCATAAGTTAGTAAGGTAGAGATGTTATATTAAAGAAGGTGTATAGACCAAAAGAAAACACAGGAAGTAATATGGCTCGTTCTTCTCATTACCCACCTATGTTTTTATATGCCTCATTTATCAAATATTTCGTTTCTTCGAGATCTTTCAAATCTTTAATTGTCAATTCAAAATCACCAGTTCCGAAGTGTCCAACTTCTCTAACATCACGCCCTTGTTTAGGAATAGGGTTTATTTGGTTTGGATTAAGTTTTAAATAAATAATTATTCTATTTTTAGATGCTTGTAGACAAGCAAAATTTTGACTTGTCTTATATGCTACATACTTCTTTTTGGGCGCTTCCTCTATTGAACCATCTAAGTCAATTATGTAGTCACGAATTGATTCAAAAAGTTCCTTTATATCGTCACTCAATCCTTCAAAATGCTCTTCAATTGTATAAGATGCTGTTTTTCTTGTCAGAGCGGCCTTCCTTCCTGCTTCAACCATCACAGGATTCTTACCATTAAAATCATTGGTTTCTTGATTTGAAGGTGTTGATATTGCGGTTCGTTTATAAACTTCTTCGATATTTAGAATTCCATTCTCGTAAGTCTTATATTGCCAAAGTTCAATGTTTGCTCCCATCACTTGTACTGCATGTAAATCGTATTTTTTATACTCAGGAGCTAAACAAATAACTCTTATGCCTGACCAATCAATATCAATATTTCTCCCTAACGCTTTATTTGCAGCAATTTGAAAGTCACCTTTATGGTCTTTAATCCAATGCAAATAGTAAAGGCTTTGATTTATCAAGTCAGAAGATGCAACTTTTTTGTATTCTATTATTACTGGATTATTGTCTTCTGAAAGTGCTAAGGTATCAATTCGTCCTGAGTGAATATTACCAGTAGAGAACTCGGTTGCAATGAAACGGCAGTTGAAAATTGTTTCTAGATTATCTTCAATAAGTCTTTGTAAGTCTTTTTCAAGTTTAAAATCACTCAGTCGAACTCGTTTTGCCTTTCCTTTATCTATTTCAAAAATTGCCATTTCTTTTTGTTGTGCTGTATCTTTTTAGAATAAATTATGATGAAACCCTACCTACTCAAACCTATCAGGTTTTACAGTATTATCAGATAAATAGTAATGATTCGTAAAAGTAGTGACAGTAATTTTTTTGCTATATAATTTCTCTTTTATCTTTGATTAAATCAAAAAGCAATTCTTTGGCCCTGTGCAACTGTGCCTTGACCGTGCCAAGGGGGATGTCTATTTCCTTGGCGATTTCATCATAGGAATATTCTTTAAAATACCTCAAATCTACCAATCTACGGTATTTATTTGGCAGCCTATCCACGATGATGCGCATCAATTCTATTTTCTGCCCTTTGATGGCTCTTTCCTGTGGGTCTAAGTTGCCATCTCTGATTTCCATGCCTACTTCATCTCCATTGTCATCTTTGAAGACTCCGCTGATGCTCATGGTATCTAGTTTTTTCTTACGGATAAAATCAATGCAGTTATTGGTAGCTATTCTAAAGAGCCAAGTACTGAATGTATATTCTTTTTTAAACTTACCCAAGCCTTTAAAAGCCTTTGCGAAAGCTTCTATGGTGAGGTCTTCGGCATCGTCTGTATTCTTGACCATTTTGAGCATGGTATGGTAGAGTGGTTTTCTGTACCTATCCATGAGCTCGGCATAAGCCTTTTGGTCACCATCATTGCGTGCCAAGTCTATCAAGTTAAAATCTTGAAGTGCTTTTTCCGAAAACTTTTTTTTGCTATTGTCTAATTCCATGAAATAGTTTTTTTGCTAAATGCCGTAAATCCAGTAATAAAGATATAAAATATATACAATAAATCAAAAAACAATATACTCGCAAGACGGACTGGAAGTTGGTGTTTGTGCCTTACCTTGCTCCATATGATGAGTAAACTTAACTCTCTCAAAATGAATGCCCAAGTATAAATATCAAAATTTGTAAGCAAAGATAAACAATACGCAGCAAACGAAGCGAGATAGATACACCAAAACAATGTGTGTGAGGCGTGTAAGAGCCCTAGATACATTTTTGTATTGAAAGAATAATGTGTTCCTACGGATAAGTGCCTTTTTTTTTGATGAAACCAAGCCTTTATTTTTTTTTTCGGAACTGAATATACAAAAGAATCAGGGTTCAAACAAATCTTCGTATTCTTTGAATTGGCTATTTTACCTATCCAAAGGTCATCATCTCCTCCTGTGATATGTTTTATTTGCTCAAAAAACTGTTTTTTATCTTCAAAAATTGCCTTACGATAGGCTAAATTTCTCCCCACACCCATGTAAGGAAGTCTGATTTGGGCAAATCCTAAGTATTGCAAGGCTGTATAAAAAGTTTCAAACTGTATAAAGGCATTGAGCAGTGTTTTTTCTTTAAAATAAGGAGATACGCCCAGTACTATCTCTGTGTGTGGCTCAAAATGTGCTTGCATTTGTTTTATCCATGCATCGGTTTGTGGGCGGCAGTCTGCATCTGTAAGCAATATAATTTCATTGTTGGCCATCAGGATGCCTTGCTCAAGGGCGTATTTTTTAGCATTGTAGCCTGTTGGGGTTTTCAAGATAGCGGCATATCGGAGTTTTTTGTGTTGCTCAGACTGTGTTAAGAGCCAGTCTGAAGTGCCATCTAGAGAGCGGTCATCTATGATGATAATCTCAAAATCAGGATAATTTTGTCTTATAAGTATAGGCAATAATTCGGAGAGATTTTCTAGCTCGTTGTGGGCACAGACGATGATGGAGACGCTGTGCCTGCTTTTGCTCACAGGGCTTTTGTAAAGAAGCAAAGAAGCAAAAACAAAGCAGTGAAAAGCCAACTGTATGAAGGTTACTATTAAAAAAAATACCAGAAAAAAATCCATGAAATAAGTATTCTAAAACAAAAAAAACATCAATGTATCTTGTTTATAGAGAGATACATTGATGCAACATAAACTTCATTGTTGTGCATTGTTTGCTATGGTTAGATTTTGCTCTTTTCGGAAAGGTATTTGGCAGGATTGATAGGATCTTTGCCTAAGCCACCTAAGTACATACACTCATGAAGATGCTTCATGCCCTGAAAATCTACAGCCTTTTTTTGATAGCCATAATTGTCTGCCAGTGTCTGAGTAGATTTGGTATCAGCCATGCCCATTTCTACATCGCTCATCGTCATCTGGCAGGGATGCTCATAACCACATGCATGGGTAATCTGCAAAACTTCTTTGCGGTATGCCGTCATAAAGTTATGAAATCTGACTGCCTTGTTGGTAGGGTCTAAGCCGCTTTGCAGCCATTTATTTTGGGTAGCGATGCCTACGGGGCAGTGATTGTCATGGCATTTTTGAGCTTGAATACAGCCAATAGACATCATAGATTCTCTTGCCATATGAATCATATCAGCCCCCATAGCCATTGCCATGATGGTTTTAGAAGGGAAACCCAGCCTTCCCGAAGCTATGAACACGATGCGGTCGGTCAATCCTCTGTCCAAGAATATTTTATAAATACTCGGAAAAGCAAAAGCAATCGGCAAAGATACGTGGTCTGCAAATGAGTGTGGAGCAGCCCCTGTGCCTCCCTCTCCCCCATCTATGCTGATAAAATCAGGCCCTGTGCCTCTCTGCACCATGAGGTCGGCCAGTTGTATCCACATATCGAGCTTTCCTACTGCTGATTTAAAGCCGACGGGCAGCCCTGTTTTATCGGCTATTTCTTCTATAAAATCAAGCATCTCAGGTACATTGGTAAATGCTGTATGTGAAGCAGGTGAAAGCACATCTTGTCCCATCGGCACGCCCCTGATTTCGGAGATTTCTTTAGTGATTTTTTTGGCTGGTAAGATCCCTCCTTTGCCAGGCTTAGCCCCTTGCGAAAGTTTGATTTCGATGGCTCTGATGTAGGCGTGTTTTTGAGTCAATTCTACCATTTTATCCATAGAAAAGTTTCCTTTTTCATCTCTCACCCCAAAATAACCTGTGCCAAAGTGAAACATGATATCTGCCCCATTTTGATGGTAAGGTGAAAGCCCTCCTTCTCCTGTATTGTGATAGCAGCCACTGCTCAAAGCGCCCCTATTGAGTGCCAATACAGCATTTTTAGAGAGTGAACCAAAACTCATTGCTGAAATATTTCCAATAGAATAAGGTCTGTAGGGTCTTTTGCGTCCATTGGCCAAGCCCATCACCTTTGCACAAGGCACAAAAGCCTCATTTTTGAGGTTGGGGTGTCCTTCGGTCAGGCGGTAGGGAAACATATCGGGATTGATAAATACATGCCCAGGTGCATAAATATCCTTGTCTGTGCCAAAGCCCTCATAGTTATTTTCTTTTTTAGAAGAGGCATAAATCCATGAGCGTTGGCTGCGATTAAAAGGAAGCTCCTCACGGTTGCTTGCCACGATATACTGCCTGAGTTCAGGGCCAATAGACTCCAAAAGGTATCTCAGGCGGCCCACCAAAGGGAAGTTATGCTTGATAGTTTGCTTTTTGTTGTTAATATCTTGGATAAACATCACCAACAAAACAAGGGGCAACAACACGAAGAAGTAGTGTATAATCTCTGCTTCGCCTGTGGCAAATGCTTCTATAAAATCATTGAAGGTATTCATAAATGATTTTTTTGATAAAAGATAATTGCATATAGAATTTATCTTATCAAAAATAGTGATTTTTTAAGATTCTGCACCTAAATATTTCAAAAATTATTCTGAGACTTCTCTATATTGGCTTGCTGCTTTGGCTTATTTTACTTTATTTACTTGTACTCTGCCGTTCTCTGTATTTTTTCTCCCAGTTCCAAGCTGATTCGGTCATCTCGTCTAGCCCTTTGTGTGCTTTCCAGCCGAGCTCTTGATTGGCGTATTGGGTATCTGCATAGATTTTGACCACATCTCCTGAGCGGCGAGCTACTATTTCGTAGTTTAGTTTTTGCCCTGAGGTACGCTCAAAAGATTGAATAATCTCCATGACTGAAGAGCCTTTGCCTGTGCCCAAATTAAAATACTCGTATTCTGTCTTGTTTTGCTTCTCTAGAAGCCTTTCTATGGCTCGTACGTGTGCTTTTGCCAAATCTACCACGTGGATATAATCTCTGATACAAGTCCCATCAGGCGTATCATAATCATTCCCGAAAACCTTAAGCGAAGACCGCAAGCCTATGGCAGTCTGTGTAATAAAAGGCATTAAATTATTAGGAGTGCCTGCGGGCAGCTCACCGATTAACCCAGACTCGTGTGCACCGATTGGGTTAAAATATCTCAAAGAAATCCCCTGAAGACCTGGATTGGCATTGAGGGTATCTTCTATGATTTCTTCACAGATTTGCTTGGTATTGCCATAAGGTGATGCTGCTTTTTTGATGGGCGCTTGCTCCGTAACGGGCAGCTCATCAGGCTGCCCATATACCGTACAAGAAGATGAAAACACCAAGTGAGGCACTTCGTATTTTGTCATCATCTCTAAGAGATTCATGAGCGAGATAAGGTTATTGCGGTAATATGCCAAAGGCTTTTCTACAGACTCCCCCACGGCTTTGAAGGCTGCAAAATGAATGACTCCCTGCAGTGTCTGATGGCTTTTAAAAAAACTATCTAAATGGCTGCTTTCGCAGAGGTTAAATGGGTGAAACTCTGGGCGTGTCCCTGTTATTTTCTCAATTCCTTTAAGACTGGCAGAAGTAGAGTTAGATTGGTCATCTATAATGACCACATCGTAGCCTGATTGTATCAACTCTACGCAGGTATGTGAGCCAATATAACCTGTACCACCTGTTACGAGTATCTTCTTTTTTTGTGTTGTTGATTTCATGAGTAACTGTATTTTTTAGCTTTGGCACAAAAATAATCATTATCTCAAAATATCAGCTACTCTGCCACGAATTAGCGTGAATCGTATCAAATAAAAAGGGGAGCTTGTACTGTGTCAAGTTACACTAGTCTGGATTTTTAATCTAGACTTGGTGAGTTTTAGGCTACTCCCCATCAAAACGCCCAAGCACCTCCTTTTTAAAAAAATCACCTCACCATGCAACCCTCTCAGGCGAAGTTGGTCTTTAACCTGAATTCACTTAGGAATATTGCTAAAGAAAAGCACATTTGGGTCTGAATAAAATGCTAAAGATTTTGAATTACGATTCTCCTCCTCAACAAACGGCACTCATAGAAGCCTGCAAAAAAGGTGAACGCAAAGCACAACAAGCACTCTACCAACAGTATGCCGCTGCGATGTATCATATATGCCGTAGAATGACAAACCATGATGCAGAAGCAGAAGATATCCTCCAAGAGGCTTTTGTAGATGCATTCCGAAAGATAGATACATTCAAGGGAGAGGCTACTTTTGGGGCTTGGCTTAAAAGAATTGTGGTGAATAAAACCATTAATCACCTCAAAAAAGGACAAAGAATGACTTGGGTATCTGTAGATAATCTTGACTTTGAAGAAAATGCTCCTCCACAGACTGAGAGAGAGGTACAGTACCAAGTCAAGCAAGTACACCAAGCCATACAATTGCTACCTGACGGATTTAGGTCAGTGCTTACGCTATACCTTTTAGAAGGATATGACCATAGGGAGATTGCAGAAATATTAGAGATTAGTGAGTCTACTTCTAAATCTCAATTTAATAGAGCCAAGAAAAAATTACACCAAATATTAGCCGAAATATCCACAAGATAAAATTATCATAAATCATTAAAAAAATGAATCACTCACAAAATAAACAAAACCGATTAGAGCAATTTATTCAAGAGAATAAAACAGCACTCAAGGGGCAGTTTACACCTCCAAAAGGGCTTTGGGATAAAATAGAGGCTGAACTTGATGGTGAAGAAGAATCTGAAATCAAGGAAATTCCTGTCCGAAAAATCAAGAAAGAGTCTAAAGTAATCACCATCAGATACTCCACACTCCGCATAGCTGCTGTGATTCTGATACTTGTCGGGAGTACTTGGGGAGTCTGGAAGCTGGCATCTCAGCAAGGCCAAGGAGTCCGTACAGAAGATGCTTTTGCTCTAGATTTAAAACAAATCAACCCTGAGCTGGCAGAGGCAGAAAGCTACTATACTGCCCTCATCAGCCAAAAAAGAAAGGAGATAGAAAATTACTCACTAGATGACCCTGAGCTTAGTGCAATATTTAAAAACGACCTCAAAGAACTTAATGAAATGTATGAACAGCTCAAGGATGAACTCAAAGGAACACCCACACAAGAGCAAATTATGGATGCCATGATTCAAAATCTGCAAATGCGCATCAATGTACTCAACAGACAATTAGAAATATTAAAAAAATTACAAAGTCAAGATACAAATACCCAAAATAATGAAACAAATATCTAAATTACTACTGATTGCAGTCCTCATAGGGTTAATGACACCCGCCTTTGCCCAAGTAAGCAAAGAAAAGACTATACAGAAAAATTTCCCACTACAAGGGGTTAGAACTTTGAGCATAGATAGTAAATTCGGAACAATACATATCAATACAGGCAATGTATCACAGATCCAGATGAAAGTTACGCTCATCGCAAAGGCCAAAAACACTGAGCGTGCCGAAAAATTACTCAATACGCTCAATGTAGAAATAGAGCAGGGCAGTATCATTCGCCTAAAAACTACACAAGGAAACACCAATAGCCCTAAAGTATTGATTCCCTCTTTTACACAAGGCGGAAACACAAATAGTAACAATACGAAAATGAATAATAATGAGTCATTTGAAGTAAATTACCTCATCACAATGCCTGAGAATATTGCACTAGATTTAGAAAATAAATTTGGGAGTATTTACCTTGCCAATCACCGTGCAGCCCTAAATATAAATCTGGGCTATGGAAGTTTAAAAGCTGAAAAACTCTCGGGAGAAGAGCAAAAAAATATACAAGTAAGTTTTGGCTCTGCCAATATTGACTTCTTAGAAAATGCCAATGTAGAGGTCTCTTACTCTGATTTGAAACTCCAAGAAGGAAAATCCATCGATTTTTCGGGAAAATACGGAAACTGTGAGATTACAAAGGTGCACCAAATCACGGGTAGCTCGTCTTTCTCTAAATTTTTGATTGGTACGCTCACAGGCAAACTCCAAATGTATAGCAAGCACGATGGAGAATTTCAGATAAAACAAGTCAAAGCAGGGTTTAGTGGAATAGACCTAGAGGCAAGCTTTACCCAGCTCTCTATTGGCTTTGAGGCAAATACCAGCTTTAAATTTGATGTAGATGTAAAGTTTTCTGAGCTAAAAATAGACCAAAAACTCTATACCATCACCTCAAAAGAAGAACAAAAAACCTCTGCTCACTATGCAGGGCATAAGGGTACACAAGCTAGAGCTATGGTAAAGATAGAATCTAAGTATGGAGATGTAAAATTTAAGTAATGCTGCTATTGACTTGCTTCGGCACAAAAAAACGTAAGTCTTTGAGAAGGCTTACGTTT
Organism: Microscillaceae bacterium; assembly: GCA_011390205.1. Lineage (GTDB taxonomy): Bacteria > Bacteroidota > Bacteroidia > Cytophagales > Microscillaceae > JAABSX01. The sequence goes on along the minus strand of JAABSX010000001.1, from coordinate 84,817 downwards.
TTTTACGCTCAATTACTTCTTAAAAAAATACATTGTTCAAATCAAAAAATCTTAGCCTCCAAAGTGCAGAAATACACTCACACGATGCGTCTGAAGCCTTTCAAGAGGGTTATTGAAGGCATTTGGTTCATCTTTATTAAGCACATTGCCCAAGCCATGAGAGAAGCGAATCTCAGGAGCAAACTTAAAATAAGTAAAAAATACATCTAAGCCAAAGCCATATTCTATAGATACATTGCTCGAAGCTGTCAAGATTGCATCTCGCTCTTCTTTTTGACTAGAGAGCGCAAAACTCGGTGTGATGCCTGCAATCATATACATGCCTTTGCTACCTCTAAGCTGTGCCCTGTATTTGATTAAAATAGGAATTTCAAATGATGAACCTTCTACCAGCTTAGACTCTGTCTGACCATCTGCAAAGATGTATTCTAGCTGATGCTCATAGAAAGACGCCTGAGAATGTATCCTTAAATCAAAGAACTCACTGATTCTGAAATTACTATAAAAGCCTACTCCAAAGCCCCCCGAACCCCTAGGGTTTACGTTGATGATGCCTGCGGGGTCATTGCTCTGGGCAAACTCTGGGGTATGTCTGGCGCTAAACCGAGTGCCCAAGCCTGCTAGATAAAATCCAAAATTTACGGGGCGAGTCAGCCTTCTTTTATCTCTCTGCAGCTCATAAGAAACATGTTCGGTATATTTTCCGCTGTTTTTGCTGCCACTTTGCCGAAAAAACTGAGCTTGTGCAGAAGAAATAAAGAAAAAACATAAGAAAAATACAGAAAGAAATCTTAGGCTTTTTTGCCTATGTAGATGCTGCTGATGCCGAGTGTGAGGGTTTTGCATTTTGTGTCTTGAAATCCGTTTGTGTCTAAAACTTTTAAAAAGTCCTTGCCATCAGGGAATGCCCTGACAGACTCAGGAAGGTAAGTATAAGCCGCATTGTCTTTAGACACGAGCTTACCTATGAGTGGTAAGATATTTTGAAAATACAAATTGTATAACTGCTTGAAAGGGAACATCTTAGGGCGAGAAAACTCTAGAACCACCAGTGTGCCTCCAGGCTTTAAGACCCGCTGAATGCTTGAAATCCCTTCCGAGAGATTTTCAAAATTTCTTACTCCAAAAGAAACGATTACGGCATCAAAATAATTGTCTGAAAAAGCTAGATTCTCCGAATCACCCGTGCGTAGCTCTATTTTGTGCTCTAGTTTCTTCTTGCGGAGCTTTTCTCTTCCGTAAGAAAGCATTCCTTCCGAAATATCTACACCTATGACTTTCTCTGGCTGAAGGCGAAGTGCTTCTATGGCAAAATCACCTGTCCCTGTGGCTACATCTAAAATAAGCTGCGGAGAGGGCTGCTCTTTTTGGAGCATTCTGATGGCTTTTTTACGCCACAAAATATCTATGCCCAAGCTCAAAAAATGATTCAAAAAATCATATTTCGGAGATATATTGTCAAACATTTCGGCTACTTGTGCCTTTTTAGTACTATTTTTATTTTTATAAGGGACTACAGTTTCTTGCTTGCTCATGATGATTTTTTTACAAAATTAAGAAATTTATCTCTAAACAGCCCAATGCACCAAAAGGTTATGCTTTTGCTTGCAGAATCTCTTGCCAATACTCCACTACAAAAACCCTCTCTTATCTCAGCCCAGTACGAAACCTTTACTAGCTCTGAGGGGTTGTTTTTCTTTGATAAATTGTACAAAATAATGAATACGCCTTACGATATTTTAATCATTGGTGCGGGGCCTATCGGTCTTGCCTGTGGAATAGAAGCCCAAAAAGCAGGGCTGAGTTATAGCATCATAGAAAAAGGCTGCTTGGTCAATTCTATCTATAATTACCCTAAAAACATGCAGTTTTTCTCTACTTCCGAACGCTTAGAGATAGGAGGAGTTCCTTTTATCACACATACAGACAAGCCTACACGCTCCGAAGCCTTGACTTACTACCGCCGCTTGGCTGCTGCTTGGGGCTTAGACCTCAAACTCTATGAAGCCGTAGAATCACTCAAAAAAGAAGGTGAGTATTTTAGTGTGAATACCAGCAAAGGGGCGTACCTTGCCAAAAATATTGTGATTGCTACGGGCTTTTATGACATCCCCAACCTGATGGGCATCCCTGGTGAAAACCTGCCCAAAGTAAAGCATTATTATGATGAGGCACACCCCTATGCCTTCCAAAAAGTCCTTGTGGTGGGTGCAGCCAACTCTGCCGTAGATGCAGCCTTAGAAGCTTACCGAAAGGCCCATGCCTCCGTAACGATGGTAATTAGAGAAAACGAAATTGCCAAAAATGTGAAATATTGGGTAAAACCTGATATAGAAAACCGCATCAAAGAAGGAAGTATCCCAGCTTACTTTCACTCGCATTTGGTGGCAATACGAGAGAAAGAGGTAGATATACAGACTCCTGAGGGGCTTGTTACGATTGAAAACGATTTTGTATTGGCTATGACGGGCTATCAACCTAATTTTAAACTGTTACAAATGCTAGACATCGTGCTTAGTGAAGATGCTATGCGCACCCCTAGCTATGACCCTGAAACCCAAGAAAGCAACACGCAGGGGGTCTATCTGGCAGGGGTGGTCTGTGGAGGGATGGTTACGAACAAGTGGTTTATAGAAAACTCTATCATTCACTCCAAAAAAATCATCCATCACATTGTGGGTAAAAAAAGTAAGCAAAAAGTATCTTAAAAGTCCATTCAAGTAGATTCTAAAAAACGGTTATATTTTTGCAATGTACTAGAAGTAAAACCTTCAATGGAGGTTCATTTTGAGTTTAGAATAAAAGCCAGTGCCATGAAACATTTGTATTATTACCTGACAGGCATCGTATTATTGGGGCTTGTGTTGGTTTTTAGTTTGGTGAGAGTTCCCTTCCCTCGCAATGAGCATTATGTATTGCAGACAAGCCTTGCGGGCTCATACAGGCTCTTTAACCTTAGAGAGCATTTACAAAAATATGACAGCCTCAAGGTAGAAATCAGGACACAGCAGTTTCGCCTTGCGGAGTATTTTCAGCAAAACCAAGATACATCTATCCGAAGACAGGCCATTGAGGATGCTCAAAAGTATATTTTACAAAATATCAGCCACGAAATCATTCCTTTTTGGCTAGATACAGCCTGGGATTTTAATGGCACAACAGAAACGCCACGAGAGGGAGCGATTGCCTGTGGGTATTTCGTAACGACTGTCTTGCGCCATGCTGGTTTTAAAATGGATAAATATTACCTTGCCCGCCAAGCTTCTAGCAAACTCATACATGTACTTTGCCAGCCTGAGAGTATTGTCAGTATCAGGCACAATGATTTTGATGCGCTTATGGCACACCTCCATCAGCAGAAAGAAGGAATTTACATCATAGGGTTAGACAAGCACGTAGGAATGGCAATTAAAATAGAAGGCGAAATCCATTTTATACACTCACGAAAGCCCCGACACATAGGCGTAATCAAAGAAAAAGCCAGTGAATCTACTACACTCCAAAGCTCTAATATCTATGTGGTCGGAAACCTGCTTGCCAACCAAGATTTGATTAAAATATGGCTCAGCCAAGGCGAAATCCCAATTTCATAGTGTATCAAAGGGCATTTCTGAAAAATTAATCATCCAGTACTGCATCTTCTAGAAGGTACATCATCTGCTCAGGGTCATCAGCATTGAGGCGCAGTCTTCCCCTTATCCATACAGGTCTATCTACATAAGGAATCACTGCTTTTGAGCGTGTATGTATGACTGTCTCGGGGCCTGCTGCTCCACAAAAATAGCAAGTGTTGTAGGGGAAAAGCGAGAAAATAAATTGCTTGGGACGGTCTAAATCAAGTGGTAAAATATAACCTCTCAGCAAAATAACCTTGCCCTCGAGGGCTTTTACCTCTGCCGAAAACACAGGGTATTCTATGCTGTAGCCTTGCGCTTGGCGAGTTTTCATGCTTACTTTGCCCAGTGTCTTCCAGGCAGATACTTTTGATTGTGCCATAAGAGGGGCTTGTATAAGTATGAGCAAAATCAGAAAACTTAAAATAAAGCGAAGAGATTGGATAAAATACTTGCTTGGCACGTTTTTAAAGAGAATCATGGACATAAGTCAAAATTATTATTTTTGATACGAATAATATACACACTAGAAATTATGCGAGTTTATTTATTTATACTAATACCTGTCCTTTGGCTATTTGTTTGCCCAAGCACCGCCCAAGCCCAAGATACGGCTCAGGAGAACAGCAGCACACGCTCCATCAAAGATATTTATAGGTATGTAAAAGGAAAAGTACACAAGCAGCAATACTATCTCAATGAGTTTAAAATCAACTCGGGAAAGCTCTTATGGGCTAATGAGCAGGTATTTAACAGTACGCATCAGTATTATTACAGCTTTTTGGGAGAGGCAACCCCCATCTTGCGCATGGTCAATGTCATCAGCAAAGTAGCAGACAAAAACTACTATGTGGAGTTTTTGTATGACAACCGAGGAGAGTTGATTTATTGCTATGAAAAACAAAACGATGCCGAAAATGTATCTTTTGGAGAGTTACACGCCTACTTTGAGGCGGGGCTTTGTGTGAATCTTCTCATAGACCAAGTCATCATAGATGCCCAAGATACTCGCTACAATCAAAAACTAACTGAGCTGCTTCGAGCAGGAAGCTTCTACGCCGAAAGATTTCAAGAAGATATGCAAGCATTCTAAGACCATTTTTAGTGGCTTTGGGTCAATTAAAAAGCCATTCTAAAGCAGCGTCTTCTGTCTCAAAGTACATCACCTCAATGTCCGAAAACTGATTCTCACCTACAAGCTGCTCAAGAGATACCTGTGCAAACAAATCATGGCTTAGCAAAAACGCCATTTTCCTTACTTTATGGGCTGCTAAAATAGGAAAGGACTTGGCGGCTGCCCACTCTTGTACATCAGGAGGAATGACAAACCTGAAGTTAGAGGTATCTATCAAATGAAGTTCTGTTTTAATTTTAGGCAACCATTTATTAACAAATAGCACATTTGCCTTGTAAAGCTCATCATCTAAATTTTGGCTTTTATCATTCCAAGTGTGTTTGAACAGACTACGTTCCTCATCATATTCTATTTTCACAACTTCGTTTTGCTCTAATATCTTCATCATCCTATTTTTGAAAACATATTCTAAACCACTTAATTATTACTCAACTCCTCAAAGTAAGTTTTAATTTCTGAGGTACTTAGCCTTGCCTTGAGCCATTCATTGATATTCTCCACGTCTGTCTGTTTGATAGAGTTTTGTTCTACTGAAAAAGTAACCAAAGCCGTTTTTTTAGGTGCTTTTGTGCTGTCAGTGAAGATGTAAGTCTCTGAATACGAGCAAGCCCCTATTTGCTTATAAATGGGACGAATCTCTGCCAATATCTGCTTTCCTAACAAGGGCAGTTTTGCGATGCTGTCTGCTCTGTATTCTTGCTGCTTGAGAGTAAGATTCATAGCACTGAGTTTGCTTTTGAGTATCTCCGTTTCTGTATTGAGGTTGCTTTGGTTTTTGTTGGCCTCATTGAGTGAGAAGCCCTGCTGTATGATAAGTTTTGCCTCTTGTAAATCAAATTTCTCTGCGATTGCTTTGATTTGTTTTTTGTTTTCTCGAGTGAGTGAATTGCCTCCATAGATGAGTTTTACCCTTTTAGTGGCTATATCTATCTCATTGTTAATCAGATATACGCCCTCAAACACAGTAATCTCTGAGGTAAACTTTTTGACATTCTCAGTAAATTTTTCATTCTGGACTAATACATAACCAAAATAAATACTCGGCAATAATGTAATGAAAATAACCGCCCACATGTATCTATTAATCAAGGTCTTGCGGTTAGGATCTATCACAGTACGGATAGGAAACTCAAGCAAGCGAGAGATAACCAAAGAGGATATTCCGATAAATACTGTATTGATGGTAAATAAATAAAAAGCCCCGAAAAAGAAATTTAACTGAAAAGTAGCCAATCCATAGCCTGCCGTGCAGAGTGGCGGCATCAGTGCCGTAGCGATGGCTACCCCTGGTATGACATTGCCCTTTAGCTTGCTGCTGATGGCTATAATGCCCGAAAGCCCTCCGAAAAGTGCTATCAAAACATCATAAATCGTAGGATTGGTACGGGCAAGCAGCTCAGAATAAGCTGTAGAAACAGGTGTAATGGAAAAATAAATACTGGATGCTACTAGACTGGCTGCCACCGAAAAACCAAAATTCCGTGCTGATTTTCTAAACAATTCAAAATTATATGTGGCAATGCTGTAGCCCATCCCGTTGATAGGTCCCATCAGTGGCGAGATAAGCATCGCCCCGATAATCACTGCCGTAGAGTTGGTATTTAGCCCCACAGATGCCACCACTATCGCAAATACTAAAATCCATAGATTCGTGCCCTTAAAAGTAATCCCTTTTTCTATCTCGTTGTGGATTACATCATAGCCCTCTACCTCCGACCTAAGGTCAAGGTAGTCAAAAAACTTACTTAATAGACTCACTGATACACATGTTTTTTGGTGATAATAATTTAACAATAAAGTTCAAATTTATACATCTTATACAAATATTAAGCACATATAAGAAAGTAAATTTAATCTATAAAATCAATCCAAAACAAAACTTATCCAGAATGATGTGGTTTTTACCCATTAGAGGGCATTGAGTGCACTCTACAAAGCCCAAACAATAAGGCAGGGCAGCCTGACAATAAATTTTTAATTACCCTAATCTAAGAATTTTAAAGAAATGAACACATTCAAATTTAAAACAAACATCAACTGTAGTAACTGCATCAAATCTGTAAGCCCTTTTCTAAACCAAGAAATCGACATCGATCATTGGGAAGTAGATACCAGCGATGCCCACAAAATCCTTACTGTACGAGGGGAAATCAATGCCACTGAAATACATAAAATAGTGCAGGAAGCTGGATTTGAAGCAGAGCTGATTAGCCCTCAATAAAATACATTTAACTACGCAAATGTGCTAGCTATCAGTGTGTTACACAAGATATGTATTAACCAAATATATCCAAGCACATTTACTGCTGCACCTTGTTGAGAGCTTGAATGTCTTGCCAATATTTTTCCATAGCGAAGACTTCGCAAACTCTTCGCTGTGGAAAATATACAGCAGATTTAGTCTAAAAAATAACCCGACCCTTATCTCTAAGATGGGTATTTTGCCTTTCTTGGCAAACATCCATACTGTTCAGAGGCTTACTTTAATGTTATTTTATCAATCATCATTCGGAAGGGTTCTGACTTTTTATTGGCTATCAAAAAAGCGACTTCTTCCATCTTTTTGGCAGGATAAGGTGGCAAATCTACTGCCCTGCCCCTAAATGTGGGCAACATCTCTGAAAGTGAGATTTCAATGTCTTGCCAATCACCGTTCGTTTCAAAATACGCAATGTAGCTGTAATACTCATTGCGGCTTGATTTTACACGAATTTGGTAGCGTTTGCCATCCCCTTTAACCCTTATACACAGATTTGAAAAACCGTCTATATTTTTGCTTTCTGTAAATTGATGCCTGAGCGAAGAAAAACCTCCATTATTTTCCAAAGAAACACGCCCCTCAAACACGCCATGCCCTTCAGCACTAAGGCTAAAGCTTCCCTGCGATTTTCCTCCCATGACCACATCATCCACTATTTCCCAACTGCCTTGCTTGGTGTCAGCATTAAAATCAAACAACATTAAAGTATTGCTCATCATCAGTATCAAATAAAAAATATTACAAAACATCATATACATTTAGATTTGGTTACTGTCCTAAATCTTGCCCAAGGCCAAATTGTTTTGAGAAAAGCCAAGATGCTTTCCAAAACATAACCCCATATTTTTATCATCTATCACTTTCTTAAGCAACCCCCCACAGTATTTTATTGTCTATTAAAAAAAGAAATATGCTGAAGCAAAATAAATGGAGCATTTAGAGTGCATAGTTAGATTTGCTGATTTAGCAATGCACTGCTTTTCAGTGCAACAAACATTAAACTTTCATTAACAGAAAAAACTATAAAAATATAGTACCTTGTATTGCAAATTACTTGGCAATACATTAAATTTGCATCAAAACCATATAATCATTTTTTATGATCCATTTAAAAGACATTCATAAGTACTATTCCATCGGTCAGAAAAACAAACTCCACGTACTAAAAGGCTTGGATGTGGATATTCATGAAGGAGAGCTGGTATCCATTATGGGTTCATCAGGCTCAGGAAAATCAACCATGCTCAATATTTTAGGCATCTTAGATGACTATGATACAGGCACTTATATGCTCAACAATACATTGATTAAAAACCTGAGTGCAAAAAAAGCTGCCTACTACCGAAATCATTTCATAGGTTTTGTCTTTCAATCTTTTAATTTATTATCTTTCAAAAATGCCCTCGAGAATGTAGCCCTCCCCCTCTACTATCAGAAAGTTCCGCGCCGCAAACGCAACAAGCTTGCAATGGAATACCTAGACATGGTGGGACTAAAAGACTGGGCGGAGCACGCCCCTAATGAGCTCTCTGGTGGACAAAAACAGCGTGTAGCACTTGCCCGGGCTCTTATTTCTCAGCCCAAAGTAATCCTAGCCGATGAGCCCACAGGTGCATTAGATTCTAAAACCTCCGAAGAGGTCATGCAGCTTCTCAAAGACATTCACCAAAAAGGAATTACGATTGTGATAGTAACCCATGAACAGGAAGTGGCAGACCAAACACAAAGAATCATCAGGCTGAAAGATGGTCTTATTGTCAATGATTCGGAAGCTACTCATGTTGATACAAATGCCATCAGCATTCAAGAGGAATCTTAGGTAATCAAATGATTTGCCTATTTTTTTTGAAAAAACCTACTGGATTGATTTAAAATAATAATAATGGCCATTCCTCCTTTGGGGGTCAGGGAGCTGGAAACTAAAAAATATGTTTGATTTAGATAAATGGCAAGAGATATTTAGCACCATGCGCAAAAACAAGCTGCGTACTTTCTTGACAGCCTTCGGGGTGTTTTGGGGTATTTTTATGCTTGTGATGCTGCTCGGAGCTGGCAAAGGGCTTGAAAATGGTGTCAAAAGACAGTTTGGCGACCAAGCCATCAACAGCCTTTGGGTATGGAGTGATAAAACGACCATCCCTGCATATGGGCTCAAGCCTGGGCGAAGAATCCAATTTGACAACCAAGACATCATACTCGCCGCCCGTGAAGTGCCCGAGCTAGACATCATAGCTCCTAGAAATGGGCTCGGCGGTGAATACACCGTCAATTACAAAAACAAAACAGGTGGATATCGGGTCTATGGGGCAAGCGCCGACTTCTTCGTCAATAGTGATGAAAAACTCAAGGTAGGAAGATTCTTTAACCAATTGGATGACCTAGAAAAACGCAAAGTAGCGATTGTGGGCATGAAGGTCAAAGATGTACTGTTTGGAGAAGACAGCACAGGCATCGGTGAGTATGTAGAGATTAAAGGGATTCACTTTCAGGTAGTGGGGCTGTTTACGAGCTCAGGCAACAACGGACGCAATGAAGAGAGGGTTCACATCCCGTTCTCTACCCTACAGAGTGTCTTTGGGCAGCAAAATAAGGTGGGAAATATCCGAGTCGTAACCAAAGAAGGCACAGACACCAAAGCCGCAGAAGAAAAACTCCGCAATGCGCTCGCCAAAAAACACAGAATAGACCCCAAAGATGTGCAAGCCATCGGGATTAATAACAATGAAGAAAACTTTAAACGCATCATGAATGTCTTTTGGGGCATTGCTATGTTTGTGTGGGTAGTAGGCACAATGACCCTCATCGCTGGGATAGTGGGTGTAAGCAACATTATGCTCATCATCGTGAAGGAACGCACCAAAGAAATCGGTGTACGCAAGGCCATCGGTGCTACCCCTTGGTCTATCATTAGTCTGATTATTCAAGAATCTATTTTTATTACTTCTATCTCTGGTTATCTGGGTCTATTGACTGCAGCAGGGCTATTGGAGCTGATGCGAATGGGCATAGACATGGTGGAGGCTTCGGGTGGGCAGCTTCCGTTTTTTTACAAACCCGAAGTAGATTTGGATGTGGCGTTTATTGCCATCATCGTATTGGTCATTGCAGGAGCTTTGGCAGGGCTGATGCCTGCCATGAAAGCTGCCAACATCAAACCTATAGAAGCACTGAAGGCGGATTAAAAAGCCCCCTATCTCCCAAAAGGGGAGTTTTCTATAAAATTAAGCACAATGAAAGTAATCAAACTAAACAAAATAGATAAGCCAACTAAAAGAAACAAATTACCTTGCCTATTGCCAAAGTTTGAGTGAGACTGAAAGGATTGCTTTCTTAGAGAAATTAAGTGCTGATATGTGGGCTATTTGGCGTGCTAACCCCTGATAATCTTCAAACATTAGACAAAATAAATGAATCTATACCTGTGAGAGTACAAAGATTAAGAAAGTTTAAAAGGAATATTGAATAAATAATGATTGTAATTAAAAAAAATCCCCTTTGGGGGTTAGAGGGCTTAAAATATGTTTGATTTAGATAAATGGAATGAAATACTCAGCACCATCCGTAAGCACAAACTGCGGACATTCCTCACAGGCCTGGGCGTAGCTTGGGGTATTTTTATGCTAGTAGTGATGCTCGGTGCCAGTAAGGGTTTTGAGAATGGGGTGATGAGCCAGTTAGACATTGCCAAAAATACCGTGTTTGTCTGGTCTCAAAAAACCAGCATCGCCTATCAAGGGCTCAAGCCTGGACGGTTTATACAGTTTACCAATGAAGATGTGCCTGCCTTGCGTGCGGGTATTCCTGAGCTGGATGTCATCAGTCCCCGAAACAATGTCTGGGATAATTTTACGGTTACCAGAGATAACAAATCTGCTTCTTTTAATGCCTACGGAGATTATCCAGATTTTATCAAAGTAAAGCCCATGGACATCCTGAGAGGCAGATTTATCAATGAAGCAGACATCAGAGAATACCGCAAAATAGCTGTTGTGGGCGAGGAAGTAGTCAGGATACTCTTCCAAAAAGGAGAAGACCCCATCGGGCAGTACATCTATGCCAACGGGATTCCGTTCGTGATTGTGGGGATTTTTAGAAGCAAAGGAACAGGAGAGGAAGTCATGGAAGAGGCCAAAACCATTTTTTTTCCACATACGACTGTCCAAAGAGCTTTTAAGCAAGGCAATCGCATCTATTGGTTTGCTTTTTTGCCCAAAGAAGGGGTTGAATCCTCATTCATAGAGACTAGAGTCAAAGAGGTATTGGCTGAAAGGCACAAGGTATCTCCCCAAGATTTGAAGGCTTTTGGCTCTGCCAATATTGAGGAAGAATACAATGAAATCCAAGGCTTGTTTATGGGAATACGAGGCTTTAGTTGGTTTGTGAGCATCGGCACTATCTTGGCGGGCATTATCGGGGTGAGCAATATTATGCTCATTGTGGTCAAAGAAAGAACCAAAGAAATAGGCGTTCGAAAGGCATTGGGTGCCACCCCTTGGTCTATCATTAGTCTGATTATCCAAGAGTCGGTCGTCATTACCTCCATTGCGGGCTATTTGGGTTTGCTTTTTGGGGTGGGTCTGATAGAGTTAATCAATGTGCTGTTAGATACCTTTGAGGCAAACGGAGAGTTTTTCGCCAATCCTGAAGTGGATTTGAATGTAGCCATTACTGCTTTGAGTTTGCTGATATTTGTAGGTGCTTTTGCTGGGCTGATTCCTGCCTTCAAAGCTGCAAGCGTAAACCCTGTGATAGCCCTCAAAAGTGAGTGAGTGAATGTGTAAGTGTGTGAGTAAATGTATTAAATAAAAAATAATATAAACTACTTTTGCTCAAGTACTTAAACCCCTAAATCAAATGCTAAAAATACTCAAATATGTATTGTTCTTTGCGCTTGTCGTGGTGATATTTGCTTGGGCTGCCATTAAATTTTATGGAGATGCACCCCCACTTATCCAAGAATCTAAGGCTACACGCACAAAAGGGATTCCTTTTGACAGTATCCAGTTTGAGCAAGGCAAAATACAAGCCGTAACATTAGAGAAATTTGTGCTAAATACCAATAAAACAGGCGAAATTACCATTGTAGTAGAGAGCATCGTGGGCGAAGAGTATGCACACCAAAAGTTTGAAATAAAGTTTGCTGGGCTTATGCTCAAAGGAATCATAGGAGACCAAAGTTTTGGCATCGTCACACACCTCAAAGATTCTACAAGGTATCAATATGACCTCAAAAAAAATGAGTACAAGAAAAAGACATTTGCCCAAATACGAAAAGAAAATTCAGAAAAAAAAGACAGTACTTCCAAAGAAAAGAAAACATTTGACATCTTAGGAAACACAGGCAAAAAAAGCAAAGGCAAATCAAAAACCCTCAGAACCGCAGACCTCATCAATGGAATGAGTGCCATCAAAATCACCAACATAAGCACTAACGAAAACGGAACACAGTCCAAAGTCATTCAATGGTATGCCCCTGATGTGATTGCAAAACAGAAAACAGAATTAAATAAGCAAAAAATGACTAAAATCTTGGGTAAATCCGCTCAAATAGACGAAATCTTTCAACAAATCCAACATCTAATCCTAAAAAATACAGACAATGACATAGCACCTAACCACACTTTAATCAAACTAAGCATCGAGAATGATGACAAAGACTTAGAACTAAAAACTGAATATACACTTGAAAAAAATTACTTTAGCAATCTTAAATTAAGTGATTTTAATGTACCCAAAAAATGCAAAATCAAAAATTAACCATTAAAAAATAAAAACCATGTTCCGAAAAATATTATTAGGCATATTCGTAACCTCACTGGCAGCCCTCTCTGTGTGGCTAGGATTTTACTTTTACAAAAAATCCAAACAAGACCCCATCGTCTATAAAACCCAGACTCCGTTTATCACAGACATCATACGCAAAACCGTGGCTACAGGCTCTATAGTACCACGCAAAGAAATCACCATCAAGCCCCAAGTATCGGGAGTCATTGAAGAGCTTTTTGTAGAACCCGGTGACCGTGTCAAAAAAGGACAACTCATCGCACGCATTAAGCTTGTGCAGAGCCTTGCAGGTAAAAATGTAGATCAAATTAACCTGAACAGTGCTCAAAATAACCTCGAGACTGCAAGAATCAACCACAACAACGCCAAAGTGGAGCTAGAAAGACAGAAAAAACTCTACGAGCAAAAAGTCATCTCTCAGCGTGAATACAACCAGTTTTTGCTGGATTATAACGTAACCAAAGAAGCCCTACAGGCTGCCCAAAATAACACAGGCTTGGTGAGGCAAAGTATCTTACAAAACTCAGGCGCAATCACCAATGAGGTATATTCTACAGTAGAAGGCATGGTGCTAGATGTGCCACTCAAGGTAGGTGCTTCGGTGATAGAACGCAATAACTTCAACGAAGGCACAACCATCGCCTCTGTAGCAGATATGAACTCCCTCATCTTCGAGGGCAAAATAGATGAATCCGAAGTAGGCAAACTCAAAGAAGGCATGGAGCTGCAGCTCAACATAGGGGCTATAGAAGGCAAAACATTCTTGGCAAAATTAGAATACATTGCCCCAAAAGGTGTCGTAGAAGAAGGGGCTGTCAAGTTTGATATCCGTGCCGAAATCGTACTCAAAGAAGATGACTTCATCAGGGCAGGATACAGTGCCAATGCCGACATCGTGCTAGATAAAAAAGAAAAAGCGCTCGCCATCAAAGAAAGTATGCTCCAATTTGCCAAAAAAGGAAAAGAAAGCAAAGACAGTGTCTATGTAGAAATAGAAACATCCCCGCAAATATTCAAAAAAAGATACATCAAAACAGGTATCTCAGATGGCATCAATGTGGAGATTATAGAGGGCATCAAGAAAACAGAAAAAATCAAAATACCCGTCAATATAGAAGAAGACAAACCCACCATGGCAAACAACTAAATCTCACAACAACGTTCAAACATTTATCTTGACAAAAAAAATCCTGAGAATATAAAGGCTCAGGATTTTTTCTGTTTTAAGAAATCATTTATATACTTTTGACGTAAAAATAAGTTAATATACCAAATAAACATAATTCATTAAAAAATGATGTATCGTATCCAAAAAGTAACAACACTCCTGCTCATCTTTTGCCTTAGCGCCCCTCTAGTGATGGCACAGATTCAGTTTGCTAAAGGCAACTGGGACGAAGTCCGCCAAAAAGCGAAAAAAGAAAACAAACACATCATGGTAGATGCCTACACTACTTGGTGTGGCCCCTGCAAGTGGATGTCTGCCAATGTATTTACTGACCCCGAGGTAGGTAAATTTTATAACCAAAATTATGTGTCTTACAAGCTAGACATGGAAAAAGGCGAAGGCCCTACTTTCGCGACTGACTATGGCATAATGGCATATCCTACCATCGTCTATTTTAACCCCGAAGGCGAAATGGTACACAAGACCGTAGGAGCAGCAGAAGGAGAGGCATTCATCGAGTACGGAACAGATGCCCTTAACCCTGAAAAACAACTCTACACCCTTCAAAAGAGATATGAAGAAGGCAACAATGACCCCGAATTTATAAAAAGCTACATCATGGCACTCCAAGCTGCCTACGAAGAAGAAATGATACCTCATCTCGCAAAAAAATACCTTGATAGCCAAAACAAAGAGCAATGGATTAATGAAGAAAACTGGGAATTCATACAGCAGTTTTCGGAAGGTACTTCCTCAGAAACTTTCAAATATGTGATGGAACACCAAGCCGATTTTCGTGAAAAATATGGCGACTATCCCGTAGATGATTTCATCAACAGAATGATGGGAGATGAAATGATGGGGGTCATAGATTCTCAAGATGAACAAATCCTTGCAGAATACAAAAACAAACTCAAAGAAGCTATGCCTGAGCAAGCTGATGAGATGATTGCACGCCTAGAATATGCTTTCTACGGACAAGATGATGAAAAAAGCTTCAGGTATGCCAAAATATACTTTGATAAATATGCCAATGACTGGAGCGAACTCAATGAAGCCGCTTGGGATTACTTCGGAAATGTAGAGGATAAAGCCAAACTCAATGCTGCACTCTACTGGGCAGAACGCTCCATAGAAATAGACAAAAACTGGTACAATACAGATACAAAAGCAAACCTCCTCTTCAAACTAGGCAAATACAAAGAAGCACTCCCAATAGCCAAAGAATCAATACAAATAGGCAAAGACATGGGAGAAAACACAGCCGAAACAGAAGATTTGCTCAAAAAGATTCAGGAAAAAGTTAAAAAATAAATTATTCAAACTAAAAAGCGTAAGCCTGTACCACACAAGGCTTGCGTTTTTTTCATACTTTATATTTTAATTCTAATTTTAATTTAGCATCTTTGGGTTGTATTTTGATAAATACATAAAACCCATAACTGTGGGTCGTAAAAACCAACTCACAAACGACTGATCTTGTCCTGTTGCTCAGAAAATGTGTCTGAAAATATATGCAAAAACTTGTTTGCTTCATCGTATGCCTCCTATGGTTTATGACCGTCATCACAGATACTGTCAAAGCAGACATTATACCTACTCCTAAAACTATTATTCCTAAAAATGGAAGCTATGAGATGCCCCGACTCATGAATATCTCATTCTTGAATGACCCCAATAATTCTACACTGCCCGCAGCCTCTATCATTAATGAGGCACTCATCAAACAGTTTGGCATCAAGACATCCTTAGAGTTTGAAGCCACCAAATCACAGATCTTACTCAAAATACTTACAGGAAGTGAAATCAATGACAGAATCAACAGATTTAAAATTCCAGAAAGTCAAATCAGAGAAGCGTACATCCTTGCCATTTTCCCTGACAAAATCGTCATAGAAGGCTTTACGGATAGAGGTGTATTTTATGGTGCAATTACCCTCGCACAGATTATTTCCCAATCCAAAACAAAAAGCATCGATCAGCAATACATCGCAGATTGGCCAGACCTCAAAATGAGAGGTATCTCAGAAGACATCAGCCAAAGCCAAATCCCAAATATTGCCAATTTTAAAAAAATCATAGACCAGCTTGCCTGGTATAAACTCAATACCTACTTCTTATACATAGAAGATGTCTTTAGCTTTGATAACTTTACTGCCATAGGCAAAGACAGAAACGCCCTCCAAAAATCTCAAATAAAGGAACTGGTAGCATATGCAGAAAAAAAATACATAGACATTATCCCTATATTTGAGACCCTTGGAAACCAAGAAAACATCCTCAATATCAACCAATTCCAGTCTATTACAGAATTCCCTGGAGCAAGTACGCTCTGTATTGCTTGCCCCTATACATATGTGTATCTTGATTTGGTCATCTCTGAAATAGCCGAAGTATTCCGAAGCCAATACATACACATAGGCATGGCACACAGCCACGACGCAGGCTTCGGAGAAAGTGAGGCACTGGTAAAAGAACTCGGAGGGCTCGCAGCACTACACCGCTACCACTACCAAAAAGTAACTCAAATCTGTAAAAAATACAACAAGCAAACCATCATTTATGGAGATATCCTCCTAGAGTTTCCAGAGAATATAGATGCCCTGCAAAAGGATGGCATCGTAATGTATCAACCCTCTGATAACAAAAATCCCTCTCAGAAAACAATAGAGCCTGCCAAAGACACTATCCCCTACCTCATCAGTGCACCAGCCTACAATACCAAAAGTATCTTTCCGCAAGAGTCAAAAAGTTTTCTGAAAATCAAACAGTTGAGTAGCTTCTCCAAGCAATCACAAGCACAAGGCTTCATTACATATAACAAAGGAGAAATGGACTTTCAGGCCTTCAAAGAATTTTTATATCCTACCTATACCTGGACAGGGCACTATGCCTGGAGCAGTGATACCCTACAGACGGAAGCGGCATCTAAAAATCACTTTCAGGATACTTACCCTGAAGAAATACAAGAAATCAGGCAGTTGCACCAGCACTTTGCAGAAGCACAAAATACGATTTATTGGAATGAATTCTGGCGACATCCTGCACTAGAGGCACAGCCCACCTTTATCTCAGATAGTAGCTCGCTTGCTGAAAGGAGAAATATTCTGTTGCATACACTCAGCCAAACACAACCTCTCTTGGATTCACTGGCGTTTGTCTTTGTAGAACAAGACAGCACCTCCTCCGAAATGTCATTGGTACAAAAACAGGTAGCACTTTATAGGCTTCATCAGCATTTCATCAGCACCTTTGCCGATAAAATCTCTATGCTAGAGGAAGTACAAGACCTCCGAAATGACAAAGTGGAAAATATATTTGAAATGCTCGGAAGAATAGAAAATATCACCATAGACTTGGCAAGCCTCAAAGAAGAATACCGAAAAGTCTGGGAACAGTACTATGCCCCTGGAGACAACCTTGAGCTTATCTTGAACAAATTTGATGCACTTATTACTTATTATTTCGATTTAAAACAAGGCGTATTGTTTAGCCAAGTTACTAACCCACTGCTCAAAAGCAAATGGATTAGTGATTGCCCCACAGAAAAACAATGTGCAAATACGGCTACTTTCAGAACACTGCTCTACCTTAATGCTCCTCCTAATAGAGCCATCTTGCAATACCTCACCAATACTTATGCAGAACTCTACATCAATGGGCAGTTTGTAGATAAGTCCTTTGTCAGAAATGCCAAAAATAATATGCTCGAGACAGAGAAAATAAGATTTATCAATATCAAAAATTACTTGATAGAGGGTGATAACGAGATTGTGTTTAGAGTGCGCAACTATAACCAAGGGCTGCTCCGATATGGGCTTGTAGAAGATGACGCCGCAAGTGTAAATGCCACAGGATACATCACCCTAGACAACGGTAAAAAAATAAGTATTGACACAGATACCAGTTGGCAGGTCAAGGTAGAAAACGAAAGCAACAAAGTAAGTAACTGGAAAAAAGCCCATACCAAAGACATCAAACTAGAAATCATCGCCCCTGATTTTGTGATAGAGATGCCCAGCCAGATTGTACATTAGATCCAAAGTATTTCCCCACAAAATACACTGTTCTGTATTCAATATTTCATCTTGGGCAATGTCTGCTCAATGGATTTTCTGTTTACCTCTTCCCACTCAGGCAATTTTAATGATTGCCCTAGCTCCTCTTCGGTTTCATCTATAGCAAAGCCTGGCGGAACCGTGGCTACTTCAAACAATACATTGCCCGGAATACGAAAATAAATAGACCTAAAATAGTTTCTATCTTTTACCTCTGTTACTTTCAACCCTACATTTTCTACCAAATACTGGCGTAAAAACTCAAGCTTTTCTTCATCAGCAATTCGCCAAGCCACATGGTGCACTGTGCCTATTCCATTCTTGCCGATAGGAGCATCATAATCATTCAGAATGTCTAAATAATGTGCCTCTCCTTTTTCTCCTATCACAAAACGGGTAACCCTACCCTCCTCAGCCTCTTTTTTAGCACCAAGCACATTCAGCAAAAAATCAAAAGTAGGGGCTACTTTTTCTATTGAAAGACTGACTGAATAAAACCCACGAATGGCTACTGCCTCTGAAATCTCCTCAGTTACCCAAGGCTCTCTAGGGTCAGTATCATCAGCTGTCAATTCTAAGAAAAGCCCCGCAGGGTCTTTAAACTCAAGCACCTGATTGCCAAACTTGACAGATGATTGCCAAGACACACCCGAATCTGACAGGCGCTTCTTCCAAAAATCAAATGACTGACTCGACACCGAAAAACCCGTAACTTTTACTTGGCCAGTGCCATGCGTACCCATTCTGACTGCTTGCCCTTTGTACGGGAAGGTGGTCATAATCGTACCTGGAGAGCCTTGCTTATTGCCATAATAAAAGTGATATACTTGATTGTTGTCGAAGTTTACGGTCTGCTTCACAAGCCTCAATCCTAACAGCCCTGTATAAAAATCATAGTCTTCCTGAGCATCACCGACTGTAGCCGTTACGTGATGAAGACCTTCTAAGAGTGAAGTGATGTTCATAGAATATTTTTTTAATATTAAAATGTTTAGACAATATATGTATATACATTTAACTATTTTTAATCTATTATGTTCCAAATAACGTCATAATTTATATATTTTTGGGGCTTAGTAAGCAAATAATGCTGGGTGCAAGGCATCTCACACTGGCATATATTTCTTTTAGATTGTCAATATGTATCAACATTCACTTACATCATCACTTAAACATAAGTCATTGATTATCAATGTATTACATAATTCTCCGATAATTCATTTACACATTATATGATTTACAGAACGCTTAAATTTCTTGTCTGGATAGCCGTCAAAATTTATTTTCGGCAGATTCATTTTACACACGCAGCACACATCCCTTCAAAAGGTGCCGTTTTGCTGGTCGCCAATCACCCCAATTCATTCTTAGATGCCGTAGTGTTGGCTGTTTTGATGCAACGCCCCCTGCATTTTTTGGCACGTTCGGATGTATTTGACCAGCCTTGGAAGCAATGGATTTTGAACAAGCTCCATATGATTCCGATTTATCGTCTGCAAGAGGGCAAAGAAAATCTATCTAAAAATGAAATCACTTTTGAGCGTTGTGAAGCACTTTTCAGGGCTGGTGAAGTCGTGTTGATTTTTCCTGAGGGGCTTTCTATTCCTGAAAAAAGACTCCGAAAACTTAAAAAAGGTGCTGCCAAAATTGCTTTTCAGAGTGAAGAAAAAAACGATTTCGGGCTAGGCATACAGGTAGTCTGTGCAAGCATTAATTACACACACCCACTCAAAGCCCGCAAAACACTGCTCATCGATTTTGCCCCTCCCTTCCCCCTCATTGATTTTAAAACTGATTATCAGCAGCAAGCTGCCCAAACTGTACATGCTTTCAATCAAAAAATAGAGCAAAAAATTAGTGAAAGAATGGTTATCATCGCACAAAAATCATCCGAAAAGCTTGCCGAGCAAGTCCTGACTCTGGGCAGAAATGAAATGCAGACAGACCTCAACGATGCAAAAAATAGGCTTCGAATAGAGCAAGAAATCTTGCAAAAATTACCCTCTATAGATACTGCATTGGCACAAGATATTCAAGCGTATTTTCAGACTTTGCTGCAGCAGCAAGTAAAAGACAGTACACTCAAAAACCAAGCTAGTACTCAGTCTAACTATCAGACAATCAGATACTTATCACTTCCAGTATATGCTCTAGGGCTTTTGTTTTACCTACTGCCTGTCAGGCTTGCCCATCAGTTGGCAGAGAAAACTACGAAGAATACGCAGTTTTATACCTCTGTGCATTTTGCCTTACATTTTAGTTTTGTGTTTTTGCTGCAGCTTGCCGTGTGGGTATGTACTTGGATAATCTTGGGGATTGCTTATGCACTGCTTGCCGTAATTTTGCTGCTTTTGCTTGGCATCTTTACGCTGCACTATGCTGAGTGGATTTTGCAGCAGCAACAGCAGAAAAATTTAAAGAAACTGGCAAAAAAAGAGGCTACGCTTCTCATTGAATTACAAAATAAAAGAGCCGACATCATTCAAAGGCTAGGAAGAATAGCACCTTAATAGCCTTGAACAGACTAAAAAAGATTTAGAAAACTAAGCAGCCCTGCATCTATTGCAAGCCCAAAAATAATCCCAAAGATAAAACCATAACCGATGAGGTACTTAAAGTAACGGCTGGCAAAGCCATAAAAAAGTTTTTCGAGCTCTTGGGCGTGCATATTGCCTATCTCACGCACTACAATTTCTTTAAAATTAAGGGAATTAATCAAATCTAAGATATTGCCCTCCAATGCCTTAAAGACTGCCTTAGAAGCTGCCTGAATCACAAAATCTTTGCTTTCACTTTCGAGGGCTTCGTTGATGTGTGGCAAGCTTTCTCGGAGTGTATTCTGAATGGTCTGCTTAAGCTTTTGGTTTAGAGATTCATCTTGCTGCAGCTGCTTCCAGACTTTTTCTAAATCTTGGGTAAGCTGGGGCCAATTGGCTATTTCTTGCAGCTCTTGGGTCTGTAAAGTAGCAAGGATACTGGGGATGATTCGCTTTTTTTCGGCATCTAGCTGCGGATTTTTGAGTAAAAAATCACTTACTCGCTCGGCAAAAAGGCTGATGTCTGTTTCTTTAATATGCTTGAAAAAATGCTTCAGTGGCACTTTTCCTAAGTAGCGCAAGGCAATATCCCAGACCAGGTGAAGCACAGGCTGTGCTATAGTACTGAGGCTTTCATCATTTTCTAACTTTTGTTTTGCATGCTCAAGGATGATTTGCACCTCAGGTTCGAGTACTTTTTTGAGGTGCTTCATCAGCGCAGATGCATCATCTATGAGTAGTTTTTCTAGAGGAATCTTAAAAATCCGTTCTTCTAAAATGATATTGCTCAGTTGTTTGATTTTGCGCAGCAGCTTGGGGTTTTCTAAGATGGTATCTATTCTTTTTTTGAGGCTTGCATTGTCTAGAGCTATAAAATTGGTATTGTGCAGCGGAGAGTTTCCGAGTTCATCTACTTTTGTCTTGATTTCTAGCTTGAGGCTGTCAAATTCTTTCTCAAAAAAGCCTGGAATACCTTTTTCTACCAAATCATCGATAGTCCCTTCGATGGGTTTCCTGAAAGTCCATGCCAGTGCATTTTCTTTGTAAGCATCATTATAGACACGGGTGATGATGTCTTGTTTGTTGTCTTTCATCCAAGTCATGCCCATTTCTATGACCCTTTCTAAGATATTATTGAGATTTTGCTCGAGCAGCTCCATCATCCTTCCGCCAAAGAAATCTTTGAGATTTTTTTCGGGAGAAAACTCTGCATTGAGTTTTTGGTCTATAAACTGATACAGACGGTCTTTGAGTTCTGCACTTTGTATTTTACTGTTTAAAAATTGAAAGACCTCTTCTTTGAGTTTGTCTTCTTGGGCATCATTGAGCAGCTGTGCAAGGCTATTTTGTAAGAATCCTTCGGATCTTTGCTCTACCTGTTTCCAATCTACCCATGTCCATATTTGGGCAGGATTCATTTTTTGAGAGAATCCTTTTATTTCCTTTTCAAGCCACTGACTGATTTGTTTTTTGAGGGAATTGCTTTGGTTTTCTGAGAGTAAATCTTGTAGATTTTTGTCTGTTTTGAGCCATATCCCAGCCTGATTTTGTAAGTAAGATTGCACTTGCTCTGCAGTTTCTTCCTTTTGGAGATAGGTTTCTATGGTTTTCGCTACAGCACTCAAATCTAAAATAGCCAGTGTTTTTGCTGCATTTTTATCTAGCAAAGGCTTGATTTGGGCATCAAAAAAGTCTCCTTGCTGTGCCAGTATTCTGAGGATATATTCGGTTGTATCTTGGCTGATGCTGTCTTTGTGCTGTGTCAAGAGATTGTTCAGAAAGGCATAGTCATTTTTGAGCAGCACTTCATTCATGGCCTTTTCTAGCTGGGCTTGGTTTTTAGAAAAGTTGCCTTGTAGATTCTCTTGGTTGAGCAATCTATCCCCAATAAAACGCCCCATGCTTTGTGCAAATCTTCCCTTGTGCTTGGCGATGACTCCAGGTGTAAAAGGCAATACCCGCTTAGTGCCGAATAGCCTCACAGGATGGTAGGGCTTGAATAACATCCTGATAGCCAGCCAGTTAGTGCCCCAGCCTGTCAGCCCGTAGGCAGTTCCTGACACTGCCAAAGTAGCTCCAGCACTGCCAAATTCGGGTAATCCCAAGAGTGCCGCCCCCGTAATCGTACCTAAGACTCCCCCAAAGAAACTCAAAGGCCTTAACTCCTCACCCATTGCTTTTCTGACCATATCTCGCAGGCGTGTATCGGGCTGTTTGGCTAGGTTATCACTGACCAAATCAGCGATTCGCCCTTCCATAATCTGTGGCAGATTTTGCAAAAGATAGTCTTTGATAGTGCCTCCTAGCTGCACATTGATGCCTTCTAGCTGTGCTACTTTTTGGAGATGGATATGTAGGGGGTCTAGGCTTATTCTTTCAAACTCTGCTTGCAAAAAATTATCTAAGCCCTGAATCAGCAATGTATCTGCCCTCAGCCCCAGCCCTTTGGCAAGTGCAAAGGCATTTGTGTCTTGGCTCATTCCTGTGAGTTGTTTTTCAATCGCCTGTGCTATCTGTGCCTGCTGGCGGGGTAAGAAATCTGCCAGTGTATTTTGTAATCTTTGTGCAAACAAAGAAGATTTTTCGGCAGGCAGTATCTTTTCAAAAGGATAGTGCTGCAGCTGCATCACTCCTTTCTGAATGCGGCCTTGCAATACATCATCTAGTTTTTTTGAGAAAATCCCTTTTTCTAGTACAAATTCATTCAGGGCAGTATCTTTGAGCTGTGTGAGTGTCTGTATAATTCTTTGCTCCGAAAAAAAGGCTGAAATGGGTCTATCAAACAGGTTATTAAAATTATCTAATTTAAGATTGGCAACAGACTCTTGGATATTTTTGGTCAAAATAGGGGTCAGTGTATCCAAGATTTTTTGTTCGTTGAAGCGCTGTACTATCTCACCGATGGAGTTATTTTTGAGATAATCTAGCAGATAAGTCGATGCACGCTCGGCGAGGGCAGTTTTATCTTGTTTTTCTATCAAATCTACCAGTTTTTCTTCTATGCCCACATATTTGCCCACATTGCCAATAAAAAGTGTGATGAGCAGCCTGCCCGCAGGGTTGGTATTTTCTTTAAAAGCTTCTTGGATAAGGGCTTCTAATTTGATTTTTTTGCGCCTCACCCACGGGATGAGCGTAGCCAAGAGGTCGGGGAGTTTCTGTGCCAAAAAACTCTCAAAAGTCTGTTTTAAATCATCAGAAAGCAATTCAAAGAGGGTAGATTTTTCTTCTTTGAATACATTGAGCAAGAAGCGCAAGAGGGTCTGTATGATGTCTGCACTGACTTCAGACTGAAACAATTCTCTGAGGTGAACCGCTATGGCTTCGGGCAGGTGGTCCAAGTTTTCAGGCCTGAGGAGGGTCTCAAGCTTTCGGGGAGCAGTGTGGGCAGCTAGTTTCTGGATGAGTGTGTCTAAATCTACCTTTTGGGCAGTGCTTTGTATTAAATCTTCTAGAGGAGAGGCATAGTTATATTTGATAAACTCGTGAAAGCCTTCAAAATGCCCTGCAATATTTTGACTTATTTGTTCGGCAGCAGATGGGCTAATAAAATGTTCGGCAGATTTTCCTTCAAGAGAGTAGCTTAGGTTTTCTATCAGGGGAGCTAAGTCATATTTTTGACCCACAAAGTCTGACAGCAAGCTGCTGCTTTGGGCAGAGATATGTGCTATCTGTGTGGGAGATAAAATATCTTTGAGTGCTACTTTGTGAAGGATTTCTGATATCAAATCATTGCTTTGGGCAGAGAGTGTCTGTGTAAGCAAGGTTTTGAGTGCCAGAAAACTCTCTTCAATCTTAGGGACTTCACCCAGCAAAAGCGAGGGAGGCAATGCAGTAACGAGCTGTTTTTCGAAAATATCCTGAATGATTTGCTGAAGGGCTTTCTCGAAAGCAGGTTTTCTTAGCTCTGCGTCAATGGCTCTATGATGAATGACATCACTCTCCACAAGGCGAGATATTTGGCTTTCAAACTCTTGCCTTTCCTTGATAATCACCCCTCCTAAGCTAAACTTAAAGCTTTTTTTATTGATTTTTAAGTATTCTTGAAACAGCATCTGAATGGCAAGGTAGTTTGTGATGTACCCTACTGCCGAACCTGCCAGTATTTTTGCGATAATATCTCCAATCATTCAAAGATTTTTCTTCAAATATACATATGCTTTGTGGGCTTTGCCAAAAAAAATAAGAAGAACTTTGAGAATGAAAGCAGGTTTGTGTTTTTTTGATTTTTAACCTGCACTCATAACATTTTGGCTGCTTATTGATTTTGTATCTAAAGGGTCAATTCAACATATCAAGACATATAAATATGTTTATATGTTGAACTGACATTTTGGTTGGTTTACACTATTAAAAATTATGATGTATGGAATGGATTTATCAGCCTTGGCCTTGGTATGTTTCTGGGCCTTTGATTACACTGACTATGGCGGCATTGCTGTTTGCGGGCAAAACCTTTGGCGTATCTTCTAACCTCCGCACCATGTGCAGCATAGCAGGGGCAGGCAAATACAGTGATTTTTTTAAGCTAGACTGGAAGAATGATTCTTGGAATCTGTTGTTTGTGATAGGTGCATTGTTGGGTGGTTTTATTGCACAGCAGTACCTCACAGAGAGTAACATTGTGCTTATCTCGGCGACTACCCAATCAGATTTACAGCATCTGGGGATAGACAGCAAAGAGGGTTATGTGCCTACTTCTATTTTTTCTATTGAGCAATTATTTAGCTTCTCGGGCTTCGTGATGATGGTTTTGGGAGGTTTTCTGATTGGTTTTGGCACTCGCTATGCTGGGGGCTGCACTTCTGGGCATGCCATCACGGGGCTTTCCAACTTACAGTTTCCTTCACTGATTGCGGTGATTGGTTTTTTCATTGGAGGTTTGGTGAGTACACACTTTCTTTTGCCTTTATTTTTAGGTTAATTTTTTTAAACTTTACTTTTTATACTCATGCGCAAGCTAATTTATATATTGTTGGGTATTTTCTTTGGGATAGTAATGAGCAAATCAGAGGCGATTTCTTGGTACAGAATACAGGAGATGTTTCGGTTTCAGTCTTTTCACATGTACGGCATCATAGGTTCTGCATTGGTGCTAGGCATTGTGCTGATACAAGCGATTAAATATTTCAATCTAAAATCATTTCAAGGCAGTGACATTCAGCTCAACCCTAAGAGCCCAAGCATAGCCCGTTATTTAATTGGCGGTACCTGTTTTGGACTGGGTTGGGCACTCACTGGGGCTTGTCCTGGGCCTATTTTTGTGCTGATTGGCCAGGGTTACCTTGCCTTTATAGTGGTACTGCTCAGTGCGGTGCTGGGTACATTTACGTATGGGCTACTGCGTGATAAGCTCCCTCACTGAGTCATTTAGGCTGATTTGATGGATTGATATGCGTGAATGTTCATTTGCAAATCCATAGTAGCCTCTTTTTCTTTGGGAAAATGATTGACAAGGGGAGCTTCTTTTTGATGAGGATTGCTGAGATAATATCTAAATCCTTTTGCCTCTAGCAGTGTGAGGATTTTAGAGAGTGATTGGGCTTGCCCTATGTAAGCGTGGTACTCTATAAAGAGATGCTGTATTTTGGGGAGTTGTTCGGCACAGTCTTCTAGCACAGCTACTTCTGCTCCTTCTATGTCCATTTTGAGCATGGTGATCTCGGTTTCACTTTCCAGCAAAGTTTTCAGCCTGATAGAGGGAACAGGATGCTTTTCTTGGGAGCTGTCAAAAGCACTGACTAGGGATGCCATGTCTGCTCCATCACTTTGCATTTCTACGCCTTCATCGTGTATCCAGACGGCTTTTTGGCAGATTTCTACCCCCCCTATGTGGTTATTCTTTAGATTTTCTCTGAGATAAGCAGCTATTTTGGCATCAGCCTCAAAGGCTTTTATCTGTGCTTGGGGATATAGTTTGTGAAAATAAAAAATACTCAAGCCCACATTTGCACCGCAGTCATAGATGATGGGTTTTGATTGAGAAGTATAAAAACGATAAGACTCATCTCCAAAAATCTCCTTATATTGCCACAAAAAGGAAAGTGCATCAGGGATGTGCCACTGCCCTCCACCTATTTTTAGGCGAAGGGGCAAGTATCTTTCTCGCTTGCCATACCAGAAAGAAAGCCAAAGAAATCGTCTATTGCCTTGCTTCCTACACAAATGGTATATCTCACGTAGTATGATTTTAATGAATAGCATATGCCTAGGTAGTTATGAGTTTTAGAATTATTTAGTTGCGAAACTAAGTGAATTTTTGTAAACCATTTATGAATTTGTAAGTTTGCCCAAAGGAAATCAACAAAGAAACCATTGTCTTTTTTTAATCTTACATTTATGAGCCATACAAAAACCTTCCGAATAGAACAATTCGCTGATTTAGAAAAATATTTTCGCCGCAACCTTATGAACTGCCTCAGTGGCTACAAAAGCCTTAATCTAGTGGGCACTATGGATGCACAAAGGCAGACAAACCTTGCTCCCTTTAGCCAAGTGTTTCACCTTGGAGCCAGCCCCGCACTAATGGGTATGATTATCCGCCCTGATTCTGTGCCCAGACATACCTTGCAAAATATAGAAGCCACAGGGTATTATACACTAAACCACGTCCACAGTGATTTTTATCAAGAAGCCCATCAAGCTGCTGCACGCTATGAAGGCTCAGAGTTTGAGGCAGTAGGGCTTGATACCCTGTTTAGTGAAGGTTTTCCTGCCCCTTATGTCAAATCATCTCCTTTAAAAATAGGGCTAAAACTAGAAGAGAAGCACCCACTCGCCATCAACAGCACGATTATGCTCATAGGCTCTGTGCAAGAAATCATCATACAGGAAGACTGTGTAGCCGAAGATGGATTCATAGACCTAGAAAAACTAGGCACTGTTACTTGTGCAGGCTTAGATGCTTATTATACAGGACAAAAACTTGGCAGACTGACCTACCCCAAACCCTATAAAAAACCTTCATTGATTTAAAAAACATAACAATGAGATTCAAAAAAATACCTTTATTTTTAAAACAAAAAATAGAGTTCAAAATATTGATTATCAATAACTTATACTACTACATCAAAACTAAAAATATACTCCCATACAGAGATATAAAAAGTAATCTTGTCGTTTTCTGCTCGAAAATTGATATAATTGTTGAAGATTTGACAATCTGAGCAAAATGATTAATAAAAATCTCTATGAGCAAAGAGCACAATAAATTATTTTATTACTTTAATACCAACTTAGGCAGTATTCAAGGGCGGATCACCTCTGGATTCTTAATAACACTCATGATGGGTGTGGTTTTGTTGTTTCTCAATAATATACTTTGGTGGCAGACAGAGTATAAAAAAGAGGTCATACTCTCACAGATGAGACCCATACAAAGTGAATCTATCAAGTTTATGGACATCACCCGAAAAACACAAGCGAACATGATTCGCTATGCTTACCTCAAAGACAGAAAATACGAAAGAGAGAATGCCAAATACTGGCTCGTGGATATCCCTGCCCAAAAAGATACGCTTTGGCACTATGTCAAAATCTATGACAATGCCGAAGTAAAACTTTTATATACTGAAGTCAATAAATATTTGGGTGAGCTCAAACAGCAGCAAAGATTCTTAGAACGCTCACTAAGCACAGGGCAAGACCAAGCTGCCATCAAACAGCAAATAGAAAATGACTTGCTACATGCCCAAACCGAGTTAGAAAAAAGTATTCAAAACCTCATCAACCGAGTCTATCAAAACGAAAAAAAACTCGTCAGAGAAATTGATAAAGACAAACAAAGAAACAATGTCATCTTGGGTATTTCGGCATTGCTTGGATTCTTGATGGCTTATGGCTTGGGGATTTTCCTGTTTACACGTATTTTTAAGTGGATACGAGAAGTCCGAAACTTTTTGTCTGAATTGAACAAAGGTAATTTCCCAGAAGACATCCCCCCACGAGAAAATGAATTTAAGAATATCAGCAACTATGCCAACCAACTCAAACAAAAACTTGAAGAACTAAACACCTATGCCGAAGAGGTAGCAGCCCAAAATCTGCAAAATAAAAATAGCCTATTCCGAAATGAAGGAATCTTAGGCAAACATCTACAAAAAATGCAGCATACCTTGCAGCAGTTTAGCCGAGAAGAAAGGCAGAGGGTCTGGGCAGGCAACGGAATCAGCACCTTCTCAGAAATACTCCGAAACCATGACGAAGACATCCAGGCACTCTCTAGGCAAATCATCAGCAAACTGGTAGAATATATGGATGCCGTGCAAGGAGCTATGTTCTTGCTCTCAGATGAAGAAACCTTTTTTGAACTCATGGCGACTTATGCCTCAGGAAGAGAAAAATTTATCCAAAGAAAAATCAGTGTGCACGAGGGGCTTCTCGGCAGGGTGTATCACGAAAAAGGCAGGGTGTATCTAGAAGAAATTCCTGAAAACTATACCAATATCAGCTCTGGGCTCGGCAATACGCTCCCCAATACCATCCTCTTGCTGCCACTGATAGATGAAAACCAACGCTTGCAAGGGGCTATAGAGCTGGCATCTCTCAAAAAATTTGAACCCTATGAAATTAATTTTTTGGAAACCCTCTGCACACATATCGCCTCTACTGTCTTGGTCATCAATACCTATTTGAGCAACCAAAAACTACTCAACGAATTTCAAAAAAATACTGAAAATCTCCAAGAAAAAGAACAAGAGGCTAGAAAAATTAGCCTAGACTTACAAAATGCCCGAAAAGAAATAGAGCACCAACTGCACGAAGTACACCGTGAAAATGAAAAACTCAATGCCGTACTCTCTAACATCATGGAAGCTATCGTCATCGCCAATGCACAAGGCAGAATTGAAGTGTTTAACCAAGCATCTGAAAAGCTTTTCGGATGGAAAACAGAAGAAGTCATCGGCAAAAATATTAAAATACTGATGCCCGCTATCTACTCCAAAGAGCACGAACAATATATGGAAAATTACCTAAATACCAAAGAAAAGAAAATTATAGGTATCGGGAGAATCGTAGAAGGCAAACACAAAGACGGACATATTTTCCCTGTTCACCTTGCCGTAACAGAGGTGAATCTTAATGACGAACATTTATTTGCTGCCATCTTCAGACGAAGCGAAACAGATTAAACAAAGTAAAGCAGAGGATTTACTAAAAAATACACCAATACCCTAACTATTTTTATGCTGTATGAAAACACCTAACATCTTCAACCAAGAAGATACGTCCAAAGAAGTAAAAGAATTACTAGACGATATTAAAATAGAGGCTACCAAAAATACTACGTATTATCATAACCTTAAATTGGGAGGCTTAGACTCTTATAAAATCTTAAAGAAAAAAGATACAGCGTTTAAGAAGGAGATATTGAGTCTGGCAGTTCTTAAAGTAAATAAAAAACAAAATGCTTGGAACGACCCAGAATACCAAGTCTGCACACAGTTAATCTCGATGCTGCTGAGAAGCAAACTGGATTTTTCAGTAGATGAAGTAATATTGATTTTTAAGAATATCACCACCACCCAAAATCTACCCTACTGGTTTCCAGCAGGGCTTGCCCTCAAACAGCTCGAGAACGCTGTCAAAGCAAACGGACTGACTGAAGAACAAACTGCATTTTTAGAAAAATTACAAGGCTATTCTTTTTCATACAGAGAAAGTGAAAAAAGTATTCTTAAAATCAAAGAAATCATCGCCCAAGCTCAGGGCAAAAGCATCGGAGAAATAGCCCCCGTATTGCTTGATGACGAAGACGAACTCGGCAAAGCCATCAATGAAGAAATAGCCGTCCTAGAAGATACGCCCAAAATTGCGTACTACGAGCTATTCACTCTTTTCAAAAAAGCTACTCAAGGCAAACCCACTGCCAAATTTCAAAAATCTGTAGCCGAAAATGTTGCTAAAATTGATGAAAAATCTTTTCTCAAAACTATTAAAAACTGGCTGTCACTCCTCAAAAAGATTTCTGTAATCATAGAAACACATACCAATACCTACAGAAGCAATGGACATAATTATGAATATACCCATACCACCCATACCTACCTCAGAGAAAGCAATTTGATTTTTGTGAAGGGGCTGATATGGAGTACAGAGCAATATACAGATGCCGAAATCTTACAACTCTTGGCAGACTATGCCGAGAAATGCTACAAAAAAATCCCTGGCAAGGGTCCTCTCGCCATGGGTGCTGGCAATGCCTGTCTGTATGTGCTTGCTCAGTCTGGTTTGGAAGGTGTAAGCTATCTTTCTAGGCTAAAGCTACGCATCAGACAATCAAGCACTCAAGCCTTGATAGAAAAATACATCCGTGAAACGGCACAAAACCTTGGTGTAACGCCTTCTGAAATAGAAGATATGGCAACCCCTAGCTTCGGGCTGGAAGATGGAAAACTAGAAGAATCCTTTGGTGAATACAAAGCAATCCTGAGCATAGAGGGCATCGGTAAGACCAGACTGCAATGGTACAAACCCGACGGTAGCCCCCTAAAATCGGCGCCTTCTGTAGCAAAGCAAGAGGAATACAAAGACACCTACAAAGAACTCAAAAACGACAATACCCAAATCCAAAAAACACTCACTGCACAGCGTGATAGGCTAGACCGCTCACTGGTAGAAGGCAGAACTTGGTCTTGGCAAGCTTTCCAAGATTATTACTTTGCACACGGCTTGATGTCTTTTTTGACCAAAAAACTCATCTGGACTTTTGAAATAGCAGAACAGAAACAAGATGCGTTTTACCTGAATGGGCAATGGATAGACATTGACGAAAAACCTCTAGGAGAAATCTCGAAAGATACCAAAGTAAGTTTCTGGCATCCTATCCATAAAACTGCCGATGAAATATTGGCTTGGCGAAATTTCTTAGCCAAATATGAGATTCAACAGCCCATGAAGCAAGCCTACCGTGAGATTTACCTCCTCACAGATGCTGAAATAAACACCATCAACTACAGCAACCGAATGGCTGCTCACGTCTTAAAACAACATCAGTTCAATGCACTTGCCAAGATTAGGGGCTGGAAATACAGCCTGCTCGGTGCGTATGACAAGGGCTACGACTCAGAGACGGCAAGCATCCAACTGCCTGATGATTACAAAGCTGAGTTTTGGGTGCAAGAAGTCTTTGCCGATGGAGAATGGACAGACTCAGGCATTTATAATTATGTAAGCACAGACCAAGTGCGTTTTTACCAGAATGAGCAGCAAATCTTAATGGCTGATGTGCCACCGTTGATTTTTTCGGAGGCAATGCGAGATGTGGACTTATTTGTGGGTGTCGCAAGTGTAGGCAATGACCCCAACTGGCGTGATGGTGGGCTACAGCAGTTTAGAAATTACTGGGAGTCTTATTCATTCGGAAATCTTACCGAAGTAGCCAAAACACGCAAGCAGGTGCTTGAGCGAATCATCCCCCGCCTCAAAATAGCCAAGCAATGCGAAATCACAGATAAATTTGTAGTCGTGAAGGGAAGTATCCGCACTTACAAAATACACATCGGCAGCGGTAATATCCTCATGGAGCCTAATGACCAGTATCTTTGCATCGTGCCTGATAGAAAAGCAGATGATGTCGGAAGCAAAGTTTTCTTACCTTTTGAGGGAGACAATGTACTTTCTATCATTATCAGCAAGGCGTTTTTATTGGCAGAAGACAGCAAAATTACCGACAGTACGATTATTAGTCAGTTAAGATAGGCTTGTGTGTTTCTGTGTTTGCTGCCTATACGAAGTATGTAGATAAAACTTACACTTCCTTTTTTTGTCTCGTTTTAAATGAAATCCTTTATTTTTGCAGCGAATTAAAATGATACACTGACAAAACATGAAACCAACTCTTATCAGAATTTACAGGATGTTGCTGCGCCACGGCTTTGACGCAAAAATCTTCCTAAAAGCCATCAAAAGCAGGAATATGAGATGGTTTTATGCCGACTTGAAAGCCCTGAAAAAGCAAAAAGGCTCAGACAATACATTTGATACTATTTCTATCTATCCTATTTTGACAGATAAAAATGATCAGGGAGGAACCATGAAAGGGCCTTACTTCCACCAAGACCTGTATGTAGCAAGGTTAATTCACTTGGCGAAGCCTGTAAAACATTTAGACATTGGCTCAAGAACCGATGGCTTTGTGGCACATGTGGCATCTTTTAGAGAAATAGAATTGATTGATATTAGAGACATTAAAAACAAAGTAACCAATATTGTCTTTAGGCAAGCAGATTTGATGAAACTTCCACCTGACCTGATTGGGTACTGTGACTCTATCTCGTCCTTGCACGTGTTAGAGCATTTTGGTCTTGGTAGATATGGAGACCCGATTGATTATTATGGATATTTGAAAGCCATCAATAACATTGCATTAATTCTAAAAAGTCAAGGCCATTTTTATTTTTCTGTGCCAATAGGCCCTCAAAGGATTGAATTTAATGCCCATAGAGTATTCTCGGTAGCGTATTTAATAGAGATTTTGTCTCAAAATTTTGATATTCATTCATTTTCCTATGTAAATGATGAGGGAGATTTTTTTGAGTGTGTTGAATTAACGGAAGAGCACATCAAATCTAACTTCGGCTGTCATTTTGGCTGCGGAATATTTACTTTGATAAAAAAGTAAACTATCCAATGGGTTTTTGTCGGTACATGAAGTTAAAAGAATATGGTCGCTCGAAGTGGCTGCATCCTTAGCCAGAAAATTTGAATGTCCCAAACCACATTGCCATACACCAAAATAGCTATGTAAACCAACTATCCTATCCTACCCAAACATCCTTTTACAAAAATGAGGCTTGCCCCGTCTGAAGCCCACAAAACACCCCGAGAATGCCCATAAAAACACCTCCTATCAGACTACAAAGAATACAATAAATCCAGAAAACTAAGGCTTCATTCACAGCAGTTTTTCAAAAAATACTTAACTTTGCACTCTTATTCATTTGATAAGTCAAAAAATACTGCATACATCGTGAAAAAATATCCAGAATATAAAGATAGCAATATCCCAGAGCAAGAAAAAGAAATCCTTGATTTCTGGGGGAAAGCCAAGGTTTTTGAAAAATCTATCAACCTCCGTGAAGGCAACCAGTCATTTACTTTTTATGAAGGCCCTCCTTCTGCCAATGGCTTGCCCGGCATTCACCACGTGATGGCTCGTACGATTAAGGATATTTTTTGCAGATACAAAACCCTCAAAGGCTACCAAGTCAAACGCAAAGCGGGCTGGGATACACACGGCTTGCCCATTGAGCTGAGTGTAGAAAAAGAACTGGGCATCACCAAAGATGACATCGGAGTCAAAATCAGCATAGAAGAATACAACCAAAAATGCCGTGAAACGGTGATGCGCTATACCGATACTTGGACAAAGCTCACCGAACAAATGGGCTATTGGGTAGATATGCAGCATCCGTATGTTACCTATCACAATGACTACATAGAGTCTGTCTGGAATTTACTCAAAAAACTCTATGACAAAGGCTTGCTTTATAAGGGCTACACCGTACAACCTTACTCACCCAAGGCAGGCACAGGGCTTAGCTCGCACGAACTCAACCAGCCTGGCACTTACCGTGATGTGTCTGATACTTCTATCACTGCACAGTTTAAAGTAAAAAAATCCGAAAAATCAGCCTTTTTATTTGAAAGTGAAGACGAAGATGTACGTATCTTGGCTTGGACTACCACGCCTTGGACTTTGCCTTCTAACTGTGCCCTCGCCATCGGTGAAAAAATCACTTATGTAAAAGTCCAGACTTTTAACCCTTATACTTTCAAACCTGTCTCAGTGGTATTGGCAAAAGATTTGGTCTCGGCACACTTCTCTCCCAAAGCTCAAGAGCTTAAAATGGAAGATTATGAGCCAGGGGCTAAACTCATACCCTATTGCATTGCCAAAGAATTTTTAGGAAAAGAACTGGTAGAAATTCGCTATGAGCAGCTCATGTCTTATGTTACGAATGAAAACCTAGAAAAAAATGCTTTCAGAGTCATTCCTGGTGATTTTGTAACCACAGAAGACGGTACGGGCATTGTCCACACGGCTTCCGTATTTGGTGCGGATGACTTCCGAGTAACCCAGCAAAATGGCGTGCCTTCGGTGATGGTCTTGGATGAAAACGGACACGAAGCACCACTGGTAGATAAACAAGGACGCTTTGTGAAAGAAGTTACTGATTTTGCAGGTAAATATGTCAAAGCTGAATACGAAGAAGATACTGTATTGGCAGACCCTGATTACAAATCTACAGATGTGCTCATCGCCATCAAGCTCAAAGAAGACAACAAAGCATTCAAAGTAGAAAAATACCTTCACTCCTACCCTCATTGCTGGCGTACTGACAAGCCTATCTTGTATTATCCCATTGATTCTTGGTTTGTGAAAACGACGGCTATGAAAGATAGACTCGTAGCCCTCAACAAAGAAATCAACTGGAAACCTGCCGCCACAGGCGAGGGGCGTTTTGGAAACTGGCTCGAAAATCTGGTAGATTGGAATCTTTCTCGCCAGCGTTATTGGGGGATTCCACTCCCTATCTGGCGTACAGAAGACGGCACAGAAGAAATTTGCATCGGCTCTGTCTATGAGCTTTATGAGCAGATAGAGAAGTCAAAAGAAGCAGGTTTGATGAAGGAGAACCCCATCGGGGCTCACGAGGTAGTCAGCGAAGTCAAAAAAGACAAAGATGGCAAAATCATAGACTCCAAGGTCATAGATGCGTTTTTTTCTCCCAATGTATTTGATTTGCACAGACCTTATGTAGATGATATTATTTTGCTCTCGCCCAGTGGCAAGCCTATGAAGCGTGAGGCTGATTTGATAGATGTATGGTTTGATTCAGGGGCAATGCCTTATGCACAATGGCACTACCCCTTTGAGAAGCAAGAAAATTTTGAGAAAGCTTTCCCCGCTGATTTTATTTCAGAAGGCGTGGACCAAACACGTGGCTGGTTCTTCACCTTGCACGCTATTGCAGGGATGTTGTTTGATTCAGTGGCTTTTCGCAATGTAGTTTCTACAGGGCTGGTGCTAGATGCCGAAGGACGCAAAATGTCTAAACGCTTGGGCAATGCCGTTGATCCTTTCTTTGTGATGAATAAATATGGAGCAGATGCCACACGTTGGTATATGATTTCCAATGCCAATCCTTGGGATAACCTCCGCTTTAGCTGGACTACGCCCGAAGAACAAGAAGAAGGAAAACCCCAAAAATCTGATAAAATAGAAGAAGTACAGCGTAAATTCTTTGGAACACTCAGAAATACGTATTCTTTCTTTGCACTCTACACCAATCTGGACGGCTTCCATTTTGAGCAAGAAGAAATCTTGATGGCAGACCGCCCCGAAAGCGACCGCTGGATTATCTCCAAACTCAATAGCCTCATGCAAGCCGTAGAAGAAGCTTACGAAGATTATGAACCAACCAAAGCCGCTCGCTTGATTCAAGATTTTACCAGCAATGATATGAGCAACTGGTACGTCAGATTAAACCGCAAGCGTTTTTGGAAGAGTGATTATACCCAAGATAAAATCTCTGCTTACCAGACACTTTATACTTGTTTGGAGAATCTTGCCATTATGATTTCGCCGATTGCACCTTTTTATTCTGAGCGTTTGTTTAGAGATTTAAACCAAGCAAGCGGAAAAAATCCACACGAATCTGTGCATTTGGCAGCTTTCCCGAAGGCAAACCCTGAGCAAATAGACAAGGATTTGGAAGCCCGTATGGACATCGCACAGCGGGTGTCTTCCCTGGCACATGCCCTTCGCAAAGAAGCCAAAATACGTGTGCGTCAGCCACTTAAAAAAATCTTAATCCCTGTTTTAGATGAGATTACCCAAAAACAGGTACTGGCTGTCAAAGATTTGATTTTGTCAGAAATCAATGCCAAAGACCTCGAGATAGTAGGTGATGATTCTGGGCTGGTAGTCAAAAGTGTCAAAGCCAACTTCAAGGCTTTGGGCGCTAAATACAAGCAAGAAGTCAAGAAGGTAGTCGCCGTTATCCAGACTTTAGACAAAGCCGAAATAGCCGAAATAGAACGCAATCAAAAGCTAGTAAAAGGAGGATATGAAATTCTTTTGGAAGATATTTTGATTCAATCTGAGCAGGTAGAGGGTTTCTCTGTAGCCAGTGAAAATGGACTCACCGTAGCCCTAGATTTAGAAATAGATGAAGCCCTGCGTCAGGAAGGCTTGGCTAGAGATTTCATCAATCGCCTTCAAAACCTCCGCAAAGACTCAGGCTTAGAAGTGCAAGATAAAATCAGGGTACAGGTCGTTTCTGAAGAAAAAATCGTCAGAGATGCCATTCTAGCACACAAAGAATACATCCAGCAAGAGACACAATCACTTGCCCTAGATTTTGTGAAATCACTCTCTCAGCCCACAAGTTTTGAGATAGAAGCATTTGTGCTTGAAGTAGAAGTGCAGAAAAACTAGAAAAATAACTAAAATAAACGCAGTTCTTTCTTGTTTGTGTAATTCATAAAACAAGGAGGCACTGCTTTTTTGGGTCTTTCCTTGCACACCCTCATCATTTACAGATGCCTTGTTGAATATCTAGCAAGCCTCATTTGTCTAAATACGAATTGACCAATATCTTATGATTTTGCCATTTACAAATATTGCTCGGCTTACACGCACTTTTACCACCCTCCAAAAGCAATACAAGCGACAGCAGCAATTCACTCAAGATTTTCTTCAGAAATACCAAAACTGGCAACCCTGTGATGCTTCATTTCAGAAAAAAGACCTGCGCCGAATGCGTGATTATCCCTTGCAATTCATCGTGTTTTTTGCAGATTTCTTTGCACTGATGAGAGGGCAGGCATTGGGCCAAGTAGAGCGACAAAGGCTGACGACTTATGCTGCATTGCTTTGCTTGTATGATGATTTTTTTGATGAAGAAATGCTCGCAAGTGATGAGATATGGGCATTTTACCAAAACCCGAAAGGCTTCCGAGCACAGAATACCAAGCAGGCTATTTGCAGAGATTTGTGGCTAGAATTGTGGAGAATTTATCCTCGAGATACTTATTTTGAAGAGGTATTTCGGAAATTTCACCAAAACCAAGATACCAGCAGAAAGCAATACGAAGGCCATCATCTGCCTCAATCAGTCATTCAGCAGATTAGTTTTGACAAAGGAGGCTATGCCCTCTTGCTCTCACGCTTGCTCATGGCACCTCCCCCTGATGAGCAAGAAGCGGAGGCAGTCTATCAGCTCGGGGCTTGGTTTCAAATACTAGATGACATCGTGGACATAGCCAAAGACCGCCGAGAAAAAATGGCTACACTCATGACTACTTGCCAAAAAATAGAAGAACTAGAAAACATCCTCAAACAACAAACCCAAATTGCCTTTGAGGCTATCAAAAAACTAAACTACCCCACAAAAACCAAAAATGAAGCCCTCTATCGCTTTCAAATCATAGGTACAAGTGGCACAGTACACCTCAAAAGGCTCAAAGCACTGCAAGGAGAAGGTAGCTTTAGGCTAGACGAATACCCCGAAAAAGAAATTCAATGGATAGAAACTCGCTGGCAAAACTACTGGAAAGGGCTTCCCATCTTACTGAAATACACGTAAACTATCCACAAAAATCTATGCAAAGACAAGTATTTTCATTAATTTTGGATGTGCAGATTTTTGATAGAGAAAAAAACACAAAGCTAAGTTTGCACAATTATAATGCTCATAAAAATCTAAAAAACGAATAAATATGCAGTTATCGGAAAAAATAAAATCGCTTGCCCAGACATACAGCCCAAAAGTAATCGAGTATCGCCGTCATTTGCATGCAAACCCTGAGCTTTCTTTTCAAGAATACAATACGATGGCTTATGTGGCGGAGCAACTCTCAAGCATGGGCTTACAGCCACAGATAGGTGTGGCAGATACGGGTGTGGTGGCACTCATAGAAGGCAAAAACCCCCAAAAACAAACCCTTGCATTGCGTGCAGACATGGACGCACTCCCCATCAAAGAAGCCAATGATGTGCCTTATAAATCTACCAAAGAAGGCATCATGCATGCCTGCGGGCATGATGTACACACAGCATCCTTGCTCGGTACAGCACATATTTTGCAGCAGGTCAGAGATTCATTTGAGGGCACTGTCAAGCTTGTATTTCAGCCTGGTGAAGAGAAATTCCCTGGAGGTGCTTCACTCATGATTAAAGAAGGTGTGCTCAAAGCACAAGGAAAAACCCTCGCCCCGAGAGGGATGGTGGGGCAACACGTGATGCCCTTTATCCCTGCTGGCAAAGTGGGTTTTAGGGAGGGCTTGTATATGGCAAGTGCTGATGAAATCTATATGACCATCAGGGGTAAAGGAGGACACGGAGCCATGCCTGAGAATACCATTGACCCTATTCTGATTACTTCACATATTTTAGTGGCTCTGCAGCAAGTGATTAGCCGCAATTGTAGCCCCAAAATGCCCTCTGTGCTTTCCTTCGGGAAAGTAATCGCTCAGGGTGCTACCAATGTCATCCCGAATGATGTCTATGTAGAAGGCACTTTCAGAACTTATGATGAAGACTGGCGCAAAGATGCCCACCAAAGAATCAAAAAAATGGCTTGTGGTATTGCCGAATCTATGGGGGCTACCTGTGAGATAGACATCAAAGTAGGCTACCCTCACCTTAAAAACAATCCCGAACTTACCAAAAGGCTTCGTGGCTATGCCGTAGATTATCTAGGAGAAGAGAATGTCTTAGACCTAGATTTGTGGCTGGCAGGAGAAGATTTTGCGTATTATTCACAAGAAATAGATGCTTCTTTTTATAGGTTAGGCACTAGAAATGAAGCCCGAGGCATTACATCTTCCGTGCATACATCCACCTTTGATATAGATGAAACAGCCCTCGAGCTTGGCTGTGGGCTGATGGCTTGGCTTACTATCCAAGAGCTTACAGAAGGCACCTAACAAGATAAACCTGAGGTGAAGGTATATTAAGTTATGGTTAATTTTTGTGTTGAGTAGTTATAAACTCCTTAGACTTGCTTTACTTTGAACAAGTTTATGGAAGATTTAAAAACACTCTATCATATTTTGTGTAAAGAAGGATGATTGTGATGACGGTGCAGCAGAGAAAACAGTACCTATCGTTTTCGGTACGTTTGTTTTTATTATTAATGGCTTTTTTGATAAGCGTACAGTGGATGGTACTGTCTCTAAGGCTTATGAATCGGAGTGTCATCGAGCAGATTATCGTAACGACATCTCACCCCTTCACGGGCTTGTTTATAGGCTTGCTCATTACGGCACTGATTCAGAGCAGCTCTACGACCAGCACCATCATCGTGGCTATGGTAGCCTCAGGCACTACTACTTTAGAGAGTGCTGTATTTATGATTATGGGAGTCAATATCGGCACTACCATCACGAGTACTTTCGTATCTTTGGGGCATATCACAAGGCGTAAAGAGTTTAGAAAAGCCATTGCAGCGGCTACAGTCCATGATTTCTTCAATATACTGACGGCAGCCATTATGCTCCCATTGGAGTACTATTTTGGTTTGCTCTCAAAAGTTTCGGCGAACTTGGCTTCGGTTCTGACGATTAGTGAGAGTTTTACCTTTCTGGGTTACTTCAATCTTGCGGGATTTTTATTTTTCCCTGTTGCCAAGTTTTTACAGTCTCAAGTAGGTGATTTTAACTGGATAGGCTCTATCATCTCCATTATATTGGTATTTACGACCATCCGCTACATCGGCAAGCTATTCAAGACTTGGCTTCTGGATGATGAGCCCAATCAATTTGAGCATCGCTTTTTTAACAACCCTTTTCAATCTTTGACTTTAGGCATTTTTTTTACGGGTGTGCTGCAGTCAAGTTCTTTGGTTTCTTCTTTGGTAGTCCCTATTGTGGCAAGCAACCGCTTGTCTATCAAAAAAGCTTTTCCCTTTATTATGGGAGCCAATATCGGCACTACACTCACAGCCTTGCTTGCTGCAGTGGCTGAGTCAGAGGCTGCGGTAAGTATTGCACTTGCGCACCTTCTATTTAATTTGGGGGGAGCACTGATATTTTTTCCTATCCCCTATCTTCGAAATATCCCCATCCGCTTGGCACGCCATCTAGGCAAAGCAACTTTAAAAAACAGGGGGTTTGGCTTCGCATATGTGATGTTGGTTTTCTTTGTAATTCCGTTTTTGCTCATATACTTTTCACAAGGAAAAGTATTTATTCGGCACTATGATTATTATCAAACCGAAAACACAACGACTACGAACATACACCCAATGTCTGCACAAAAATCTACTACGCTTCTCTACCGTGTAAACAACTTCTCAGATACGCCCTCACTGAGGCTAACCGCCGAAAACCGACAAATACACGCATCACAATCAGGGGACACCTTGATTCTGAACAAACAAATATTTTTAAATGCAAAACAAGAGGACTGCTGGCAGGGTACAGACCAAGACGGCAAGTACATCACCTGTCTGACTGACATCAAAGCACCTTATGCACTCAATACAGTGGCACGCTGTGATACCTCTTATGTCTATACCAAGACTTATCTCTACTCAAAGGATAAAAATACTTATACTTTTTACTTAGATTTAGAACGAAATATTATCTTAAAGCAAGAAATCACAAATACCCAAGGCAAACTTATCAGTCAAGAAGAACTTATCTCTATTTTTAAAGATTGATTTTATGTAGTCTTTTCTGACAGCGCTTGTACTTCTTTGGGTGGGAAAAAGAAACCCATTGGTTTTTTGACAAAAAACTTACGAAGACCAACAAAAATCTTCCTGATTTCTCTAAAATTCACACGCCTAGACTGCATTGCTACTGTGAGGGCAAGACCAAAACTGACTGTAAAATTCATAAAGCCAATCCCCAACACACCCAGCATACTTATAAAAATATCTGCTGAACCGAGCTGATTGTCTAGGCATACAATCGAGATTCCTAGATTGCCAGCAGCAAAGCTCACATGCTGAATATCAAGTGGAAGCCCCAAAAACTCTCCTGCAATCCCTGTACAGCCTAAGAATACTCCTAAATAAAAATTACCTGCCAAGCTACCCAAGTGTTTTTCTATGTAATCGGCAAAGCTCTGAATCCATTTTTTGGGCAAAAATCTATTGAGAAATGGATGCTTCTGGATACGCTTCGGGATTTGGTTAGACACATTTTTATTGTCATAATAGCCTGAGATAAGCCCTGTCAAAAATAAATACACACCTGCTATTGCTGCATGAAAAAGGGCATAACTACGGATAGGGTGCAAATCACTGACCATCATCTGTGCCCTCTCTGCATCTGCGATGTGCTCCTGTGCCAAAAAATAATATACCAAAGCGATGATGAAAGCCACAGGAAAGGCAATCAAGACATTCCCTACTGCTGCAATGAACTGAGAGCGTGCTATCTTGGAGGTGAGTATAGAGAATTTCTCAGCATAGTGTGTCTCCTTGGGCTGCCTTGTATCCAGTGATTGGGCGATGCTGCTCGCTGTCATGGAGGGCTGCTTGGCTGCCAAGACTGATTTGCTCGCATAAATCGTGATAAAACCCAAAGAGTAATTGCTGCTGTGAAATACTGCTCTACCAAAAGGGGCCAACTGTAGATAATAAATTGAGTTTTTAATCACACACAAAAAAGCCACAATAAAGCCGCCCCAAGTAGCAGACCTAAGCATTTTCCAGTATTCTTTGCGTGTAGAGGTGATGTATTGCCCACCTACTTTGCCTGCGTACTCTGTCATCTGAAATGCCAGTAAGCTAAGGCTATTGCTGATATGCCCTGCAATGCTGTCTTTTTGATTGCTAGATTTGATGGCATTCTTCATAAAAAGCACTTCTCCTTTGTAGTGAGGCACTTCTTCGTTTTTGACCAGCAAAGAAAGCAAGACCTTGAGCTGTGCTATGTTTTGAGAAAGACGCAAGAGCATGTAAGTAATTCCTAGACTAATGCCATGGTTTTCACGGCTTTTACGGATGATTTTGATGTACTCATCACACTGTGTGAGCATGACCATAATCTGTTTGTAATCACTGTTTTCGGTGCTTCTATCAAAATCAGGCTCGTTCCTAAATTTGGTAATGTACCTGTCCACTTCTTCGTTTTGGGCAAGAAAGGGAGAGCCAAATTTCTCTAGCTCAGGCAGACGCTCTACCATCTCAGGGTCAAGCCCTATGGTAGTGATGCGAAGCGAAATAATCAAGAAAGCATTTAAAATCTGCTCTGTGGCAATATTGTTTTTTTCTAAATCCCAGACTGGCTTCAAGCCCAT
Source organism: Microscillaceae bacterium (assembly GCA_011390205.1). Taxonomy (GTDB): domain Bacteria; phylum Bacteroidota; class Bacteroidia; order Cytophagales; family Microscillaceae; genus JAABSX01. Next base: position 42,000 of record JAABSX010000001.1, on the reverse strand, counting down.
GGTTTCTAAAAGCCTCATCCAGACGACATCGGGCACTTCACTGACCCATAGGTAATCTCTTCTTTTATAAAAAACAGCTTTTAAGAGATGTACAAAGCTATTTTCGTTTTGAAGCTCGGGCAAGATTCTTTGTGTGATTTTGCTGCTTGTTTCCGTCAAAAAGCCAAGGTTAGACTGCAAGCCCAAATCTGTAAGAAGCCTCAAAATGGTACGCTTCTGTGTGAGGTGCGTCCAGTATTGTGCCAGCCCCTCCTTTAGCTTGGGGTAGGTGTATAGCAGTGCGATGAGATTTTCTATTTGAGAAATCGCTTTGTAGCCTTTTTTGTGGCGAGGTGGGCGTATTTCATTTACCAAATCTATCAGAAGATAGTGATTTTGCTGAGGGTTGAGGGCTATTTTTTCTAAAATTTCTTTCACGTCTTGCTTATGTATTGTTCAGAATAATCAGATGTACTTTTTGCGCCTTCCCACTAGCATTTGATTTGAGTAAATATGCCAACGATCAATGTGGTCTATAAAAAACAACCATTATAAGCTCTGATTCATTTTGGGTGGGTGCTTACAAATAAGTATGCAATTTTATCCAATAAACCTAGACTTTTAGGGCAAAAAGTTAATTATTTTTGTGGATAATGACATGCAACTCCTCCTGCCCTGCCCCAAAATCAAAAGAGAGGCTTGGGCATCTATGTATTCAGCCAAGCCTCTCTTCATTGTTTTCAATGCTTCAAATAATTATCCCACAAATCAAGGGATAGGTAGCACCTTGTTGTCTTTGAATGTAGATAAAATCACCATAGATTGCATATTGCTAATTTCTTCTATCTCACTGATTTCTTCAAGCATCAGTTTTTGGTAAGACTGAATATCTGCAGCGATCACCTTTAGAATAAAATCACATGAGCCCGTAATATGATGGCACTCTATGACATTGTCTATTTTGTTGATTTTTTCTACAAAAGCATCCAGACAAGATTTTTTGTGGTTTTGTAAGAATACTTGCACAAAAGTAGTGACGCCCAATCCTACCTTTTCGGTTTCTAGGGTGGCGTGGTAACTTTTGATAATTCCTAGATTTTCTAGTTTTTTAACTCGCTCTAGGGTAGGTGCTGGTGATAAACCTATCTCTTTGGACAGTTGTGCATTGGTAATCTTTGCATTGGATTGTAAAATCTGAAGAATCTTACGGTCAGTTTGGTCAATTTTTATACCTTTCATTCAAAAAAATATTTTAATAAAACTTTAATTAAGAAATAATCTGCTAAGAAAACAAAATTTTATTTTGAAAACAAGTAATAAACCCGAAATTTTTTCCGAGTAATGTAATTTTTTTACAAAATAGCTAGTTTTGTGCAGTTCTGAATAAAATACTACGCCCTAATGTGATTTCATCTGTGTATTCTATCTCGCTGCCTACAGGGATTCCCCTAGCGATAGAAGTAATCTTTATCTCAGGATTTTGGATTTTTTTACTGATATAAAAGGCAGTCGTATCTCCCTCCATAGTAGGGCTAAGTGCAAAGATAATCTCCTGAAAATCTACTGCAAAGCAACGCTCCAAGAGTGTATCTATGTGAAGGTCTGCGGGGCTGACCCCTTCCATAGGAGAGATTACACCTCCTAGCACATGGTAAAGCCCCTTGTATTGGGCTGTATTTTCTATTGCCATCACATCTTGTGAGTTTTCTACTACACAGATGGTATGCTGCTCTCTTTGTGAAGATTCACATATACTGCACAGGGCTTTGTCTGCAATAAAATGACATTTTCGGCAATACTGAATCTCTTGCCGTAGCTTTCGGAGGGCTTCGGTGAGGGTGAGTGTGCTTTGTTCTTCTTGCTTGAGCAAATGCAGCACAAGCCTGAGAGCAGTTTTGCTGCCTATACCAGGTAGTTTGGAGATTTCCCTGACGGCATTCTCAATCAAATTAGAAGAAAAGTTCATACTGCAAAGAAAACCAAGATTTTTCCATTATAAAAAGATTTACTCAAAATTATTTATTGTATTTCTGTAGTTTTCTCTAATAAAAACAAATCCCATTGAGGAAGGTTTGGAATTCTTGCCAAAATATGGCGCATTTCTGCTTCTATCTCATAGCTAAAATAAGGCCCTCTCCAAGTATCTGTATTGCTCAAGAAAGCCCAAGAAATGCCATTGTGCTGCCTCACCAACACTGCCGAAGTGCCCACGAGGCTGCCAGTACGCCACCATTTGGCAGCATCTACCCCCTTCCAGCCTAAGAGCTGCCCGTGCTGTGCTGTGCTGTCGGTCAGTGCCAACTGTGGGCTGCTCATCTGGGCGATGCTTTGTGGGCTAAGAATATCTGGGACAGTATCAAAGCCATCTATGACATTGACCAATCGGAGTAAATCTGTAGGAGTAGCTATCCAGCCTCCTGCTGGTCCGAGTGCTTCTATGTGTGTCGCTTCATAAGCCTTCGATGCCGAATCACCCGTACCGTATGCGGAGAGTTTTCGCTCAGTTTTTTTGTGCGGATAATAGCGTACTTCTTGGGGATATTTCTGGGCATATTGGTTTTTGCCTATGTGCATGCGTTGTATGCCTGCAGGTATCAGAATCTCTTCTTGCATATATTGCTGGTAGGGCGTTTTGCTGACTTCTTCTATGATTTTGCCCGCTAGGCAGTAGCCAAAGTTAGAGTAATCATAAAGTGTGCCTGGCTCAAAATAGCCTTGCTGTCGGAGCATAAACTGTATGGTGGTCTCTATTGAAGGCGGAGATGCTACACCCATAATCTCAGCTACTTCTAAGGGAGCAAACATAGGGTCTGTTCTGAGCTGATTGCGCCAGCCTGCAGTATGTTTTAGAAGGTGATGCACTTCTATTTTGAGAGCAAGCGGGTCTGCTATCTGCTGGTAAAGACTGTCATTTAAAATGCCTTGCGGCCCAAATACTTTGTCTTCTAGCTTGAGTTTGCCTTGCTCTACGAGTTTCATCATCGCTACTGCTGTAAAAAGCTTAGAGACACTGGCTATCCTAAACTGGTGGTAGGGCTGTGCCTTGATTTTCTGTTCTTCATCGGCATAGCCAAAACCACGGGCATAGATAAGTTTTCCGTCTTTGACGATGGCAAGAGATGCACCTTTTATCTCCCAACGCCTGACGAATGATGCCATGCGCTGATTCAATTCCTTAAACTCTGCCCGCTCGGCATAGGCATTGCTCAATGCAAAATACAGGTCTGGACGGAAATTATCGGGAGCACTTGCACTGGATGCCAAGGGCTTAGGATATTTCACTGGCTGTGTAAATTTATGAAGCCCTAGCCCCAATAGTAAAATGCAGCAGGCACTTATAAGAATCTTTGATGACATCTGAGGTATTGGGTAGTTTTAGACAATGGTATGGCAGTGTTTAAGCTACGATACTTTTCTGTTGAGTTACTCTATTTTAGAAAACCAAGATTGTACGTAATGATTTGAGCAAAATTAAGCAAAATCATTGTTTTATAGGTATATTTTTTTGGTAAAAGAAATTTTGATCCTTGTATGGCATCCTAAATAAATAGATAAAAACATTTGTGCAAAGAATCCGTAATTTAAACTAATTGCCAATGAAAATACACATTAACAAGTGTTTAATAAGTCAAAGAATAATACATTTTTTAAGCAAAACGTTTTATTGTTGAAATATTCCTACATTCATTTTTTTTGTAAAAATCCAATAAACAAAAATACCAAATCCATGAGATTCATTACGCTAATTTTCTTCGCTCTAATGCTGTCAGGTTCACTTCATGCCCAATCAGACGGAGAGCTCTACCACGTAATCATGACACAAGGCACGATTTACAACTCCAGCAGCAAGTCTTTACTCAGCCGTGGTGCTACCATCAAAGCCTCAGACAAGGTTGTTTTTAAATCTTCCGATGCACGTGCCATCATGCTCAGTCAGACTCGGGGGCGTTTTGTGATGAGCCCCAAAGCTGCAGCTGCAGGCAGCGAACTAGCATCTGTGGTCAAAGAAGTGGCTTCTCCGCTCAAATCAAACTCATCTCTAAGCACAAGAGGATTCGGTGAATCTGCACCCATCATTAATTTTAAAGATTTTTTTGGTGATTCTATCTTTGTGGTTGTAGGAGATGAACTTCCCTTCAAGGTAAATACCAGTAAATATCCCCTCAATGCTCAAAATCAAATCGCAATTCGATATGAATATCAAGGGGATAATGAAGATTATAAAGGTAAAATCGTTTTAAAAACCGTAGGTTTTGAAGACAATGTGGTCAAACTTAACAAAGAAACGCATTTTACTTACAAAGATGCACTCGTAAATACAGATGCTCTAGACAAAATAGAGCTTTATTATCTCAAAGATATGGATGCCAATAACAAGCCCAAATCTGCAGATAAATTGGCTTCTTTCAAAATCTTATTTGTGTCTGATGCCGAGCTAGAAGCACAAATCAAAGAACTATTCGGATTCTATGAGGGTGAAGAAATGAGCAACGGTATCAAACTTTCTATCATTAACGGATATGTACTGGATGTCTATGGACGCACCGACAAGCACCTCCTAGAAGATTGGGCCAAAGAAAAAGGGTTTATTGAGAAGAAATAATTTTTTAAGCTCGGTATCCTCCTCTTTTGTATTATATTTGTATAAAGTGAATCAGGCTTTAACACTTAAAGCCTGATTTTTTTTAGGCAAACCCCCAAAAATTATGTGGTTAGGCAATACATTCAAAAATAACTTCAAAAACCGATTGTCTTGGAGCATCATACACGCCCTGTCTATGTTGTTCATTACGTTTTTTTTGTTATCTACACCTTACGTACTCCCAGATGAGTTTATGCTCGTAAGGTATAGCTCCATAGCCAAGAGCATCGTACTAGACCTCGGAGAAAAACCCGATACCAACAGGTTTTTGTTCATCAATGTGGCTTGGGACAAAAAACTTGCCCCTAAACCAGATGCAGACATCCCTGACCACTTCATAGGCAATGAACCCGTTACAGACCGTGCAAAACTGATAGGACTCCTGCAGCTACTCAAAAAAAATCCCCAGTATAAATTTGTGGTCTTTGATATTTTTTTCAAAGGAAAAACACCCTATGATTCTACCCTCACAAAACTCCTCAACGAGCTGCCCAATGTGCTTGTCTCTTATCACCGAAACGAAAAAGACGAACCTGATAAACCTGATTTAGACATCAAACCACTGGGATTATCTGACATAGAAACAACTGATGACAAATGCCTCAAGTTTAAGATTTTTTTTAATGATTCTCTCAAATCTACTCCCCTGCTGATGTATGAGAAGATTCATCACAAAAAACTCAATACAAAGTCTTTCTTCTATTCCCTTGATAAATCTCCTGTCTTTAACTCTTTTATATTAGACTACCGAATCAGAAATTTTCACTATCAATCTAAGGTCTATCCCAAAGTACACCTCGGCGAATGGATTAACAATGCCTACGGAATCTATCCCGAAGAAGTGCCATTGGGCACAGAAGAGGTTTTTATAGAAAACAAGACAAGCTCAAATACAGAAAAAAACACCGATGCAGACACTCAAGCTTGGCTAGACTCCCTTGAAAAAGCAGAAAATAAAACAAGCTCAAACACAGAAAAAAACACCGATGCGGATACTCAAGCTTGGCTAGACTCCCTTGAAAAAGCGGAGGGACTAAATACTGACTTGGGAGAAGAAGAAGAAAAAGAAGAAAGTACTGACACAGAACCCAACTGGGAAGGTACTTATGATGTAAAATACCTAGACTCTGCTTATGCAGAGGCGTTTATTTACCCACTGATTAAAGATAAAATCATATTTGTAGGTGATTTTGAAGACAGAGACATGCACGAGACCATTTATGGCAACACACCAGGACCTATTATTTTGTTAGATGCTTTTCTGGCATTAGAATCTGGTGATAATGTCATCAGGGCTACTTTTGTACTCTTCCTTCTGTTTGCATTTGGACTGGTGGCTTATATGAATTTTAGGTTTGAGCATGTGTATCATAACTGGATAAAAAAAATCACTCGCAGCAACAAAGTCAATGCCTTGGAGGCTTTTACAGTTTATACTATTTATTTTGCCATCGTTTCTATCATTTCTTTCTTTCTATTCAATATTCATATTGGGGTCTTGGTGCTTGCTTTTTATATGTATTTGATTGATAAAATCAAAGACCACCTTTTTCAGAAAGCAGACGCCCAGGAAGTGTAAAGCAAGGCAGCCCAAGTAAATACATGAATTTATTAATCAGTAATTTGCTAATTATCAGTATGTTATGTAAAGAATAAACCAAGCCATCAAGCCTTGTGCAAGTAGAGGGCGGCACGTTTTGTTTGAAGGTGCTGAGTACCAAACAATACCAATATTTTGTTAATTTTAAAAGAGACTCCGACTCTTTCATAAAATAATCGTTAGTTTTAAAAGTTAAAAAGTCATAAAACCCTAAAAATACGTACTTTATACTATGAATATACCATCCATTATTACCACTTATACCCTGTTTTTTTGTCTGAGCATATTGAGCTTATCAGCACAAGGGATTATGAGCTTCGAGAAAGAAACCCATGATTTTGGCACTATCAAAGAAGGAGAAGTAGCTACGTATGAATTTATCTTCACCAATACAGGAGACCAACCCATAGAAATCGCTACGGTCAAAGCTTCTTGCGGATGTACTACTCCTTTTTGGACAAGAGAACTTATCAAGCCTGGTGAAAAAGGCAGCATCAAAGCCTCTTACAACAGCAAAGACCGCCCAGGAGGATTTAGCAAAAGCATCACTGTGCAAAGCAATGCAAAACGAAATGTAACCGTACTCTACATCAAAGGATTTGCCGAACCCGCTCAAAGCTCTACACAAAGTGATCAAGGACAACAATACGTCGAGACTGTCAAGCAAAGTGCTTTCGGCAAAACCAAAACACCCGCTTCTATCAGAATAGACAAAGAAGAATTTGACTTCGGGAGTGTCAAGACAGGGCAGGTCATCCGTCAGAGATTCAATATCTACAATGCAGGGCAAGAAAATCTCATCATTACAGGTTTTGACAAGCAATGTGATTGTGTCTCTTTTGGTGTCTCAAGCTCAGTAATTGGGCCTAATCAGACAGGAATCTTAGAAATAGCCCTAGAAGCCAAGCGTGTGCAAGAGTTAGAAGAAGATTTTGTGCTCATCACCAATGATGCCCAAAACCCCTCAAGAGCCATCAGACTCAAAGCAAAGATTTATGAAGATTTTTCGCAGCACCTCTTCAAAAATACAAGCGACACAGCACCTTTTGAAAAATAAAGACAGCCCAAACTGTTTCTCACCCACTTATCCGATGAGCTTCTCTTGTCGGATTTTTTTGTGGCTAAATACCCCAAAACTACCATAAAATGCACTTAAAATCATATCTTTGCTCATTCTAAGCGCAGTACAATCTCAAAGCGAATAGAAAAATACAAGATTTTATTTGCTTCGGCAAAACTTATTGTTTCACAACATAAATTTACCCAAATGATTATTGGTGTTCCAAAAGAAATTAAAAACAATGAAAATCGTGTAGCCCTCACCCCCGCAGGAGTTGCAGAGATGAAGAAATACGGACACAGTGTTTTTGTGCAGACAGAAGCAGGTGTGGGCAGTGGCTTCACAGATGATGAATATCAGCAAGCAGGTGCAGAGATTTTGCCAAGCATAGAAGCCGTCTATGAAAAAGCAGAAATGATTATCAAAGTAAAAGAGCCTATCGAGCAAGAGTACGCACTCATCCGTGAAAATCAACTCCTCTTTACTTATTTTCACTTTGCTTCTTCCGAAACACTGACACATGCCATGATAGAGCGCAAAGCTATCTGCTTGGCTTATGAAACCGTAGAAAACCCTGACAGGTCACTGCCTTTGCTCGTGCCTATGTCTGAAGTAGCAGGACGAATGGCCGTACAGCAAGGAGCAAAATACCTAGAAAAACCCCTCAAAGGCAGAGGTATCTTGCTGGGTGGCGTACCAGGTGTAAAGCCTGGCAATGTACTCATCTTGGGTGGCGGTGTAGTAGGTACGCAAGCTGCCAAAATGGCCGCAGGTCTGGGAGCAAATGTTACCATCATGGATTTGAGCCTACCTCGTTTGCGTTACCTAGCAGACATCATGCCCGCCAACGTAGAGACACTCATGTCTAATCACTATGCTATCTTAGAAGCTATCCAGACTGCAGACCTTGTGATAGGTGCTGTCCTTATCCCTGGTGCTAAAGCGCCTCACTTGATTACCAAAGACATGCTCAAACTCATGCGCCCTGGCTCAGTAGTAGTAGATGTAGCCGTAGATCAAGGGGGATGTATAGAGACTTGTAAGCCCACCACACACGAAAACCCTACTTATATCATAGATGAAGTAGTACATTACTGTGTAGCCAATATGCCAGGGGCTGTACCTTATACCTCCACGCTTGCCCTAACTAATGCTACCTTACCTTATGCCTTACAGTTGGCTAACTTAGGTTGGGAAACTGCCTGTAAGCACAACCTAGGGCTGCGCTTAGGGCTTAATATCATCAAAGGAGAAGTAGTTTATAAAGGAGTGGCAGATACCTTTGGCCTTCCGCATACTTTGGTAGATAACTTCTTGATGGTATAAGTTTGTATGATGCTTATCTACTAAATCACATATCCCACACTTAAAAAATGGCAGTTTTGCGGTATGCAAAGCTGCCCTTATTTTTTGAGAATACAATAACACTAAATTCATTTTTTTTGTCTTTATTTGAAAGGTAAATTTTCATAAAACCCTTAGCAAACACATGAAAGAAGTCTTAAACCACTTATTTGAGCACAAAACACTCAACAAAAGCGAAGCCACTGAAATCCTCAAAAATATAGCCTTAGGAAAATACAACCCCTCCCAGATTGCTTCATTCCTTACGGTATATATCATGAGAAGTATCACCGTAGAAGAGTTAGAAGGATTCCGAGATGCCATGCTTGATTTGTGCGTAGGCATAGATTTGAAGGCATACAAGCCCATGGATGTCTGCGGTACAGGAGGTGATGGCAAAGACACTTTCAATATCTCTACACTTGCCTGCTTTGTGGTAGCGGGCAGCGGGGTCAATGTAGCCAAACACGGCAACCATGGCGTTTCTTCTATCTCAGGCTCTTCTACAGTCTTGGAGTATTTTGGAGCTAAATTTACCAATGACCCACAAAGCTTAGAAAAAATGATTGCTGAGACAGGGCTTTGTTTCTTACACGCCCCCCTCTTCCACCCTGCCATGAAGAATGTCGCCCCGATTCGCAAAGAACTTGGCGTAAAAACCTTTTTTAACATGCTAGGGCCTATGGTAAACCCAGCTTTCCCTGAGATACAGCTTGTGGGTGTCTTTAATCTTGAACTGGCACGCCTCTATAACTACCTTTACCAAAAAACCAACAAACAATATGCAATCTTACACACTCTAGATGGCTATGATGAAATCTCACTCACAAGTAGTTTTAAACTACTCTCCAACCAAGAAGACAGCCTTCTCTCGCCACAAGACCTCGGCTTCAAGACCCTGAACCCAGAGGCGCTGTTTGGAGGAGATACTGTAGCAGACTCTGCCAAGGTATTTGAAAAAATCCTTCGGGGAGAAGGCACAGAAGCACAGCAAGATGTAGTCTGTGCCAATGCAGGCATGGCGATTCACTGTGCAAAACCTGCCTTGAGCCGCCAAGATTGTATGGCACTCGCCAAAGAAACCCTAAAATCTGGCAAAGCTTTGACTACTTTTGAGAAATTTTTACGTCTGAATTAATTATATTTACATCAAGCCATAAATGTATCTATCATGGAAATATACACTCTAAAAACCCTCCTCATTTGTATAAGTCTGGTATTATTTGTATCTTCATCAGAGGCAAATACCCTCACACCTAGCGCTGATATAAATGTTGTTTCTTCTTCAAAAACCAAGAAAAAAGCCCAGTTAGAGAATTTTCTACACTCTAAAATAGGCAAATGGTATCTTAAGAAACTAGAAAGAAAAATCAATAGAAAACAATTCAAACTCGAAAAACGAAAAAATCACTGGATTGAAAAAGGAAAAACAGACAAAGTAGCCAAAATTCAAAAAATACAGAATGACCTTGCTACCTACGGAATCGTATGTATCGTGGGAGGTCTTTTTTGCATAGTTTTGGGCCTTGTTTTGCTCGTATTATCCCTCAATGTAGGGCTTTATGTTAGTTTTCTGGCAATAGGAGGGCTAGGGCTCGTCGCAGGGCTTGTTTTATTACTTTTGGGAATTATGTCTTAGGCTATATTGCTAAGCTAAAGCGTTTTTTACTACTTACTATAAAAAATCATTATCAAACATACAATATGCGCATCGATAAACTAAGATTAAAAAATTTCCGTGCTTATGCGGCCACAGAAATAGAATTTCATCCTAATTTTAACATTGTGATAGGCAGCAATGGAGTAGGCAAAACTGCCGTGCTAGAGGCACTCACCATCGCCATGGGTTCGTTTTTTTTGGGTATAGACTATGCAGAAACAAGGCACATCCGTTCAGAAGATATTAGGGTCGTAAACTCTGAATATGACATCAATGAGCAGTTTCCCGTAGAAATAGAAGCCTGGGGAGAAATCCAAGGAGAAGAACTTAACTGGACCCGTGAACTCACTGGCCCCAAAAACAAGACTACCTACGTCAATGCCATAAATGTAAAAAATCTGGCAAAAGGAATGCAAGAGCAAATAAGGGCAGGGGAAACCATAGACCTGCCCGTCATCGCATATTACTCTACCGAAAGACTCTGGAAAGAACGCCCAGATACCTCTAAACTGACAGGCTCCCGATTGCAAGATGGCTACTACAATGGACTGAAAGCTACTTCTAACAATAAATTTTTTACGAAGTGGTTTGAAAAAGAAGAAATGGTAGTGCTTCAGCAACGCAAAGACTCCGCAGGGCTGCAAGTAGTCAGAAAGGCAGTGAGTAATGCCATAGAAGATTGTGATAACCTTTATTTTGATTATAACCGCCGTGAGCTAGTGATGGAGTTTAATGATGGACGAAAATTACCTTTTAAATACCTCAGTGATGGAGTCAGAAATATGCTGGCCATGGTGGCTGATATTGCATTCAGATGTGCAGTACTGAACCCTCAACACAAGCACGAAGCCGCCGAAAAGACCACAGGAGTCGTACTCATCGATGAGCTAGACCTGCACTTACATCCCTCTTGGCAAAAAAAGGTGGTCTCAGGCCTTAAATCTACTTTTCCTAAGATTCAGTTTATCGTAACCACACACTCCCCACTTATCCTGAGCAGTGTCCAAGACCGAATCATCACCATGAGAAAAGGAAATGCCTACTATCTCGAAAATATCTACGGACGCACCGCCGACCACGTGCTCAGAAATGCAATGGATACCACCGAAAGATTAGACGATATCCAAGCCATGCTAGAAGAATATTTTGAACTCATAGAAAATGGAGAAGGACACTCCGAAGAGGCACTCAGTATCCGTGAAAAATTAGATGAACGCATCGGCAAAGGAGACCCCGAACTCATCAGGGCTGATACACTGCTTCACTTTTATCTTTAAAAAAAACTGCAAACATACCGAGCAATACAACACTCTGACAAAAAACAAGTGCACTCTCCTTTGATGGTTTTAAATAAAATGTACACCTAAGTCTATTTGATTTGTAAGATTAAGATGAAATATATCGAAAAAAATCCAGAACCTCAGTCTCTTACCAAACTGAAAAATCTGAAATACACAGATTATAAACCCAGATTTCATAACCTGCCCGTCAATGTCTGGACTGACATCGTCAATCAACTCCTGACCGACCAAGGCTTCTTGTGTTGCTATACCCTTGATGAAATCACTGCCGAAACTGCAGTACTCGTGCATTTCTACCCCGCAGAGCATTTTGCTTATTTAGAGCTAGATTACAGAAATCTATACCTTGCACTCAGACAACCCGAATCACTGCCCCCCGATTATAAAGTAGGATACCTTGCCAAAAAAGATACAGTCATCCCTAATTATCTGCATGATTACAGATGCCCAAGCTATTTTAGATACAATACCCTTGGCGAGATTATCCCCGCAGGCACTGGCAACTACCGAACGGTCAAGAAATGCCACGATAACTACCGAAAACTAAGCCCCGAACAGCAAATGCTCATGAGTACAATTGATATTCTGAACCTCAATGCAGATAGACTTAAAGAACAAAGAAAGATTATCTTCAATGAGGTACTAAGCAATGTGCGCAAAATGAGCAAAACACAAATACAAAAAATAATAGAAAGCTTAAAACGCAGAGACCCCAAAACAGGAAAATACCGCCGATTTAATGAAGTAGTCATACACTACCTCGAAACACTTTCTTAGGGCTTATAACAGATTGGCTTCCTTACTTTAATAATTTAGTGACCCGATGGCTGCCTAACAGTCATGCATTTAGGTACACTCCAAAAAATATTGGGTAATCCTACAAAAGTAATGAAGATAATAAAAAAGTGTATCTGTTCAAAAATCTGACATTGAAAGATTTTCGCCTTAATAGAACAGTAAAAAGAAGAATAATTAGAACGTAATTATCTTTTTTTTGTTTACGAAAGTATATGAATTTATCGTTAAAACTTGTTTATTCTTCTATTAACACATAATTTTACAGTTTAATAAGTGATGCATCTGCCTCCTCTCAAAGAAAAAAGATAACAAAGTAAATTAAAACATAAAAATACCATGGGCGAATTTTTAAAACTACTTTTATTTATTATCATATTCATCAGTACACAAAACGTATCAGAAGCACAAATCGCTTCTGTAGCTCCTGAGATGATTTACAAAATGACAGAGCAGCCCCCAAAACCAGAGGGCGGCATGTATGCGTTTTATGAATATACCCAAGACAATCTAAAAAGACCCAAAGAAGCCATCAGCAAAGGTGTGAGAGGAAATGTGTTCGTGCAGTTTATCGTAGAAAAAAACGGAAGCCTGAGCAATATCAAGGTAATCAAAGGCATCGGAAGCGGCTGCGATGAAGAAGTCGTAAAACTCCTTGAAAATTCTCCTAAATGGATTCCAGGTGTCCAAAAAGGCAAAAAGGTAAGGGTTCAAAAAACAATGTCTATCCAAGTAAGATAAAATATAAAAAAACGCCTTCTCAGAGCAATTCCATAAACCTCCACAGTAATTCTCCCAAAAGTTTTGCTGTGGAGGTTTTTTATACACACACACTTTCTAACTCAAGCAGAATCTCAATAAAATCTCTCAGAGTATTAAAAATAACACACAACTTAGCTTAAATTTGCAACTCATTAGATAAGCAAAAACCCCAAAAAACGGAATGAATTACCTCTCCATAGAAACGCTTAGTAAGTCTTACGGCGACAAAACACTCTTTAAAGACATCAGCTTTGGCATCCAAAAAGGTGAAAAAGTAGCCCTTGTTGCCAAAAATGGCAGCGGCAAATCTACCCTTATGCGCATACTAATGGGCTACGAAATAGCAGACTCAGGTGAGTTTAGCTTCCGAAACGGCATCAGAGTTGGCTTCCTAAACCAAGACCCCAAATTTGATGGAGTCAAAACCGTGGGTGAGGCCGTCTTACAGTCTGATAATCCTATCCTGAGTGCTGTGAGGCTATATAGTGAAGCCCTAGAAAATCCTGATGACCACGAGATGATGGAAAAAGCCCTTGTAGAAATGGACAATCACAAGGCTTGGGACTATGAAACCCGCATCAATCAGATTTTGACGCGCTTTGAGGTAGGTAAACTCGGGCAAGATGTGCATACGCTCTCAGGAGGACAACGCAAGCGAGTCGCTCTAGCACAATTGCTCATCGATGAGCCTGATTTTTTAATCTTAGATGAGCCTACCAACCATCTTGACCTAGATATGATTGAGTGGCTTGAAGAGTACCTCGGGCAAAATAACCGTACACTTTTCATGGTAACGCACGATAGGTACTTTTTAGAAAGGGTCTGTAACCAAATCATAGAGCTAGATGAGGGCAATCTTTATCATTACCCTGGCAACTACTCTCTTTTCTTAGAAAAAAAAGAAGAACGTGCCTCCAACGAAACCCAAACCGTAGAAAAAGCCCGCAACCTGATGCGAAAAGAGCTTGATTGGGTTCGCCGACAGCCCAAGGCAAGGGGCACAAAAGCAAAATATAGATTGGATGCTTTTGAAGAAATCAAAAAAGAGGCTTCTAAAAACACACAAAGCAAAGAGCTGCAAATGGGCGTACAGATGCAACGCCTCGGCAAAAAAATCTTAGAAATGCACAAAGTTTCTAAAGGGTATGAAGATTTACCCATCCTCAAAGATTTTGATTATGTCTTCAAAAGACAAGAAAGAGTGGGTATTGTGGGCAAAAATGGCGTAGGAAAATCTACTTTTCTAAACCTGCTCACTGAGCAAATCAAACCCGACTCAGGCGAAATCATCAAAGGTGAAACGGTCTCTTATGGCTATTATCGCCAAGATGGGCTTAAACTGCCAGAAGACAAACGTGTGGTCGAGGTCATCCAAGACATTGCCGAATTTGCCAAAATGGAAAACGGACAAGAGGTTTCGGCTACCCAACTCCTTGAGCGGTTTTTGTTTGATAGAAAAGTGCAATACAAGTATGTCTCTACCCTCAGCGGTGGCGAAAAACGCAGGCTTTATCTGCTCACTGTCTTGATGCAACAGCCCAATTTCTTGATTTTAGATGAACCTACCAATGACCTAGACATCCTGACACTCAATATCTTAGAAGATTTCTTGCAAGATTTTGGGGGCTGCTTGGTAGTGGTTACCCACGATAGGTTTTTCTTGGATAAACTGGTGGATCACTTATTGATTTTTGAGGGAGAAGGTGTGATTAGAGATTTTAATGGAAGGTATGATGAATACCGAATCTTGAAAGCCTACGAAGAAGAGCAAGCCAAAAAACCCAAAAAAGAAACGCCTGTACCAAGCAAAGAACCTGTAAAACCAAAAAATACAGACACTGAGAAAAGAAAATTGTCTTACAAAGAACAACAAGAATATCAGAAGCTAGAAAAGGAAATAGAACAGCTTGAAGGCAAAAAAGAAGACCTGACCAAAGAAATGTCTGTACAGAATCTATCGCACCAAGATTTACAAGAAAAAGCAGAGGCTCTGGGTAAAATTATTTCAGAAATAGAACAAAAAACAGACCGATGGTTAGAGTTGGCGGAGTTTATTTAGCAGGTATTCAAGGTGCGGCGGCTTGTGAAGATAGTCTGTAACGGCAAAATTGAGTCTGACGTTTCTCCACGTAAGGTGTTACACCTTCGTAAATTTTGGTGTCGTACCAAAATCCATTTGAATGATGACTATAGAAACCAATACAATATAAACATGAAATTATTCCCTGTCTATCCGCTTTTTGATATAGAACCAGTCAAAGCCCAAGGGGCTACCCTTTGGGATAAAAATGGCGATGCTTATTTAGACCTTTACGGAGGGCATGCGGTCATCTCCATAGGGCATAATCACCCGCATTATGTCCAAAGGCTGAAAGAGCAACTAGATAAGATTGTCTTTTACTCTAACTCGGTGCAAAATCCTTTGCAAGATACCCTTGCCCAAAAACTTGGAGAACTCTCTGGATTAGAAGAATATGCCTTATTTCTGTGCAACTCTGGAGCAGAAGCCAATGAAAATGCCCTTAAAATTGCTTCTTTTCAGACCAATAAAAAAAAGATACTTTGTTTTGACAAGGCCTTTCATGGGCGAACCTCCGCAGCAGTAGCCGTTACGGACAATCCCAAAATTCAAGCTCCACTGAATCAAGGACATGAAACCCTCAGAATCCCCCTCAATGATACTGAAGCACTTCATCAAGTATTCAAAGAGCAAGGCAGCGAACTGGCAGGGGTCATCATAGAAGGCATACAAGGTGTGGGTGGGATTTACTTACCCAATACTGAATTTTTGGTAGCATTGAGAAATCTATGCAATCAATACAAAGTAATTTTAATTTTAGACGAAATCCAGTCGGGTTATGGACGTAGTGGAAATTTCTTTGCCTTTCAGAGAGCAGATATACAACCTGACCTTATCACGATGGCAAAAGGAATGGGCAATGGCTTTCCGATTGGAGGCGTGTTGATTCACCCAAGCATAGAAGCGTGGAGTGGTATGCTCGGGACTACCTTTGGTGGAAATCACTTGGCTTGTGCGGCTGCTACTGCCGTCTTAGAAGTGATAGCATCAGAAAATCTGATGGAAAACGCCATCAAAATAGGTAATTATTGGCAAGAAGCTTTCGAAGAAATTTCTGCCATCAAAGAAGTACGAGGTGAAGGGCTAATGCTCGGCTTAGAATTTGATTTTCCTATCAAAGAATTAAGAGAAAAGTTACTTTTTGAACACCATATTTTTACGGGTTATTCTGGAACTAACATAATTCGCTTACTCCCTCCGCTCAACCTGACAGAAAATGAAGCAGGGCTTTTTGCCAATACACTCAAAAAATTGACGGAATTGAATGGATAGAGAAGACGTAGTACTTTTCAAAAAGCACCACGCCTGCCCAAAAACCAAGGATAGAATGCTTTGTTCTTTAATTTTCTTTGAGCATAATCAAGCCTAATGGTGGTAATTTTAAGCTAATAGAAAAATTACGCCCGTGTGAGGGGATTTCTTCTGCTTTGATTTTACCTGTATTTTTTACACCACTTCCCCAGTATTTGCTATCATCACTGTTAAAGATTTCTTTGAACTCATGTGCCTCAAACACGCCTACACGGTAGCTTTCGTGTACGTTAGGGGTAAAATTGGCAATGACCAAAATACGGTTTTTGGGTGAATCTCCTTTGCGAATATAGACCAGTACTGAGTTTTGGGCATCACTCAAATCAATCCATTCAAAACCTGCCGAATCAAAAGACTGCTGATGCAAGGCGATTTCTTTTTTATAGACTTTATTGAGGTCTTTGAATAGGTTTTGAATACCTTGGTGCGGCTCAAAATCAAGCAAGCCCCAGTCAAGGCTATTGTCGTGCTTCCATTCGGAGGTCTGCCCGATTTCGCCTCCCATAAAAAGTAATTTAGTGCCAGGGTGCGTAAACATAAATCCATACAACAGACGCAAATTGGCAAAACGCTGCCAGTCATCGCCAGGCATTCGCTGAATCAAAGCCCCTTTGCCGTGTACGACTTCATCATGAGAGAGGGGGAGCATAAAGTTTTCGGTAAAGGCATACGCAAGGCTAAACGTAATTTCGTTTTGGTGGTATTGTCTGTAGATAGGATCTTTGGTAAAATAATCCAAGGCATCGTGCATCCAGCCCATCATCCACTTCATCCCAAAGCCCAAGCCACCTGTGTAGGTAGGGCGAGAGACCCCAGGCCAAGCAGTGGACTCTTCGGCAATGGTTTGTATGCCTGGAAAGCCTTCATAAGCTGCCACATTTAGCTCTTGTAAAAGTGAAATAGCTTCTAGGTTTTCACGCCCTCCGTGTATGTTTGGAATCCATTCTCCTGCCTTTCGGGAGTAATCTAAGTAAAGCATAGAGGCGACAGCATCTACCCTTAGCCCATCAGCATGGAATAAATCTAGCCAATAAAGCCCATTGCTAATCAAAAAAGCACGAACCTCATTGCGTCCGTAGTTAAAAATATAACTGCTCCAATCAGGATGATAGCCTTTGCGAGGGTCAGCGTGTTCGTAGAGTGCTGTCCCATCAAAATCAATCAGCCCATGTGCATCACCAGGAAAGTGAGAAGGCACCCAATCTAAGATAACACTGATGTTTTTTTGGTGAAAACGGTCAATCAATGCCATGAAGTCTTGAGGGGTGCCATATCTAGAAGAAGGCGCAAAATAGCCTGTAACCTGATAGCCCCAAGACCCAAAGAAAGGATGCTCCATCACAGGTAAAAACTCTACGTGTGTAAAGCCCATTTCGCTTACATATTCCACCAAATCATCTGCCAGTTCGGCATAGCTAAGTGAACGGTAGTTATCTTCGGCATTGCGTTTCCAAGAGCCTAGATGCACTTCATAGACTGAAAAAGGACTGTTGAGGGAGTTATACTGTGCTCTTTTGTCCATCCATTTCTTATCTTTCCATTTGTAGTCATTGTCCCAGACTATCGATGCCGTCTTAGGAGGCACTTCCCAGAATAAGGCAAAGGGGTCTCCTTTCTCTAAGATTTGTCCATTATTATTAGAGTAAATTTTATATTTATAAACTGTTCCTTTGCCTACATTCGGGATAAACCCTTCCCAAATACCTGAGCCATCCCAGCGGACGAGAAGCGGGTGCTGCGTATCATCCCAACCATTAAAATCACCAATAACAGCTACTTTATTGGCATTAGGTGCCCATACGGCAAAGTAAGTCCCGTCCACATCTTCGTGCTTTACGAGGTGCGAGCCTAATTTTTCATAGAGTTTAAAGTGCTTTCCCGATCGAAAAAGATGTATATCAAAATCAGTAAGGAGAGAAAAAGGGAGTACATTTTCTTGTGTTTTCATTCTATTATTTTGTAAAGTTTTATTTTTTTAGTGCTTTCTTAAGTTATTAGTCATTAAATAAATTCTCAATTCTCCAGCAGATTCATAATTCCTCTCAAGGGAATGATTGCCCAATCAGGGCGAGAATTAAGTTCGTAGCCCAGTTCATAAATTGCTTTTTCTAACAAATGATAGCGTAGAAGGTAATTAATCTCTTCGGCATAGCCTATGCTAAGATTATTTTTCATAGCCACATTGAGGTATGTATTCAAAAAAATTGCTACTGTAGCACGATAATAAACACTTCCTGCCTCAAAAAGCTGACCTCTTAGCTTAGGGTGTTCTTTTTCTATCTCAAAGATATTGGCATAAATGGCATAATGAAAAGAGCGAATCATTCCTGCTACATCTTTAATCGGAGGCTGTTTTACTTTTCTATCTCTGATGGTGCTTTCGGGTTCGCCCTCAAAATCAAGAATGATAAAGTCATCTCCTTGCTTCAAGACCTGCCCCAAATGATAATCCCCATGGATGCGTATGCGTTTGCTGATGAGCTTTGATTCATCAAAACTCAAAATGGTATTGATAATGTCTTCCTTACGTTCTAAGAATGTTTCGGCATATTCACGAGACAAACCCTCCAATACATCTAAGGTCTTCTCTATCAAATCAAGGCGGCGGTCAAACTGATAAATGAGCCTATTTTTAAGCCAGACTACATAATCTTCATTAAAAGTAATGGGCAAAAAGATGTAATTGCTACGGTGCGAAGAGATAGCAACGTGCATCTCGGCAGTGCGTTGGGCAAGTGTGCCTACACTTTTGAGTGATTCATAGCCTATCAAGTCCACCAGTTCAGGGTCTAAATCTCTGATATCTAGGGGCTTATAAAGTGCTACTTTTTGTAATGAGGGAGCAAGGCTGGGTTTTTCTATTATTTTTTGAAAAAACTGCCCTACCTTTGCCTTAAAATAAACCCATGCATCTCCTTCATTGGGTACTTTCTCTTGCATAAGTCCTATGGAGATATTCGGAATCTCAGCCCTTACCCAAGTAATACTGCCCGCATAGCGAGGCGAATTAGAGAAGTTAGATTCTTCGGTCAGAAACTTAGTGATTTCGTAATCAGGGTTATTTTCTCTGAAAAGATTGCGGTAGATTTTCAAGAAAAAACGGTCATTGTAAATAATAGAAGTATTGCTTTGATCTGCTTTGAGTATGACAGAACTCACCGCTTCTGTTCTTGCTGCTTTGTCTACCACAGAGCCACGCTCAAAGAGCAATGTGCCTTCACTGACTGATACTTTTTTCTGCTGTACGATATGTTCAAACAGAGATTTTCGGCAAGCTTCTACATACAATGCATCTACAAGTTGGCTTATTTTTCCTTCTATTTGGGTGCTAGTGATGAATGCTTTTTTGTCTATTTCTTGTGATTCATCTGCTAAGAACACAGGCAGGAAATAACTCTCGGAATAAGCCGCTACATACACGACTTCCAGAATCAAGAAGTAACTTTGGGTTTCATTTACAGGAAAAATAAGTGCATTTTGAATCAATAATTGTTTGATTTTTTTGGCTTTTCCACCAAACCAACGGCATTTTTTAAGATAATTTGGTAAGATGTCATTGAGTAAGGTTGTTTTCCAGGCATTGTCTTCAAATATATTTGTCCATTTTTTTGTAGAACTGAATATGCTTTCTTTTGCTTTCATATGTGCTTATTGGTTAGTTTTTGGCTGATAAATGGATTTCCTATTTTGTAAGCTTTGTATTCCAATGCCAAATTTAACCTTTTGATGTATTTATGCCATACTTGAATCTTAGTTTTTATACATTTTTTATTTTTTTTAGCACTTTGTATCTTTTATGAGTCATTTTCCTTTTATGAGAAGGTAAAAAACAACGCAAAACTGAAGCAAGGCAGCATCTATAAGTGATTTTTTAGATTCGAAAGCCCCCTCCCCCATTTTTACCAAAAAAAACTGTGTAGCATAAAAATTTTTGAAGTGTTTTTTTATGAGGTGGTATTTTCTGTGGGTTTAATCCATGTCCGAATATTCTCCAAGATAATTGTCTAGTTCTATCTGCCAATCATAAGGGAGGTATTTTATTCTCGGATTGGCATCTTGAGGGATAATCTGGTATTTTTTGAGAAGTGCTAAAATGCTGTATTTGCCCCTAAAATCTCCTTTAAACCAAAATACGAGCCTTGTAACGCCCACTAGATTTTTTGCAGCATCATATTTTGTATGTTGTTCTAAATAATTGTGTGCTGCCATGTCTAGCTGTTCTTGAAGTTTTGCTGAGTGATAAAAAGCAATCGGCGGGCAACTTGCCGCAGCACAGTTTAGTGCAAAATGCAAGCGGGCATCTACTCTGCTGACCCTGTGTGTGCGTTCAAAATTACTTATTAGATACTTAGGGAGATAACCTAGCCCATATTTCATCTTGGACTTACGCAAAATGCCATGCTCAATGGTATCAAAGCTAAGAGGCTGCCCTGCAATGTTGAGCTGTGGTTTGGTAAAAAAAGCCGTTTTGTCACGGGCAAGGTGTGGCTTTTGTTTTAGAACAATTTGGATATATGCATTGTAAATATTTACCCAAAAAGCTACCTTTTGGGCATCGCTTTGGAGGGCACTTTCTAAATTCTGAGGGCTGATTTCTGATAACTGGGTCTGTATAAAAATACTGTCTTGACCAAACCTGACGGCTTTGAGCAGGTCTTGGGCTAGTTTCTCGGGCTGAGAAAATACGTCTTTTTGATGATTCTGCACGATAAATTCTTATTCAACTTTGACACCCTTCCAGAAGGCTATGTAATTTTCTATATGCTTTGCGGCATCTTTGGGGCTAGGATAATACCAAGCGGCATCCTGATTTAATTTTCCATCTACCTCGAGGCTATAATAAGAAGCCTTTCCCTTCCAAGGGCAGGTGGTTTGTGTGCTGCTTTCTTTGAAAAATAATGGCTCAATGCTTGACTTCGGAAAATAATGATTTCCCTCCACTACGATGGTCTCATTACTTTCGGCAATGACTTGTCCGTTCCAGATTGCTTTCATAGGTACTGTTATTTTTTGCTAGAACAGTATTTTAAGCCAAAAAGTTAAGAAAAAAATCAATCAATTTTTAAGAATGAACTGCCTCCTAGCAAGGATAAACACTTGAAATGGAAATAATTTAGACAAATAACCTTTTTTTTTAGACAAATAGTTGCATTTGTTCTATGAATGCATTATCATTGCATCAAGAAACGTATTTTTGTGTGTCTTTACAGAATATCCCTTTTAAAATTTTAGAAGGGATATTTTTTTCTGACCTTACTCTGCCAAAAACTGCAGCATCATTCCACAAAACCAAGCCCCATATGTACCCACGGCATAGCCTAGCACTGCCAAAAGCACACCCACAGGGGCAAGAGAAGGATGAAAAGCTGAAGCCACAATCGGGGCAGAGGCTGCACCCCCTACATTGGCTTGGCTGCCTATAGCCACAAAAAAGAAAGGCGCTCTGATGAGTTTTGCTACCATCAAAAGCAAGGTAATATGCACCAGCATCCAGACAATGCCTATCAAAAAAAGCAAAGGCGTATTAAAAATAGCCGTGATGTCCATCTGAAGACCAATCGTGGCCACCAATACATACAAAAATAAACTTCCTACCTTAGAAGCCCCTGCCCCCTCTAAGCTGCGGTATCTGCTCATAGAGAGTAACAGACCCAAGGTAGTAGCCACTACTACTATCCAGAAAAACCCTGAAGTCAAGCTAAATTTTGCCAAGTAAGGTGCATACTTTTCTATGGCTGGTGCGATTAAATCTGCACAAAAATGAGAAATCGCCACTACCGCAAAGGCTACCCCTGTGATGCTCATCAGGTCTGTAAGTGTGGGGTTTCTCTGTATGCTCATTTGGTATTGAGCTACTTTCTCTTGTAAGGCTTTGATGGCAGAATTATCAGCCTTCAGCCAAGCATCAATACGCTCTGACATACCCGTGCCGTAGAGCAAAAACGCCATCCATATATTGGCAGTAATGACATCTATGGCAATCATTGCTGAAAAAAGTGCCTCATCTACCTGAAATACTTCTTTCATGGCAGTCTGATTTGCCCCTCCTCCTATCCAGCTTCCTGCCACTGTGGTAAGCCCCCGCCAAGTATCTCCCGCCGTAGTCTCTGGAGAAATCATAGACACCACCCAAAAAGCAATGGGCCCACCTATGATAATGCCTGCCGTAGCCGTAAAAAACATAATCAGTGCCTTAGAACCTAGGTTACGAATGGCTTTAAAATCAATGCTCAAAGTCAATAATACCAAACTAGCTGGCAATAAATAACGAGAAGCTACTCCATACAAACTAGATTCCTCGCCATTGACAAGCCTAAAAGCCCAAGATGTGCCTTCAAACCAAGTAATGTTTAACAAAGAGGGTACAAAATAACAAAGCAAAAGGCTAGGGACATACCTGTAGAAATTGGCATAAATCGGTTTGGGGCTGTTGGAGGTCTGAAAAACCAACATCAATATCAACATCAATAGACCTAGCACCACTGCATCATTCTGAATTAAAGCTTCCATGTATCTTCGTTTTGGATTAAAAATTCTTGCCAAATTAAAGAGATTTTCAGGAAATAGCCCCTAAGCACTCAGGTAATTTATCAATGAAGACTTCTAAAAGACAAACATTCAAAAAGAAAAGATAAAAATATAATCTGTACTTTTGCCCAAACACTGATGAACAGAACTTACAAATTAATGGATTTAGAAATATTGACACACAGTGGCATTTTTCACGCTGACGAGGTATTTGCAGTGGCAATTCTCGAGACTTTCTTTCAGAAAAAAGCCCATATCACCCGTACCCGAGACAAAGAACGCATCTCTGAAGCACAAAAATCACCCGAATGCTGGGTGATAGACATCGGGCTGGAGCATGACACAAGCAAGCTTAACTTTGACCACCACCAAGAAAAAGAAATGGATGCCAGCAATTTACTCATCTGGAAACACCTGCCCTTTGAGCCTGAGATAAAGCAAGAGATGATGCCTTTTATGAGTGGAATCAGTGATTATGATACCAACAAGGGTGGTACGCTCCAAGAGTTTGGCAAGTTTAATTTTGACAATAAGTTCAGGCTTTTGAGCCACATTGTTTCAGGGTTTAATTATGAGCCAATGCACAGTGAGCAAGATGCACAGTTTGGAAAGGCTGTGATGTTTGCCACAGAAATCCTCCAAAATGAAATCCGAGCTGCCCAAAAACGCATAGATGCACAGCTTATCTGGGAAAAACGCCAAGAACTTGCCGAAGGGAAAATCATCCTTTTTGAGGAATTTTGTGCCATCTGGAAAGAAAAGGCAAAAGATTCATCTGTGCTTTGTAAAGTCTTCTGTGATGGCAATAGATGGAATATCTTTAGCATCAACACACATCTTTTTTTGATGCCCAATGAGCAAGCCATCAAGCAAGCAATGAGCCAACCTGAAGAATTTATTTTTGTGCATCCGAGTGGTTTTATTGCAGGATTTCAGACCAAAGCAGCTGCCCTAGAAGTAGCTCAAAAGCTCGTGGCTACGCTTCCAGATAAACAAAATCAACACCTCTAACGCCAATAATAACGCAAGCCCAGACGCAAGCCAATAGACTCAGGTTGTATTTGAGTATA
The DNA here is from genome assembly GCA_011390205.1 of Microscillaceae bacterium. GTDB lineage: Bacteria > Bacteroidota > Bacteroidia > Cytophagales > Microscillaceae > JAABSX01. Next base: position 17,868 of record JAABSX010000001.1, on the reverse strand, counting down.
TGATTTTGAATCTTTGGTGATGGTGCCAAGTGCCCGCTGATATTCTACACCTACTATAGTGCTCAGCCTTGATTTAAGCGCATATTCTGCAAAAGCACCCGCCGACCAATTAAAGTGAATTTGTGATAAATCCCCTCTTTTTTTAGGGTTAAAATCCTGCAAGTTTTGCAGCGTTTTGCTGTCGTTGGTGTTGCGTAAAAAATAATTCATTGCCACTCCCAGCTCAAAATTCAATTTGAGGCGGCTTGTAAACTGTCTTTGATAACCTAGCTTCGCAGGAATATTTAAAAAATGGTAACGACTGCGAAGCACTGCCTCTGCATTTTCAGCATTGAACTGGGCAAGGTGCAAATCACTTGGGGCAGCCCCTTGTAGATAATCTCTATAGATACTGTGTGCTTGCAAAGCATGTATGAAGTCAGGAGCGCTGATATTGTCTTTGAGCATATCTAGCATAAAATCATGCTGTGTACCATCGGCTTCATTTTTATAAAAATTATTGCTTTGCCGCTCAAACTGCCAAAAGTGATAAGCCACGCCCCCTTGCAGATAAAATTTTGGGCCTAGCCAAGTGCCAAGCTCCAGCCCTACTTGGTAGCCCTGCGTGTTGCTCAGTTGCTCCTGTGATTGCTCAAAAAAATTGCGTGTCTCAAACATCTCGTGCTGGTGTGCCTTCATATAATCTAAGAGGTAGCTTTGGTAGTTATTTTGTAAATGACTATTGACCTGTGCTACCCCAAAATGCACTGTCCACCAGTGTCTGTCAGGCTTTGCCGAAAGCACTTCGGCGGCTATAGCATCAAATCTCGTAGGAGGAGTTTTTACATTCAATTCTTCAGTGTGGGCAGGCATCGGTATGGCTTTGGAGAGCACCACAAAACTGGCACTATCTACTATACTGTTCCTTTTCTCAAACCCGACCTTAACTATCTGATTATCAGGATTTAAAGACTTTGTGCTATCAAGAGGATGGTAAGAAGGCAATACTGTATTTGATGTAGCCAATGGAAATAAAATATCTGTGGCCGCATCTGTTTGTGTTTGGGGCAATATGGGCGTAAAAGTGTCTTTTTCTGCATTCCCCAAATCTTTGGCTTGTGCTGTCTTTGGTATTTCTTTTTGGTGCAGTGTAGGCAGCGCATCCGATTCAGTGGTTTTGGTAGATTTTCTCGATATATTTTTTGTTTCTATGCTTAAAATATTTTCAGGAGATTTTATAAAAAAGTAGATAGCGCCTAGCACAAGCAAAAGAGTTACTGCCAGCCAAGGAAGCAGGCGTTTCCAAGCTGCTTTTTGGGGAGGAAGTGCCGCTTCTATGTTTGCCCAGAGGGCATCATCGGGCACTTTCTTTTTATCTGACAAGGCTTTCCGCCAAGCCTCCTCAAAGTTGTATTTGTTGTTTGATTCCTTTTCCATAAAACAATTTTTCTTCTTTAATCATGTCTTGTAATAGTGATTTAGCCCTAGAGTACTGTGATTTGGATGTCCCTTCACTGATGCTGAGCATCTGGGCAATTTCTTGGTGTTTGTAGCCTTCAATGGCATAGAGGTTAAACACGACTTGGCATCGTGTGGGCAGTGTCTGTACCATCTGCAGCAGTTCGTCTAAGCTGTATTGAGATAAATTTACTTGCTCAGTACTCAGGTATTCTTCCATTTCATTGACATCTTTTACAGGGTAAAGATACAGTTTGCTTCGGTTGTGATTCAGTGCTGTATTGATTAAAATACGCTTCATCCACTGAAAAAGCGGGCAATCTTTTCGAAATTGTGCCAAGTTAGTGAATATTTTAATAAAAGCCTCTTGCAGAATATCTTCTGCATCTGCCTGATTCTGAGCATAACGCAATGCCACTACATAGAGCTGCTGGCTGTGTAGCTGGTAAAGCTGTTGTTGAGCTTGGCGCTTGCCCTGTATGCATTGCTTAATGAGTTGTTTTTCTTGTTTCATATTGACTCGTATTTGATGACGTGTCTTGGTCTTCACCCCTATATGACCTATAATGAACACAAATGTTTTAAGAAACATCTTGGAGAAAATGTTTCTTAAAAATTTTTTGACTTTTTTTTCAGGCATTCCAACCCTTTGAGCTTTGCCTGTGTCATGGGGTTATATACAAAAAACTAAATCAATTTTTAACAACTAAATCCTATTTTTTTATGAAATTATTTAATTTCTCTCAGATTTTGAGCTACAAGTTATTACTATGCTTATTAGGTTTATCCATTCTAATAACCTCTTGTAAAAACGATGATGATGATGCACCAGCACCCAATACCATTGTAAATGTAGCTAGTGGCAATGCTAATTTTTCTATCTTGGCATCTGCAGTAGTGAAGGCAGGACTTGCTGAGACACTCAGTGGCACGACCAAATACACTGTGTTTGCACCTACCAATGCAGCGTTTGAGGCGGCTGGCATTACACAAGCGACCATTGATAATTTTGCCGCAGGAGACCCTGCCTTGCAAGAAATCTTGCTTTACCATGTGTTGGCGGGTGAGGTGCGTGCCGCTGATGTATCTACAGGGCTGGTAACTACAGCAGCCACTTCTAATAATCAGATGTATATCAATGCAGGTGATGCCGTAAAAATTAATGGCACTGTAACCGTAACTCAGACCGATTTATTGGCTTCTAATGGAGTAATCCATGTGGTGGATGCAGTGATTGAAAAACCTGATAACATTGCTACGACTGCCACCAATATTACTGCCACTGCAAGCAATGCGGATGCAGGATTTTCTTTCTTGCTGGCTGCCATCAATGAAGCAGGGCTAAATCTTAATACAATAGCAACAAACAATGGCGGGACGCTTACTGTCTTTGCACCTACCAATGCAGCTTTCAAAGAAGCAGGACTCATGACAGAAGCCGCAGTAAGAAACTTGGGAGCGGCTGCTTTGACCGAAATACTACAATACCACATCGTGGCTGGACGAGTATTCTCAAGCGACCTTACAGATGCTGCTAACCCAGCTACTCTATTGACTGAGGGCAATCTTTATGTGTCTATTTCAGATGCAGGAGTATTCTTAAATGAGGCTCAAGTAACTGCTACAGATGTATTGACTACTGACGGAGTGATTCATGTCATTGACCGTGTGATTTCTACAGGTTCTATTGCTGATTTTGTAACACGCAATCCTTCATTCTCATTGCTCACTGCTGGATTGACGGCTGCTGCCACTAGCCCCATTGATCTGCCTACAGCTTTGAGCAGTGCAGGTACTTATACCATATTTGCACCAAGCAATGCAGCTTTTAATGCCTCGGGCTTTGCAGCAAGTGCCAACGTAACTGCACTCGGAGCATCTACACTACAGTCTGTAATCAGTCTGCACGGATTGGGCAGTGAAGTCTATTCTTCGGGTGTGCCCAATGCAAGTGTCGCCAGTCTTGAAGGCTCTAACCTTACTTTCTCTACTGTAAATGGTGTGACAGTAACTGACCCCTCAGGCAATACACGCAATATCACCAAATTTGATTTGAGGTTCTCTAATGGTGTCGTACACGTCATTGATGGAGTTTTGCTTCCTCAGTAAATCAATAAATATGGTTTGAATCAAATGATTTAAACCACCATAGCAAGTAAATCATAAAAAAAGCAGATAGCTCACAAAGAGTATCTGCTTTTTTAAGTTTACATCAAATCTAATAAAATAAACCTTGTAAATTAGCGCTGCAAAACCAAATTATAACGGTAAGACTTACTGCCGTTAGTGCTTGTCCAAGTGCCTTGCATGACTCCGTTTTTGAGTGTTCCCACAAAATATCCAGTTACTTGCCCTTGAGCATTGTATTCTGTGAATCTTTGGGTGTAAGCTGCACTTGCTTGATTATATACCGCTGTGCCATTAAAGCCGAGCGTGCCTGTATTTCCTGAACCATAAAAATAATGTCCGCTTACGTTTCCGTCATTATTGTCAGGATAAAAACAAAAAGTAACTTGCTGCCCCGCCAGTGTGCCTTTAAATACAAATTTGCAAACTGGTGTCTGCGCTTGTGCTTCATTCACCGTAGAAAAAGTAAAAAATGCACAAAGCATCAAACAAGCAAGTAGAAAAGAAAGGTGTTTTTTTGTCATGATGGGTAAATTAAAATAGGTTTTCTAAAAACTCAAAGACGCAAAAACAAGCCGTAAGGTTTTTGTATTTTAATTTAACTCTGCCTTTTCAAAATCAGTAAGCAACTTCTCGGTCTTGGCACTGCGTAATCGGTTCAAGAACTGTGTGGCTTCATGCTTGTCTCGGATGGTCTTTGCCAACACAAAACTGGTGGTCAATGTAAACATATACGCAATACCGATATAGCCTTTTATCCAAAAATCAACAGGTAAAAAATAAATCCCTAGCAAAGAACCAAGACCCGCTATGGCGAAAGATGCCCAAGCCAAAAAGTAAAATGATGAACTATTTTGTGATTCCATAATACATAAAAATTAAAGATGATAAATTTAGTTTGTTTTATTGGGTAATCTTAGTTTCATATAAAATTTAGTTGTTTGCATGCCTATACGAGCTAGAATCAATAATGTTATGCGTGCATACTAAATTTTGAGAAATATGTGCTTTTTACTTTTATCAAGAATAAATATTAAAATTAAGTGATTCGAAAAGAATACTAGGAGATTATACGGTGTATCAAGAAAAGATTGAGATGAATGCTTTATTTTTGTGATGATACCTCACAAAAAATTGCTTAGAAATGTTAAAAGGTGATATAATCAAAGGCTATACTGTACTAAAAGATTTTACGACAGCGGGCGGGGGCTTGAGTAAATGGACTTTTGCCCAAAAAAATGGCAAAGAATATTTTATGAAGGAATTTCTTTCCCCAAAATTTCCTACCAAAAATGCCCCTGGAAGCCCTAAATCTAAAGCTAAAAAACTAAAAATCTGTGAAAAATTTGAAGCCCATCATCAATCACTCATCAAAGAAATCAATGCCAAATGTGGTGAAGGAGGAAATCTGGTGTTTACAGTAGATTTTTTTAGAAATGAAACCAAGTATTACAAAGTAACCGAAAAAGTGGATGTGGCTTCTCTGAGCATTCAGGAGGTCGCTGCTTTGCCTTTGTCCAAAAAAATCTTGATTCTAAAAACCATTGCCCACAGCCTCAATGTGCTGCACAAAGCAGAAGTCGTGCACGGAGATTTAAAACCAGACAATGTGCTGATTAAGCAAACCAAAACAGGCAATTATACTGCTAAATTGATTGATTTTGACAATAGTTACTTCTCAAGCAATCCGCCTGAGTTTAGTGAAGATTTGGTAGGAGATATGGTTTTTTACTCGCCAGAGTTGGCTTGGTATATCAAGGAAGATAAACGGGTAAAGGGCGAAGATTTGACAACACTTTCGGATATTTTTGCATTGGGTTTGCTATTTTATCAGTACCTCACGGGTGCTTTGCCTGGTTTTGACCATAGCAAGTACCATTATGCCTGTGCCGCAGTGCAGGCAGGAGAAGTATTGGGAACAAATGAAGCTGATTTGCCCGAAGAACTGCTGCAACTTATCCAAGAAATGTGGCAGCTAGATTACCAAAAACGCCCCGATGTGGCGGCAGTCTTTCAGCGTCTTAAGACTCTAGATTTAACGGCCTATACCTCCAAAGAACCAGAAGAAATCAGCACAAAACCACTAGGTCTATCACTAAAAGGTGATTTAAAAATGAAAAACCCCTTTGGTAAAACACCTACCATTCCTAAAACTGAAAACCCAGACACCAGCAACAATAAACTGCGTGGCAAAGGCTTAGGAATCGGCAAAAAATAAGTACTCATCACCCAAAAACACCTATTTTATTTTAATCTCAGCAAAATGAAAACGCAAGAAAAACTATCAAACCCTGTCTTACCTTCCGTTACGGCCATTATCAAGGCATATCAGATTCTTAAAAAAGTGGTTACTCGCACACCCCTACAGCATAACCTGAATTATTCTGAGCAATACCAAGCCGATATTTATTTTAAGAGAGAAGATTTGCAAGTAGTTCGTTCTTACAAACTGAGAGGAGCTTATCACAAAATTAATTCTCTGCCCGAAACCCAGCGGCAGCAGGGAATCGTCTGTGCGAGTGCAGGCAATCACGCTCAAGGAGTGGCTTTTGCTTGCCGAAAATTAGGCATCAAAGGGACGGTTTTTATGCCCATCCCTACACCCGAGCAAAAAGTAAGGCAGACCAAGATGTTCGGAAAGGAATTTATAGAAGTCATCTTAAAAGGAGATACTTTTGATGAAGCATACCAAGCTGCTTTGGAGTTTGAAAAGGCCTACAAACGAGTGTTTATTCACCCTTTTAATGATGAAAAAGTAATCATAGGACAGGGCACAGTTGGCTTGGAGATTTTTGAAGATTGCCCCCAGAATATTGATTATGTTTTTATGCCCATTGGTGGAGGTGGGCTTTCCTCAGGTGTGGGAAGCTACTTAAAACAAATCAACCCCAAGATAAAAATCATCGGAGTAGAGCCCGCAGGGGCACCAGCCATGAAAAAATCACTGGAAGAAGGCAAAGTGATTACCCTAGACAAAATAGATAAATTTGTGGATGGGGCAGCTGTAGCACAGGTGGGAGATCTGAATTTCTCAATTGCTCAAAAGGTTTTAGACAAGGTAGTAACTGTACAAGAGGGCAAAGTATGCAGTGTGATTCTGAAACTCTACAATGAAGATGCCATCGTGGTAGAGCCTGCAGGGGCTTTGGCAATAGCTGCTTTGGATGATTTTAGAGAAGAAATCAAGGGAAAGACCGTGGTATGTGTGGTTTCGGGAGGCAACAATGACATCACACGCATGGAAGAAATCAAAGAACGCTCGCTGATTCACCAAGGTTTGAAGCATTATTTTGTCATTCGTTTTCCACAAAGACCTGGTGCTTTGAAAGAATTTGTGATGGATGTGCTAGGCCCTACAGATGACATTGCCCATTTTGAATATACCAAGAAAAATAACCGAGAAAAAGGCCCCGCTTTGGTAGGCATAGAGCTGCAAAGTGCCGAAGATTATCAAGGGCTTTTGGATAGAATGGAGCAACACAAAATCGTGTATGAGCCACTGTTGCAGCGTTCGGATTTATTCAAAATGCTGGTCTAAAAGACAAGTAATTTTATTTTGACAAGCCCCCTAACAGTGTTTGCAAAGCCCACTGTGCTGCATATATTCGGTTTTCTGCCTGTGCCAACACAAGGCTTTGGGGGCTGTCTATGACTGCATCACTCACCACGACATTTCTCCTGACAGGCAGGCAGTGCATAAATTTGGCATTTTGAGTCAGTTTCATTTTTTCTTCACTAATGGTCCAAGACAAATCTTGAGTCAGTATTTGTCCATATTGTGTGAAAGAAGACCAGTTTTTGGCATACACAAAGTCTGCTCCGGTAAGGGCTTTGTCTTGGTCATACTCTATCCGTACACCTTCCGTAAACTGTTCGGAGAGTGCATAGCCCTCTGGATGCGTGATGATAAGCTCTACTTCCATATTTTTGATAAACTCTACAAAAGAGTTAGGGACTGCCTGAGGTAAGGCTCTAGGGTGAGGAGCCCAAGAGAGTACTACTTTGGGGCGAGGCTGAGTGCTATGTTCGGAGATAGTGAGGGCATCAGCTAGAGATTGCAGGGGATGTCTGCTAGCAGACTCAAGACTCAGGATAGGCACACCTGCATATTTTATAAATTGGCTCAGTGTTTCTTCTTCATAATCTTGGGTTAGATTTTTTAGATTGGCAAAGCTCCGCAATCCGATAATATCACAATATTGCCCTAGAACCCCGACGGCATCTTTGACGTGCTCCGCTTTATCACCGTTCATGATTGCCCCTTCTGCCGTTTCTAGCTGCCAGCCTTCATGGGTGAAGTTCATCACGATGATGTTTAGTCCTAAGTTTTGGGCTGCTTTTTGGGTGCTCAGGCGTGTACGTAAGCTAGGGTTAAAGAAAAAAAGCCCCAATGTCTTGTGCTTGCCTCGTGCGTGCTCAGCAAAGGGATCCTCTTTTATCTTCTTCATTTCTTTCAGAGATTCTTGAAAATCTCCTATGTCTGAAAACTGTGTAAAATGCTTCATAAAAAATTCATAGCGTACAGTACAAAAACAAATGCTAAGACCTTAATTTATCCACAAAATCCTTGGACTCTTTCAGCCCTAAGCCTGTCTGTGTATGTACGTACTTCACTGCTGCTAAAACATTGCCTGCACCTAGCAGTTTTTTGACTTCTTGAGTGATGTCGTCTTGAGGGCTATTGGCAGATATGCTTTCCCCTCTCAAAAACCTTTCAACAGCATCCACCTTGTCTTTAGATTGTCTTAGGCCAATGCCTGTTTCATCTAAATACATCTTGACAGCCATTATTTTTTCACCTTTATCTAGATACTCCACGATGCTCAAAAACAAGTTTTTAGGAATATTTATTTCCTCTGCTTGCTTGCCAAGTTCTTCATAAAACTTTTTAGAAGCCTCCATTTCTCCGACTTCTTCAAAAACAAGGCTGAGTGCCTCGCTGTGTCTATCCTGAAGGTAGCATTTGATTAGGGATTGTATATCCATCTTAAAAAAATTAAATTTTTAAACAATTAGGGGCCTCTTTTCATAACCTACATAAACCAAGAACAGGGCTTGCTTTCCTATTTGAGACCAATCACGGGCACAAACTTAAGCAAAAAATAGAAATCTGCATTAAATCTATTCCAATAAAAAACGATTTTACTTCTCCTATCAAAGACAAGGGCAAGGTAAAAATAAAAAGAGGCTACCCAAGATATGGGTAGCCTCTTTTTATCTTAAGAGTTGTATTATTTTCTAAAAATCAAGGGGCTATCTTGGTATAATGTCTGTCTAAGATGGCTTTGTATTTATTGGCTTCTTTTTCTTTGCCAGCACGCTCTAAGGCAGAAGATACCTGACTCAATATCGCAAAGTTGGTGGACATCTCCATTTCGTTTACTTTTTCTTGAGCGAGGTAATACTCCAGCAGTTCATCGGCTCTTTTTGCCATTTTCTGGGCTATTTCCATTGCTTTTTTATCTTCACCGAGTGCGAATAAAATATCTATAAACTGTGTGGTATAGACATCATAAGGAATGACATTGTCGGGCATTTTTTCCAAACAAAACATAATGGCTTTTTTGGCTTTATCTTCTTTTCCTTCTCTCAAAAGTTGCTCTGCCAGTTTGGCGAAGGCATTTCTGAGGTTAATCGTGAAGCGTTGATAATTTTCATCATAATATGTGTTGGGGTTATCTAGCTCTCTCCAGAAGAAATTTTCTAGTAAATTTTTGTACATCAGGTCTGAATTTACAAAGCCCTGTGAAGCACCCTCTACCTTGAAAGGCATCAGCCTGAATGTCAAGCCTTCACGCTGCATAAATTCTTTGAGGTTTAAGTAGCTAGAGTTGGCAAGTGTCGTAGAGAAATAAATGGGTCTTTTCCATTCATTGGTGGCTATCATATCCAGAATCATCAAATCACTTTTATACAAATCATTGCGTTGGATATCCCAAGCGATAAATTCTTTGAGGGAGTCTATTCTATCTTTGGGCACAAAGTTCATTTTTTTGACCTTCTCGATATCTACTTTGAGTACCATTTTCTTAGTCGGGAAGATGGTCAGCTCTTCGGCCTCTGCACCAGGTGCTACGGCTTTGATGCGGCGGTCTCCTTGTGCCACGAGTTTGATATATCCTGCCAAGTCCATTCCTTGCTTGTCTAGGGCTTGTAGTTCTTTTTGAGAGAGATTAGGTGTAATTCTCCAAGACGGTGGATAGAGTATCTGGTCATTTGTGCCTTGATAATACTGCTCTTTGGGCAAAGAAATAGGCAAGGGTGCTGATTCATAGACTTGTCTTTGCATTTGGTCTATGTACCAATCTGTGCCCAACAAGCTCAGGTTACAGACCCTTACATCGGTGCGGAAGCCTTCCACCTCTTGCACGTACCAAAGTGGGAAGGTGTCATTATCACCTCCTGTAAACAAAATGGCATTGGGGGCGCAAGAGTTCAGCAAGTTTTTGGCGGAGTCCACAGAGTGATAGCGGTTAGAGCGGTCGTGGTCATCCCAGTTTTCTACTGCCATAATCACTGGCACAGACAAACAAATGGCTGTGGCAGCAAGCCCTGCGGTTCGTCCATTTTTTAAGAGCCCTTGCAATACTTCGGCAAGGTACATTACTCCAATGCCTATCCACATCGCAAATACATAGTAAGAGCCCACATAAATATAATCACGCTCACGCGGCTCTACAGGGGGTGAGTTAAGGTAAATGACCAAGGCAAGCCCAGTCAAGAAAAACAGCAACGAAGTGATAAAAAAGGTCTGTTTGCTTTTTACATAGGTATAAAACAAGCCCAAGAGTCCTATTAAAAGTGGCAACATATAATACTGGTTTCTGCCAGGATTATTGGCAAGTGGCTCAGGCAAATCAGCCGTAGAATCAAAAGGGGTCAATGCACCTGCTCCTTCAAAATCACCTGCACGCCCAGCAAAATTCCATAAAAAATAACGCCAATACATATGCCCTAGTTGGTGGCTAAACATAAAACTGAGGTTATCGCCCATATTGGGCTTATAGTCTTCTGGCGGCACTCGGTCACCGAATATTTTCTGCAAATAAAGTTCTCTGTGGTTGTCTTGGCGGCTATAAATACGAGGAAGCAGCATGTTGTCTTCGTAAAGGTATGATTTACGCTCATCGTAGATTTCATAGATGCCTTTTTCACGGTTTACTCTATAAAGCTTTCCTTTGCTTATCTGCACAGGGCTTCCGTCTTGGTTTCGCTGCACATCTGAATTAAATGAAGGCCCATAGAGCAAAGGTCTATCACCATATTGCTCCCTTTTAAGATATGACACAAATTTGATAATATCACTAGGGTCATTTTCATTGATGGGTGGGTTATAGTTGGCCCTAATCAGCACAATGGCATAACAAGAATAACCTATCAAAATAAAAGTAAGAGAAAGCAGGGCTGTGTTTAAAACTACTTTTCCTTGTTTTTGAGAATACCAGACCCCATAAACAAGCGCAGCGATGAGCAGCACAGAGATAAAAATAATCCCTACTCCAAAAGAAAGTCCTAAAGTATTGACGAAAAATATCTCAAAATTGCCTGCAAAAGTCGGCAAACCAGGGATAACCCCTTCCAAGATAATCATCACAATGACTCCACTGACTGCCAAGGTCGCCATTACACCCCAAAAATCAGTCTGCTTGTATTTTTTATAATAATATATCAACCCAAGTGCGGGGATAGTTACCAAGTTGAGCAAGTGAACGCCTATCGAAAGTCCCATTGTGTAGGCTATCATAATCAACCAACGATTCTCTGCTGCAGGGTCTTCTATCAACTCCCATTTTAGCATCGCCCACACGACCAATGCCGTGAAAAATGAAGACATCGCATAGACCTCCGCCTCTACTGCCGAAAACCAAAACGAATCCGAAAAAGTATATGCCAATGCACCTACTGTCCCAGCTCCTAAAAGTGTAAGTATCTGACTGTCAGTAAGGTTCTTAATACTGCGCTCAGGGAAAAGCTTGACCCCTAGCATCGTGATGCTCCAAAACAAAAATAGAATACTGAACGAGCTGCACAAAGCTGAAGATACATTAATCCAAAAAGCAACATGGTAAACATCATGTGCCAAAAGAGAAAAAACCCTGTTAAAAAGTAGGTAAAAAGGTGAACCTGGTGGGTGTGGCACTTCTAGCTTATACGAACAGGCGATAAACTCTCCACAGTCCCAAAAACTGGCAGTCCGCTCCACAGTCATCAAATAGACCACAGTGGCGATTGCAAACACTCCCCAACCTACAAGGTTATTAAGTTGTTTGAATTTCAGACGAGATGTTTCGTTGCTAATACTCTTTTGTGCTGTTGCACTTATTTTTTCCTTACGCATTGTATTTTCCTTAGTATGGTGTTACAGGTTGCGAAAATAAAGAACAATAAGAGATTAACTAAATTTTTTAAAATACTTTAACACTTTACAGTAAATTTTAAGTGAACATACTGCCAAAAGGATGAATTTTCAGTAATTTGGCCTTCTTTTTTTCTCTGTCAAAACCAATGACACACTGGCATTTACCCAAAAACTTAATAAAACATGACGAAATTCTTAGAAATCAATGCCCCTAGCAAGACCATCAAAGCACAAATCTCACTGCCTTTTTCCAAAAGTGAGTGTAACCGTGCCCTTATTATACAAGCCCTTGCCCAATACCAAAGCAAAAGCCACATCGAGCTCGCTAATATCTCACAAGCAAGAGACAGCCAGACGATGCAGCGGCTACTCCACAGCACAGAAGCAAGCACTTGGGATGTGCTTGATGCAGGCACTACAATGCGCTTTTTGACAGCATTTGCAGCCATCACACAGCAAAATAAAGAAATCACAGGCACAGAACGCATGTGCCAAAGACCCATTGGTATTCTGGTAGAAGCACTACGTGAGATAGGTTTTGAGATAGAATACACCCAAAAAGAGGGCTTTCCGCCACTACGCATCAAAGCACAAGAAAACTTCACCCCCAAAAAAAACCAACTCAAGATAAGGGGAGATATCAGCAGTCAGTTTATTTCAGCATTGCTCATGATAGCGCCCCTGCTCCCACAAGGGCTGGCACTAGAGCTCACAGGCAAAATAGGCTCTAGACCGTACATCCTGATGACACTTCAACAGATGAGGCACTTCGGAATACAACACCAATGGGAAGGGAATATCATCAAAATACCCTCCCAAACATACCAAGCCAATGCTTTTGAGGTAGAGGCAGATTGGTCTGCAGCAAGTTACTGGTATAGCATCGTGGCACTTGCACCCAAAGCCGAAATCACCCTCAAAGGGCTCAGGCCTGAATCACAGCAAGGAGATAGCCACATACAGTTCTTGATGAGGGGCTTGGGTGTACAGACACGCTTCCTACCCGAAGGGCTTGTACTCTCCAAAGACCCACATTTTATGGCTCAAGCCCTTCAAATTGATTTCACAAACTGCCCTGACCTTGCCCAAACCATCATCACGGCAGCCGCTGCCCTCAGAATACCGATACAGGCAAAAGGACTCGAAAGCCTCCGAATCAAAGAAACAGACCGAATCAAGGCACTCCAAAATGAACTTGCCAAAATAGGCGTAGAGCTCAAAGAAACCATTACTGACCTTAACTGGAGCTTGCAGTTTGATGAATGGGCAAACTTACCTACCAAACAAAATACGCAGCGCATCTCCATAGATACTTATGATGACCACCGAATGGCGATGGCATTCGCTCCATTGGCACTTAAGCAGCCGCTCATCATCCAAAACCCGAGTGTAGTAGACAAGTCTTACCCTAGCTTTTGGGATGATTTAAAGCAGGCAGGCTTTCAGGTAGGATAAGATAGCCTTCCAATTTATAGAAACACACAAACCTTTTGGTAACTTACAGCATTATAGCATTAAAATATCTGAATTATATAAAATGGTAAATACACACATCATCGCCATTGCCACGGCGGTGCCTCCTGTCAGAATGCCCCAAAGCGAAACGGCAGAATTTATGGCAAGTATCTTAGACCTTAATAGCCAAGAGGCACGAAAACTTCAAGTGATTTACCGCGCCAGTGCCATTAAATATCGCTACTCTGTCTTGGAAGATTTTGCACTGGGCAATGCAGGAGATTTTTATAAAAAAGGAGATGACTTGTTTCCCAGCACTTCGAGGCGTATGCAAATCTATGAGCAAGAGGCCATCAAATATGCCCAAATTGCCGCCGAAAACTGCATCGAACAGGCAGGCCAAAATCAAGGAAAACAATTTGACAAGGGCAGCATCACACACCTCATTGCGGTCAGTTGTACGGGGATGTATGCCCCTGGCATAGACATAGAACTCATAGAAAAGCTAGGGCTTGAGCCCTCAGTGCAGCGTACTTGTATTAATTTTATGGGCTGTTATGCCTCTTTCAATGCATTCAAAGTGTCAGATGCCATCTGCAAAAGCAACCCCGATGCCAAGGTGCTGATGGTAGGTGTGGAACTCTGCACGCTGCACCTACAAAAATCTGCCGAAAATGATGACCTTATCTCCAATGCTATTTTCGCAGACGGTGCAGGGGCTGTCTTGTTTGAAGCCAATTCAAAAGCCCAAAAAAGCTTTGTCTTAGAGCATTTTAGATGTGGGCTCATCCCCTCTGGAAAAAAAGAAATGGCGTGGAGAATCCACGATGCAGGCTTTCTTATGAGACTCAGCTCTTATGTTCCTGATTTTTTAGAAGAAGGTGTTCACCCTGTCATCGGGCAGCTTTTGCAGCAAATGAACCTCCCCTTAGAGCGTATTCAGCATTTTGCCATTCACCCTGGAGGGCGCAAAATCTTAGAAGTGCTTGAGTCTAGCCTACACATCAGTAAAGAACAAAACAAAGCAGCCTACCAAACCCTGCGTAACTATGGCAATATGTCATCCGTTACTATTTTATTTGTACTAAAATACCTTTGGGAAAGAATGCAAAGCAGCAATCACCAAGAAAAAATACTCAGCATGGCATTTGGGCCAGGGCTTACCCTTGAAGCTGCCCTGCTTTCAGTTCATTTTAACACAAAATCACCTATCTGACCCCTTGCAAACAGACATGAAAAATATCTTTGCCGAAATTATCACCATCGGGGATGAAATCCTCTACGGACAAATTACCGACACCAATTCGGGCTTCATGAGCCAAGCCCTTGACCAAATCGGTATCAAAGTCAAAAGAATGACCTCTATCTCTGACGATGAGGAAGAAATCTTGACAGCACTCCAAGAAGCACAGCAAAGGGCTGATGTAGTGCTGCTTACGGGAGGTCTAGGCCCTACCAAAGATGACATTACCAAGAAGACACTCGCCAAATATTTCAATACAAAACTCGTAGAGCATCCCGAAGCATTGCAGATGATTACGGATTATTTTGAAAAAAGAAACCGTGCTTTGCCCAGTAACCTCCGCACCCAAGCCCTGATGCCTCAAAGCTGTGAAGTGCTTTTTAACAGGCTTGGCACTGCCCCCGCTATGTGGTTTGCGCAAGGGGGAAAGGCGGTCGTATCTATGCCTGGCGTGCCCCAAGAAATGGAAATACTGATGAACGAAATGGTCATCCCTAAAATCATAAGTCTTTTTGAGACACCTGTCATTTACCATAAAGTAATCAAAACCTTCGGTGCAGGTGAATCTATGCTCTCACAAGTCATAGAACAATGGGAAGATGCACTTCCTCCGCATATGAAACTGGCTTACTTGCCTACTTGGGGTGAGGTAAAACTCCGAATCACTGCCACTGGAGCAGACAAAGCAAGCCTAGAAGAAGAAGTAGAAATAGAGGTACAGAAAGTAGTGCCACTTATTCAAAAATATGTCTATGGCTATGACCGAGACGAGCTGGAGTCTATCGTGGGTGATTTGCTCAAATCACAAGGCAAAACCATCTCTACGGCAGAAAGCTGCACAGGAGGCTTCATAGGGCATCTTTTCACCAAAATAGCAGGCAGCTCGGCTTATTATGAAGGAGGCATTATTTCTTATAGCAATGCTGTGAAAATGAGCCAGTTAGGCGTACAATCTGATACCTTAGATACACACGGGGCAGTCAGTGAACAGACCATCATAGAAATGGCAGAAGGAGTCAGAAAAAAACTCAATACCGACATCGGTGTGGCAAGCAGTGGCGTGGCTGGCCCAGGCGGAGGAAGCCCCGAAAAACCCGTAGGTACAGTCTGGATTGCTTATGCAGATGGCATCAAGACCTCCACCCGAAAACTCTCTCTGACCAATGACCGCTTGATTAATATCCGAATGACAAGTTACATTGTCTTGGACCTTATCCGTAGAAAACTGAAGGCTTAGTATAGATGGCATGAAGAGTGATTTTTCTGTTCACTCATACGTATTCTTCGTGTAGTTGTATTTGAACCTTTCTCAGAAAAATACTTCTTGTGCTAGATACTCAAACATATATTCTTATATTTGGGATAATGAACCTATAAAATCAATCATGGAGAAAAAAAAACTTGAACTCGAAGAATTACAGAAAATCAAAACGGATTTATCCTTTCTCATGTCCATATTTAAGGAGATGTTGCAATCACTGGGCGAGGAAGAGGTCGCTGCTATCATTCCCTTAGAAGACCATCATCCCTCTATAAATCACAATGGTATTTCAGATGAAAAAGTAGCACAGGCTATCGGAATGTGTTTTGAACTTCACAATGCAGTAGAAGAAAATGCCGCCACTCAAATTCGCAGAAAAAAAGAAAATAAGTTTGGCTTAGAAAGCATCCGTGGCTCTTGGGGAGAAACCCTCACATTGTGGAAGAATTCTGGAATCAAAGAGCAAGAAATCGCAGCAATATTGCCCAAAATCAGGGCTATGCCTGTGCTCACAGCACACCCCTCAGAGGCAAAACGCTTGACAGTATTAGACATTCACAGAGAGCTCTATGTTCTATTGGTAAAAAACGAAAATCCACTTTGGTCTAATTCAGAGCGTGGCATCATCAAGCAAGACATCAAAAGTTTGCTAGAACGTTGGTGGCGTACAGGAGAGATTTACCTACAAAAGCCAAGGTTAGAGGATGAACGCAGCAATGTGATGCACTACTTTGAAAATGTGTTCCCAGAAGTATTACACCTCACCGACCAACGTTTACAGGAGGCTTGGAAATATGCGGGCTTTTCTGAAAAACTATTGGAAAGCCCAGCACAATTTCCCAAACTAGAATTTGGCAGTTGGGTCGGTGGAGATAGAGACGGACACCCCTATGTTACGCCTGAGTTTACAGCTTCTACTTTAAAGCTACATCGGCAGTCTGCATTGAAGATTGTCAGAAAAAAGCTATTACAGTTGGCCAAAGAACTCAGCCTCTCTGCATACCTAAATAAAATCCCCTCGGATTTTCTTACTGATTTAAAGGCAAGTGCCGAGAAACTAGGCGAAGCAGGACAGAAAGCCCTAGAGCGTAACCCCTCCGAACCCTTGCGTCAGTACATTAACTTATTAATCTTACGGCTGGATAATACCATTCATGAGCGTTTTGAACTGGATGAAGATTGCTATTATCGCAGACCAGAAGAACTAAAGGTTTCCTTAAAAAAGCTAAGAAACCTTTTAAAGCATCTAGGGGCAAGTCAAATCAATAAAAAATACCTATTTCCCGTTGAGCGTTCCTTAGACTGCTTTGGTTTTCATTTGGCAAAACTAGATATTAGACAAAACAGTGCCTATCACGAAAAAGCCATCAGCCAGATACTCCAAGCCTCGGGATATGTAGATACTGACTATGCAGACTGGGATGAAGAAAAAAGACTTTCCTTCATCAATGAAGAACTGCTCAGTAACCGACCTTTTTTGGTGGCTGGAACGGCAGCAGGCCCAGAGGCAGACAACGTGCTGGGGTATTTTAGAGTAATCAAAGCACACATAGACCTGCACGGGGCAGAGGGCATTGGTTCTGTGATTGTGAGCATGACCCGCAGTTTAAGTGATTTACTTCTTGTTTTTCTGTTTTTGAGAGAGGTAGGTCTGAAAGATACGCACCTACCTGTAGTACCACTATTAGAAACGATTGATGACTTGGTGGCTGGCTCTGAGATACTAGAGGCTTTTTTGACTCACCCTGCGGTTCGAGAAGCACAAATAAGCAATAAAACATCTATACAAGAAGTCATGCTGGGCTACAGTGATAGCAACAAGGATGGCGGAATCCTGACCAGTAGATGGACTATTTATAAGGCAGAGGAAAACCTTACCGAAGTAGCCCGCCGACACGGCATCGAGCTTTGTTTTTTCCATGGGCGTGGCGGAACAATCAGTAGAGGTGGTGGAAAAATCCATCGCTTTTTAGAGAGTATGCCTCC
>JAABSX010000019.1 GCA_011390205.1 Microscillaceae bacterium | reverse complement strand
AAGATGGCATTACACACCTATATTAGATAAATACAAAGAACTACAAAGCATTCAGATAGTAGGTAAAATCATAGATGATGAGAAGAAACTCAAAGAAAACCTACTACACACCCAGCAAAAATTTGAAGCCTTATTTAAGGGACTTTCTTACCCTCTTGTACTTTTAGATGCTCAATCAAGGATACAAGCCTTCAACAAAACAGCAGAATCACTTCTTACCCAAGCTTTTAGTCAGAGCCCTAAAATAGGGCTAAACTATAAAGATTTTGTATATCCCGAAGATGTTCCAAGATTCTTTTTAGACTTTGAGCGAGCTTTGCAAGGGGAGTTTATCAGCCGTGAGATTTTGCTAGAGCTGCCTCAGCAGCAGGGAGGGCTATGGCAAGAGATTAGCCTCTCCCCTGTCAGTGATGAGTTTGGAAATATCCTGTTTGTAGCACTCGGCTGCCACGATATCAGCAAACAGAAATACCTAGAGCAGCGCTCCCAACAGCAAAAAAATATCAGCCATGCACTCTTCCAGCAAATCCATGATGCCGTCTGGATTAAAGATATTCAAGGAAGATTTGAATATGTAAGCCCCCGATTTGCTCAAATGCTGGATGTAAATGCTGAGTATTTATTGGGCAAAAGAGAATCTGAACTGACCCACATAGAGATTAAGAATCTCTCCAGAACCTCTGCCAGTGATTACATAGACATCTCTAAGGCTGTGGTTTATCTTCAAGAAATCAAAACAGCGGCTTATCAAAAAGAAATCAAAACTACCCAAACACCCATCCATGGCAGCTCCAAAGAGTTGATAGGTTTCGTGGGAAAAGTGCAAGAGGGAAACCCACAAGACACCAGCAAAAATAGCATTATAGGCACACAACAAAGAAAATACCTTGATTTTGCTAAAAATATCCCTAATGGAGGCGTTTTTATTTTTGATACACAGCTTATCTGCCAATATGCCGTAGGGCCTGTCTTGTTTTTGTTAGATACCAAACCCGCACAAGCTGCCAAACAATCTTTTGAGCAGCTCTTCCCTTGGCATAAAAGCACAAGCTTGGCAGATGACCTCAACAGTGCACTGTCTGGTGAAAAGAAAATCATCGAGTTTGAGTACAAACAAAAATACTACCTCGCTCAGATTGTACCTGTAGAGGCCACTGAGATTACAGACAAGCACCTTGTCATCATTGTGCTTGATATTAGCTCTACAAAAATCACCGAAAAAATATTGCAAGCCAATGAGCACAAACTCAAAAGCTATATACAAAATGCCCCTGAAGGTATCTGGATTTTAGACAAGCAAGGCACCATAGAATACATCAATACAAGTGTACAAAAACAACTTGGAATCTTGCCCACTTACCAAATACAGGGAAAACAATTCACTGATTTCTTTAGAAACGGCAGAAACCTGCTCAACTGGAAAACACTTACCGAACAAAAATCTTATGACAGCACAAGTTTAGAACTTTCACTTGTCAAAATCAATCAAAAAAGAACCCCTGTCTTGATTGACATTGCGCAGGTATCTGATGAAACACTTATTTGCTTCACCAGAGATATTTCTGAACTCAAAAAAACTGAAAAAGCCCTCAAAAAAGCAAAAAGAAATGCAGAACTTAATGCAGAAAACCAAGCAGGGTTTTTGTCTGCTATGAGCCACGAAATCAGAACGCCGATGAACTCAGTCATTGCAATGACTCATTTCTTGCTGCAAGAAGAACCAAAGCCTGAGCAAATCAAAAACCTGAATATCCTAAAATTTTCTGCTGAAAATCTCCTCGTGCTTATCAATGATATTCTGGATTATAATAAAATAGAAGCTGGCAAAACTACCTTTGAGCAGATTGATTTTGACCTTAAAGAACTCATCAACTCTATCAAACAAACCCTCAGCTACAAAGCAGCCAATAAACAAATCAATATCCTTGTAGAATACAAAAATCAAGTGCCTGAGATTATCATAGGTGACCCCGTCAGAATCTCACAGATACTCACCAATCTATTAGACAATGCCATTAAGTTTACTTCCTCAGGCTACATCAAAATAGAAGTCAGTGCCGAAAGACTAGACAAAGATTATTTCGAGATTAATTTTGCGGTCAAAGATACAGGGATAGGCATCGATTTCAATAAAATACAACATATCTTCCAGAAATTTACCCAAGCAAGCAAAGACACCACCCGCAAATTCGGCGGCACAGGGCTTGGGCTTGCCATTACCAAAAGACTTATAGAACTCCAAGGAGGTGAAATATTCGTGGAGAGTGAAAAAGGCGTAGGCTCTAAGTTTTTCTTTAACCTAAAATTCAAAAAAGGAGACAGACGCAATCTATACACACTCCAAGACTCTGATTATGAAGCACTTAGTAGTGATGATGTTAATCTTAAAAATGCCAAGATTCTGACAGTAGAAGACAATGAAATGAACCAAATGGTGGTCAGCCAATTTCTCAAAAAATGGAATGCAGAAACTGACTTTGCCCACAACGGCGAAATTGCCATTGACTTGCTCCAAAAGAATGATTATGACCTCATCCTGATGGATCTAGAGATGCCCGTCATGAATGGATACCAAGCCACTGAAAGAATCCGAAACCTAGACGGTGATTTCAAAAATATCCCTATTCTGGCACTTACTGCCTCCACCATACACGAGGTCAAAGCAGAAATAGAAGCAGCAGGCATGAACGGATACGTCAGCAAGCCCTTCAAACCCCAAGAGCTTTTTGATGCCATCGTGTCACAGCTAAAACAAAAACCCAGTGCAAGCATACAAAAAACTCACAAAGCCAAACCCGCACACACACAGAGTGAGCATAAAATTAACTATCAAAAAGTAATTGACATCTCAGGGGGCAACAAGGCTTTTATCCGTAAGTACAACCAACTGGCTATCAGGGTATTTGCAGATTTTCCTGATGAATATGCCTTCGCTATACTAAATCAAGATTTTGAAAAACTCCGTAAAATCCATCATAATATCCGTGCCACCATCGGGCTGTTAGGCTTAGATGATTTGGAGCGAGAAATCAAAACAGGTAGGAAAATTCTTGAAGAAAGTGAGCCAAATGAGCAGGCTATCGGGCAGACCATCAAGCAGGTGAAAAATCTCTGTAAAGAGTATGCTGAATATCTTAATAATTATTTTTGAGAATCTTTGCACTCATATTTGTCTGCACAGATGGCTAACGCATAGCCTAGAATCAGTTTGAAAAATAAAGACCTTCTCAAGTTGACTCACATTAGAGGTTAAAAGTTATCTTACTTTATAATCAAAGCGACCTTCGGTAATCCGAACAGTATCACAATCCAAAGAGTCAGGAACTGCTAGTGTAGCCTAAAAAGTGCCTGCAATGATTAGATTTTGAATGTCATACTTGGTGATAGTGATGCTTTCATCAACTACCACATCATTTTCTACATTCACATAAGCTCTATAATAACAGCTATTGGTAAAAAAAAGACTCCTGTATTATCTTTCGAACCATCTATTTGATAAGTACTCATACTTGATAAATCAGGAATCTGAACATTCATGTAGGATGTCAGGCAAATTTCACAAGTGCGAGCAGAAGCGCTAATAAAGAAAAGTCTGTCAATCCCCTCTAAATAGGCAAAAAGATTGTCCTCACCATTAGGCAGCCATACTTTTCCATTGACTTTGTAGCCAAAGGTATTGCGTCCACTTTGAGTGGCAGCGGGCAGTACGTCTTCGTCTTTGCAAGTGCTAAGTAATAGCATCAGAGGCAAAGTACAGAATAATAAAATCGGTTTAAAACGCATTATAATTGAGGTTTAGAAGCCCCCTAGCCCCAAAAGGAGAATAAAGCTTGAAGGGTAAATAGCTTGAGTCTTTTGTATTGTCATGCCGTAGGTATCTGAAGACGTGTCTAAAGGCAGTAGATAAATACTATGTAAAAAAGCTATGCAGTACAGCAGATGCCTACGGCATGACAAAGTGAAACTGATACTGCAATATGACACTGTGAGTTGTCAAATCACCATTCATAAAAATCGGATTATAAAATCTATCAAAGAGAAATATTTTTTTTGATTATTAAGTCTTAACACATTACTTTGCACCTTTAATGAAATAATCTTACCTTATTTTTATGACATAACAATTGATGAAAAACTACATAGAACTGATTGAGCAAACCTTTGACTTTCCGACCCGTGATTTTAAAGTTGAAAATAACGAACTCATTTTTAATGGTGTAAAGCTCACCGAAATTATAAAACAGTATGGGACTCCCCTCAAAATTACTTACCTCCCAAAAATAAGCGAACACATTCAGTTCTCAAAAAAACTATTTAACCAAGCTATAGAGAAGAATAACTACAAAGGAAGCTACACTTACTGCTACTGTACCAAATCTTCTCATTTTAGATTTGTGCTTGAGGAGGCACTCAAAAACGATGTCCACATAGAAACATCTTCTGCTTTTGACATAGCCATTGTTAAATCACTGTACCAAAACAAAAAAATAGACAAAAAAACCTTCATCATCTCTAATGGATTTAAAAGGCCCGCCTACACAGACGGGCTCTGTGAGCTCATCACCGAAGGTTTTAACAGCATTCCTATCCTTGATAATCTTGATGAAATCAAAGCCTACCAAGATTTACCCGTAGAAAATATCAACATCGGTATCAGGGTAGCCTCTGACGAAGAGCCTAACTTTGAGTTTTATACCTCTAGGCTAGGCATACGCTATTCTGATGTAGATAAACTCTACCAAGAAGCCATCGCCCCCAATCCTAAGTTTACGCTCAAAATGCTGCATTTTTTCATCAATACAGGCGTAAAAGACAGTGCCTACTACTGGAGCGAGTTGAGTAGATTTATGTATAAATATTGTGAACTCAAAAAGGTATGCCCCGAGCTAGACAGTATAGACATAGGCGGAGGATTTCCTATCCGTACTTCTTTACAGTTTGATTTTGATTATGAATACATGGCCAACCAAATCATTGAGTATATCTTATGGATTTGTAAGAAAAATCACGTGGAAGAGCCCAACATTTATACGGAGTTCGGAAGCTATACCGTAGGTGAGAGTGGAGCGACTATCTACTCAGTCATAGACCAAAAACTCCAAAATGACAAAGAGCTTTGGTATATGATAGATGGCTCATTCATCACGCATCTGCCCGATGTATGGGGGATGAATCAAAAATACATTATGCTCGCCATTAATAACTGGGACAGCCCGCACCACAAAGTAAACTTGGGGGGACTTACCTGTGATTCTATGGATTATTACAACTCCGAAATGCATAGCTCTGAAGTGTTTTTGCCCATCATAGAGAAGGGAGAAAAACAATACATTGGCTTTTTTCATACAGGTGCTTACCAAGAATCTCTAGGAGGCTACGGTGGCATACAGCATTGCCTCATCCCTGCTCCCCCTCACGTGATTATAGACCGTGATGAGAAAGGAAATATAAAGAGTAAATTATTCTCAGAAGCCCAATCTAGTGATAGTATGCTCAAAATATTGGGCTATATGTAAGTTTTCTGAGTAGATTCCTTCTTTTTTTTAGCACTTTTTTTGCTCACTACGTATGTAATGTAAAAATAGCAGCGTTATTCCTAAATATAATAAATAATAAAGCGTTTAAACGATATTTTGATTATGAAGAAAGTTATCATCACCCTCTGTTTGCTTGCCCTGATTGGGTTCTCTTCTTGTGCCAAGCGATACACTTGCCCCACTTACCTGCAAAACACTGAGGAAGACTCAAAAGACCAAAAGGTCAGAAATACCCCACAAGAAAAAGAAAAAACAACACAAACACGCAGCTAGTATTTTAGGATAATCTGCTGCACAGCATTCAACAGGTTATGCGCCACAAAATCCGCATAACCTGTTTTGATTACGTCTCCTTGCTTGTACTTGGCAGAGGCATAGGGCAAGTACACCGTGCGAAGCCTCAGCCTTTGAGCAGCTACCAAATCTCTATAACTATCTCCTACCAACCAAGATTGGGCTATGTCTATCTCAAATTTTGCTTTTGCCTTCTCCAGCATCAGTGAGTCAGGCTTGCGTGTGAGTGAGGCACTGTCGTGGTCAGGATGATAAGCTGCATAATAGTGCCCATCTATCAACCCCCCACAAGCCTCTTGCAGATAAGCAAAACAACGAAGCACATCCTCGTGCCCATAAATACCCTTTGCAATGCCTGATTGATTGGTGATAATCACGAGTTTGTAGCCATTTTGCTTTAGTAAATGAAGTGCCTCTAGCACTCCATCTAAAATTTTAAAATCTTCTATGCGGTATGTATAATCTATATGGTCTTGATTAATCACTCCGTCACGGTCTAGAAATATGCATTTGTTTTGATTCATATGACAAATATGACCAAAAACTCTCAAAACAAAAAAACAGGACTACTAGAACATTTTGATACACACATTTTGTTATGATTACATATCAACAAATCTAAATATGATGATTTATTTTCAGACCTTCATAGATTCTTTTTGGAATACGCTTATGTGGACGTGGCGGCTCATTATCTTTGCTGAGCCTTGGTATCAAAATTATTTCTGGGGCCTAATTCTTATCTCCTTGACAGTGTGGGCCTTAGAGATTACCTTTCCGTGGCGTAAAGAGCAGGCAATCTTCCGAAAAGATTTTTGGCTAGATGGCTTCTACATGTTTTTCAATTTTTTCGTGTTTTCTGTGATGATTGCAGGGATATATGCAATCATTGACAAAGCCATGCTAGATGCTGGGCTCAAGACCAACAGCCTTGCCCTGGTAAACCTACAATCACTGCCACTTTGGGGGCAGCTCCTTTTGTTTTTTATTGTATTGGATTTTGTACAGTGGTTTACGCACGTCTTACTGCACAGGTTCGATTTTTTGTGGCAATTCCACAAAGTACATCATTCTGTGGAAGAAATGGGCTTTGCAGCACATTTACGCTATCACTGGATGGAAAACATCTTCTACAAACCACTCAAAACACTGGGTGTCATGCTCTTGGGTGGCTTTGAACCTTCTATGGCGTTTGCTGTGCATTTTTTTGCCATCACCATCGGGCATTTAAACCATGCCAACATTAAGATCACTTGGGGGCCACTGCACTATCTCCTCAACAGCCCCGTAATGCACCTCTACCACCATGCCAAGCACCTCCCCGAAGAATACCCCAATGGCGTAAACTTCGGAATCAGTCTCAGCCTCTGGGATTACCTCTTCGGTATGCACTACATCCCCGAATCTAGTGGAGAAATAGAGCTGGGTTTTGAAGATGTAGAAAAATTTCCGAAAACCTTCTGGGGACAGCTCTTCTACGGATTTAAAAAATAGAACAAACAAGCCGATTAATAGCTGCTTTTCTTAAAATACTGTCCAAAAAAAGAGTCGCTTTCACACTTATACCAAGAAAGCGACTCCCTCCCACTGCTGCCCTCACGCTTCCTTTTATTCATAGAAAACATTAAAAATCTTCAATAAACAACAGTTTAGCCGTGATAAAACAGATTTATTACAAAATAAATTAGGTTTCAAGATAAAAAGCAGTAACTTTAAAGCTACTCACAATTAATTTTAACAACTGTATTTTTTATGAACAGAAGATTTTACTTATTAGTAATGTGCTGGCTAGTGGCTACTGGCTTCACACTTGCCCAAACAACCACACTCACAGGCAGCATCAAAGATGCAAATACGGGTGATGAACTTATCGGTGCTTCGGTCATCGTAGTAGGAACTACGACAGGGGCAACCACAGATGTAGATGGGAAATTTTCTCTCACCGTATCTGGCAGCAAGGTAAAACTTGCATTTAGCTACATCGGCTACGAGACAGTTACACAAGATGTAACACTCAATGGAGGCACTCAAAATATAAATGTTACGCTTAATGCCTCCAGCTCAAGCCTAGATGAAATCACGGTGGTAGGCTCTCGCAATGCTTCCAGAAGCGTACTTGACTCACCCGTACCCGTAGATGTACTGGCCGTAAGAGACCTGATCGCTGTAGTGCCTCAGGTAGATTTGAACCAAATGATGACCTTCGTGGCGCCTTCATTCCAATCTAACCGACAGACCATCTCAGACGGAACCGACCACATAGACCCCGCCTCACTCAGAGGCTTAGGCCCTGACCAAGTGCTGGTGCTTATCAATGGCAAACGCCGCCATAATACGGCATTGGTCAATACCAATGGAACTGTAGGACGTGGCAATGTAGGTACTGACCTCAATACCATCCCTGCTGCCTCTATCGAGAGAATAGAAGTACTCAGAGATGGAGCAGCCGCACAATATGGCTCTGATGCCATCGCAGGTGTGATTAATATCGTGCTTCGCAAAGATGTCAATCAGTTCTCAGCCAATTATATGACGGGTGTCCACAAAGAAGGAGACGGTGCTCTGAACCAATTCAATGCCAATTACGGCTTTGCTCTTGGCAAAAAAGGA
Source organism: Microscillaceae bacterium (assembly GCA_011390205.1). Classification (GTDB taxonomy): domain Bacteria; phylum Bacteroidota; class Bacteroidia; order Cytophagales; family Microscillaceae; genus JAABSX01. The sequence goes on along the minus strand of JAABSX010000019.1, from coordinate 54,139 downwards.
GGTTACTTAAATCTTACAGGGGATTATACTTTTAGAGGATTCACCAACAGAATGAATGAATGGACAGGCACAGTCTATGGGGCTACTTACCTGGCAGACCCTGACCTTAACCCTGAAGGTGCCGCTACAGATGAGGCTCTCTTGGCTGCTCGTAACTTGACTCGCAGTGATTTTAATATGCGTGTAGGTAACTCACAAGTTGCCAATGCTTCTGCTATGTTTAATATGGCAATTCCTATAGATGAAAACACAGAGTTTTATGCTTTTGGTGGCCTCAATTATCGCAATGGTGAAGCGGCTGGTTTTTATCGCCAACCATCACAAGTAAACCAAGTAGTCTATGAGATTTACCCCAATGGCTTCTTACCTGAGATTCATACCTCTGTGCTAGACCGCTCACTAGGGATGGGTATCCGTGGAAAAATTAAAAACTGGGATGTAGATTTTAGCAACAATTACGGTAAGAATAGTTTTGGATTTAGGGTAGAAAACTCATTAAATGCTTCTCTGGGCGTGGCATCAGCTACTAGCTTTGATTCAGGCGGATTTTCATTCTCTCAAAACGTAACCAGCTTAAGTGTAAGCCGTTTCTTTGCTGATTTCTTAAAAGGAATTAACATCGCTGCTGGCTCTGAGTTTAGAGTGGATAATTATCAAATCATTGCAGGTGAAGAGGCTTCTTACACAGATTACGATGGTGTAGGTATTGGTAAAGTAGGGGGTGCACAAGTATTTCCAGGATTTCAGCCCCGCAACGAACTCAACAGATTTCGTACAAACTTGGCTGGCTACTTAGACGTAGAGCTCAACGTAACCGAAAAATGGATGGTAGCCCTTGCTGGTCGTTATGAAAATTACAGTGATTTCGGAAATACAGTTACAGGAAAATTTGCGACTCGCTACAACCTTACAGATGATTATGCCATCCGTGGTGCTATCAGCACAGGTTTCCGTGCTCCCTCTCTGCACCAATCCTTCTTTAACACGGTAAGTACTATTTTTGTGAATGGAGTTCCTTTTGAAGTAGGTACATTTAGCAACAATAGCCGTGTAGCAGGTGTCTTGGGTATTCCTAAGCTTAAACAAGAAACTTCTATCAATTACAGCATCGGTTTTACGGCACAGCCTACCAAGGCTATGACCTTCTCTGTAGATGGCTACATCATCAAAGTAGATGACCGTGTCGTATTGACAGGGCAATTTCAAGGAAATGCCAGTGCAGCTCCTGGCACAAATGACAGAGAAATCTATGACCTCCTTACAGAAGTAGGTGCTAACCGTGCTCAGTTCTTCACCAATGCCATCAATACGACCACCAGAGGTTTAGACATCATCGCTACTTATACTTGGAATGTAGGAGAAGGCAAACTAGATGCTTCGGTAGCTGCCAACCTTAATGAAACTACCGTAGATAAAATCAATGTAGCTTCTTCACTTTTGGCAGGTAGAGAATCTACTTATTTTGACAGAACCAATACTGCAGTGGTAGAAACAGGTAACCCACAAAGCAAATTAAACGTCACTTTAAACTATAAAGTAGGTAAATTTGGTGCTATGGTACGTAGTGTGCGTTTTGGCGAAATTACTACCCGTGGTAACAGTGCTGCCCCCGTACTTAATACATTTACGGGTGAGTTAGAAACACTAGACCAGACTTTCTCTGCCAAATGGGTAACAGATTTTTCTTTGTCTTATCAGTTATTCAAAAACCTAAGCCTACAGGTGGGTGCTAATAACATCTTTGATGTCTATCCAGATGAGCATACACACTCTACCAACAATAGCTTCGGTCGCTTTAGATACTCTCGCCAAGCCACACAATTTGGCTTCAATGGTGCATTTTATTTTGCAAGAGTGAGCATTCAGCTTTAATTCTTGTAACTTCATACCTCATGTCTATCAAACAGACTGAGTAAAAAAAGGCTGCACAAAATTTGTGTAGCTTTTTTTTTATACCTTTAAAGAATAATGTATTTTTTACCCAAAAGATAAAGTAACATACGATGAAACTCATAGAATGTCCTCGTGATGCCATGCAAGGGATTCACGAATTTATACCTACCGAACTCAAAGCCAAATACCTCAATCAACTTTTGAGTGTGGGCTTTGATACCTTAGATTTTGGAAGTTTTGTATCCCCCAAAGCCATTCCACAAATGAAAGATACTGCAGAAGTGCTTTCACAGCTAGACCTGAGCCAGACAGCTACCAAACTATTGGCTATTGTGGCCAATCAGAGAGGGGCAGAAGATGCCTGTCAGTTTGAAGAAATCAGCTATCTGGGCTACCCTCTATCCATCTCAGAGACATTCCAGCTTCGCAATACCAATAAGCGCATTTCTGAATCTATGCAACTCATAGAAGAGATGCAGTCGCTTTGCCAAAAACATCATAAAACGCTTGTTACCTATATTTCTATGGGATTCGGGAATCCTTATGGAGATGATTATAGCCGTGAGATAGTGCTTGATTTTGCCCAAAAACTGGTGGATTTAGATGTGAAGATTATTTCTTTGGCAGATACCATTGGCGTTTCTAATCCAGAAAATATCCAATTCTTGTTTCACACCCTGATTCCTGCCTTTCCTGAGGTAGAGTTTGGGGCACATCTACACTCTACTCCTCAGACAGTAGATGAAAAACTTACGGCAGCTTACGAAGTGGGTTGCCGCAGGTTTGATGCTGCATTTTTAGGTTTTGGGGGCTGCCCTATGGCTAAAGATGAGCTCACTGGCAATATGCCCATGGAAAGTATTTATCACTTTTTGAAGACCAAGGACCTTGCACTAAACATCAAGGAAACTGAATTTAACAATGGTTTTCGGATGGCTCAAGAGGTGTTTGGAAGATACGCCTAGAGCATCCGCAAGTACAAGGCGAGGATGATGTATCTGTATATCAGACATCATCCTTGCATTTTTTATAAACTAAAAATTACTTTACAGGCTCTATGGAGTAGTAAAATTTCTCATGAATAATGAGTCCGTCTTTCCATTTCTGGACAGCCACCTCTTCTCTTTTGAAGCGCTTCCCTCCTACACTTACCTCTATAAATTGCACGACCATAGATACTTGGTCTTCATCATTGGTGGCGATGTCTCTTACTTCTATTTTGTGCCACTCGTCCACCTTGGCGATGGCTGCTTTTTCATATTCCCAGTTGAATGTCTTGCCTACTCTCGGCTCTTCATAATTTTCTTGGCGCACCACATCAGTGTGATAAAACTGCTCAAAAGCTTCATCTATTTTACCTTTGAGCATCAAAGCGTTGAGTGCATTTACTTTTTCTTTTAGATTCATCATGTTATTTTTTTTAGAATATGCCAAAACGAGTGCTTTTTTTATGTGATAGACAACAAGTTTGTAAAAATCTGAAAATCAATTATTTACCCCCAAAAATCAATGCACACAGGCACTCTAGCAAGTTATTTAATGTATAATATTCTGCAAATCTATCTCTAAAACACAAAGAAGCTAAAATTAATTGAATTACTTTGTGGTATCTTAGCAAAGAAATTACAGCAAAAAGCATGAATCAAGACTGGGAAAAAATATCCGAAGAGACTGTTTATCAAGGCTATCGCAACATCATCCGTAAGATGTTCCGCCTACCCAATCAGCAAGAATGGGCTTTTGACATCATCAGTGTGCCTTCTTTTGCCACAGTAGCGGCACTTACAGAAGATGGAGAAGTAATTCTGGTAGAGCAATACCGCCCAGGGCCTGAGCGGATGATTGTCAGTTTTCCTGAAGGACGCATAGACCTAGGCGAAGCACCTGAGGAGGCTGCCAAACGTGAGTTATTAGAAGAAACAGGCTACTATGCCCAAGAGATTCACTTGCTCAAATCCATCCCTACTGCCTACAGTAATCAGCTAAAGCACTGTTACTTGGCACTAGGGTGTAGCTTGGTGAAGCCACAATCTCTAGATGAAACCGAATTTATCAAGGTTTTTAAAGTAAGTATCTCTGGATTGAGAGCACTGTTAAGAAATCCTGCCGAGAATAATTTTAGCAGTGTGGATGCTGGATTTTTGATGCTGGATTTTTTGGAAAGAAATCATTTATGCTAAAAAAACAGATAACTCTCCAAGAGATTTACCTGTCATAGATTTAACATCACTTATTTGAGATGGCATCACATCTTTTTGTGCTGTGTGTATTCGTGCATCAGGCGATGCTTCTGATGAGCTTTTTCTTGGTTTGGTTTAATTTCTGGACAATGGCATCATCTATGACTCCGTTTAATATGCCTGTGATGCACTCCTGAAAAAGTACTTGATTTTTATCATCAAAATATTTTACGAGTATTTTTTCGCTAGGTCTTTCAGCTTCTTGGATGACCCAATACACATTGGTTTTCTTATTTTTAGTTTTGAGGTTAAGCGTGAATAATGTCATGGCAATTGATTTTTAATGAATGTTATATGGTATAGGTAAATATAATGTAAGTTAATATTGAGTTACTACTTAATTTTCTTATTGCTTATGGTTATCTTAAAGTCAAACAATGCTTTCTATCGTCATGCATTCATCCAAAAGACAGCATTATGTCTGTGGAGGTTGCTTTAGTTTTTATTTTTTTATCAAAGTGTCGGTTATTTTACTAACTTTACTCTTGGTAGTTAGGCTTATTTGGTGATATAAACAAGTTATATTACACACGTAGTTATTTTTCAAAAGTTTAAGATAAATATCCTTTTAGATAAAAATTAACGATTACTAAATATTCTTAAAGAAGGCAAAAAACCGAGCATTGAGCACTGTAATAGGGGAGAATCATTGGATAGGCACTCCCAAAAAGAGATAAAATAATAGATCTAGCTCATTTTATCAGATATTAAGAAATGGTAAGAATATTGTTATCTACTCTTAATCTTAGAATGCTGCCAAAATTTAAAACATGAACAGAAGTATCACCTTGGAAAAGTCAGCCAAACACAAATCAAAGCAAAAATCCACGAAAGTTGTCATGAGTGACTTTACACGGTATCGTCGCTTTGTAGAGCGTGGTGGATGGCGTTTTGAGCTATACAAGATTATCTATCGCTCGAGGGTCTTCTCAATAAGTCTTTTATCATTGATTTTATTTAGCTGTGCTTCGGTCATTTTGCAGACTGAGCCAGAGTGGGAGGCTTACCTTGAGCAGTTCAGAGTGATAGAGTGGATTGTTACGATTGTCTTCACGATTGAGTATTTTGCTAGAGTAATCGCCAGCCCCAAGCCTACCAAATACATCTACAGCCCTATCGGTGTGATAGATTTTATTTCTGTATTCCCTGTCTATATTGGCCTTGTCAATCCTTTGGGGGTTAATTATTTGGCAGTTATTCGTTTGATTCGCCTTTTTAGGCTAGTCAGAATGTTTGGTGTGATAGAATATTCTAAATATGCCCGAGAGGTACAAGTGCTTCAGCAAGCCTTGATAAACAGCCGCCGCAAAATCTCTATATTCATTGCGGGTGTCTTAATCTCGGTTACTATTTTGGGGTCTTTGATGTATGTGATTGAAGGGCCCGAGAATGGCTTTAGAAGTATTTCTAAGAGTGTTTATTGGGCGATTGTAACCATTACTACTGTGGGCTATGGAGATGTAGCACCCAAGACAGCCTTGGGGCAGTTTTTTGCTTCTCTTCTGATGATACTAGGCTTTAGTACGATTGTAGTATTTACAAGTATTGTAGGAGCTGAAATCTATAGGAAGGAAGAAAAAAAGACGGTTTCCACCACCAAGTCCTGCCTCGACTGTGGCATGCCTGGGCATGATGGAGATGCCAATTATTGTAAATATTGTGGCGGAAGGCTTTGGGGCTAGGCTGCTCTCGGTTTTATAACAAAAAAGCCCTTGCTCTAAAACTAGAACAAAGACTCTTCATAAATCTCTTTGGTAGGCTTCGTATGATTAGTTAAAATAAATGAATTTAGGCTCTCTGTCATCTTTGCCTAAGAAATTGAAGCGAATCCCGATAATCTCACCCTCATTCTCGATAGAACCTACATTCACAAAAAAATCAGAGTTGGGGCTGCTGCTGTAAGTATCATTTTGCCCTGCTCTAGCGATGTTGGTAATCGTGCCATACTGCCATTTTACAGTTTTGTCACCGTTGTTAAACTCTAAAATATTAAACTCTGGCTTGCGGTTTTTGTACCAGATATATGCTCCGCCTGCTACTGCTGCCAAGCCTAAAATAAGACCGAATCTCTTTCTCATATTTTTTGACTATTTGTGTACTGTTGAAAAAAACATCTTCTAAATAACTTTCTGTTATACTATTAAGAACAAAATTACGCAGTTTTGTTCTAATTTTGAATAAAAAAATGACAAATTTTAAAATTAATCTCTTCCATAACGATTACAAAGATGAAATTTTACTTCTATGCTAGATTGTCTTTCAGATAAGCAGCTTACGATATGTCGTCTATTTTGGGGGGGCATCATTTTTAGTTTTCTGACGAGCTGCCAAGCCCCTGTCTGGCTTTATCTACGCAATCAAAGTAACTCAAAATTGGTCATAGAAATGGAGCTTTTGTCTGGTGCAAAGTTTGCCCATCTTGCAACTGACACCTCTAATCACTTAGGCCTCGCTCACCAAAGTACTTTGCTGCTTTCTTATGAAACACAGATTTTAAAAATTAAACGCAATACCTACAAAAAATTATCAAACCGCCTCGAGGCAGAAGTCATACAAGAAAACAAAATTCGTTTTTATCTGCCTGCCCAAAGTACACTCTATCTAGCAGAGCCACACGAGGCAGTATCTTATGAAAACTTGCGGCTAAGATACGCCAAAAGCCAAAAAAATGAGGCTGTGCATCAGTACCAAAACATCCCGATTTATTTTTTTGAACGAGGGAAAGGCTCTGTTTTTCGTGGCTTCTCAGCTTATTATGATATTAAATAAAAATTAATCAATGGGAAATTGAGAGTTGAAAATTTACTCAGTTAAAAGTAAGGAATAGCTTTTCGTTTTGTGAAGACACAAAACGGGGAATAAATTCTCAATTATTTATACACTTTTTCACCTTTTCTGAGCCATACCCCCCAAGCAGGGCTGTAGGCATGCACTTTAGAGGTCAGTCCTTGTGCATTTACTACCGAATGGCTTTGGTTTTTCCATTCAAAAATACCTCCGTAAAGGTTAGATACATTCTTGAAGCCCATTTTGAGTAATTTTTCGGAGATTTTTTCACTTCGGTAGCCTACCGAGCAATAGACTACTATCTTGGCATTTTTATCAAGATTGGCTACAGACTCAGGGTCAAAATAATCATAGCCGACATATTTTGCATGTTGGATATGGCTGACTTTATATTCTGCTTGTTCTCTAGCATCTAAAAGCAGTACTTTTTCTTTGATTTTTTGGAGACTATCTACGGTAATTTCGGGAACAGTGTGCGAGAGTAAAGTACTAAGCATGGTGTTGTAGGCATTGCTATTGACGCGCTGTTGTGCATTGCAAGATGAGCCAAAAACAAGTAGCAATAAAGTCCATAATATTCTTTTCATTCGTTTTTTATTTTGTGAGATAAGGTGACTTAATAATAATTTCACTTCGTAAACAATTCTAAATATGATTTCATTTCAGTTTTTATTTTTTCTTACGCTGGCATCTAAAAATAAAGCCTTATATCTTTTTCATATTCTATGAAAGTTTAGGATGTTTGCAACTTGTATCTGGTAAAATCAGAGAAAAAACAATAAAAATCACCAAAAACCTTGGAGTTATCACGATGAATTACATTGGCTCAAAAAAAAAACTACTTCCCTTTCTGGATAAATGTATCTATGAAATCACACAAAATGATACTTTTGTGCTGATGGATTTATTCGCAGGCACGGGGGCTGTAGGGCAGCATTTTAAGCAAAAAGGGCATGCCATTATTGCCAATGATTTGCAGTATTACAGCTATGTGCTCAATAAAAACTACATAGAAAACAGCCAAGTGCTGCATTTTGAGGGCTTATTTTCAGAAATCTCCGAGCTCCAATCTATGGAGAAGGCCCAACGGGCAGGGTATGTCTGCCATTACCTCAATCAAATAGAAGGCAAAGAGGGCTTTATTTACCAAAATTATTGCTCGGGAGGCACTGCAAATCAAGACTACCAACGCCAATATTTCTCCGATGAAAATGGTAAAAAAGTGGATGCCATCCGCCAAAAAATAGCAACTTGGAAAGAAAACAAGCTAATCAAAGCATCTGAGTATTATTTCTTGCTTGCTTCACTGCTAGAGGGCATAGACAAAGTAGCCAATACAGCCTCAGTATATGGAGCATTTCTCAAGCACCTCAAAAAATCTGCTCAAAAAACCTTTGAGATGAAGCCCGCTTACTTTGAATATAGCCAGCAAAAACAGCAGGTTTTTAATCAAAATATAGAAGATATTATCCAGAAAGTACAAGGAGAGGTACTTTACCTTGACCCCCCTTACAATCACAGGCAATATGCCCCCAATTATCATCTCTTAGAAACCATCGCCAAGTACGATGCCCCCATACTCAAAGGCAAAACAGGGCTAAGAGATTACAGCCAGCAAATCTCTAAATTTGCCCAAAAAAAAGCCGTCGTTGCTGCATTTGAACACCTCATACAGCACACAAAGGCAAAGTTTGTGTTTTTGAGCTATAATAATGAAGGACTTCTCAAACCTGAAGAAATCAAAAAAATCATGTGCCAAAGAGGAGAATACGGTGTTTTTGAGCAAACTTATGCAAGGTTTAAGGCAGACAAAGACGAAAACAGAAGCCACAAGGCAGATTCGGTCAATGAGTATTTACACTACCTTACTATCAAAGACAGTCCAAAATGATGTTTTGCCATTGAATTTGGTCTTAAAATCCAAAAGCTTTGCTTGTTTTTCGGATTGCTTCTTATATTTGCGTCTTAACAACAAAATACAAATGCTAAGTTACATTATTTGGAATGCAAGACCCGAAATATTCAGTGCTTTGCCTGTGCGCTGGTACGGTTTGTTTTTTGCCCTCAGCTTTTTTGTGGGGCAATACATCGTCGGCTGGATGTTTAAAGTAGAAAATAAGCCTGAAAAAGACCTCGAAAAGCTCATGATATACATGGTAGTGGCCACTATCTTAGGTGCTCGCTTGGGGCATTGCCTGTTTTATCAGCCTGATTACTACCTCAGCAACCCGATTGAGATTCTAAAAATATGGGAGGGGGGCTTGGCAAGCCATGGTGCAGCAGTCGGTATTTTGTTGGCGATGTATTTATATGCCCGCAAACGCAGAGGACAGCGTTTTCTGTGGGTGGTAGATAGAATTGTGGTAGTAGTGGCATTGGCAGGTGCTTTTATCAGAATGGGAAACTTAATGAACTCCGAAATCATCGGTAAGCCCTATAATGGCAGCACAGCCTTCGTATTTACATATAGTCTAGATGAAACCCTCAAAAGCTATGAAGGGCTTCACTTTACACACAGCCAAAAAACAAGAAGTAGTAAACCTGATACCACGGTAGCTGGCATCACATATATCCCTCTGGAGCTTACCTTACACTTTGATAAAAAAATAGATGAAGCAAATTTGCGTAATTTTATGGCAAATAATTGGCTTCGTAGCCTTCAAGCAGGCGAAGTTAGTAAACATTACAAACAATGGACAGCAAGCCCTATCTATGAACTAAGCCAGAACCGCAAAAACATCATCATCAATACACAGGTGTATGCCATCCCGAGGCATCCTTCACAGCTGTATGAGTCTGTTTTTGCATTTTTTGTATTTGTGTTGCTCTTCGGGATTTACTTTAAATACAGAAGGAAAACCCCTGAGGGGCTTCTCTTTGGCTTGTTTATGATTCTAATCTTTACCTCGAGATTTTTGATAGAATTTTTAAAAGAAAATCAGGTAAGCTGGGAAGATGGCAGAGCATTCAATCAAGGACAACTTCTGAGTATCCCTGCTATCTTGATAGGATTCGTAGCCTTGTTTTTTGCTTACAAAAACAGTAAAGAAATAGCTGAAGAAGAAGAATAACACAAAAACAAAGGAATGTCAAGGATAAATGTCTTACTTGATTTTTAGAGATTTGTCTCTGTCTCTTTTACAAAGTAAATATGCTAATTTGGTGATTTGGTGGTGTGCTTAGGTTTTTATGAGTTTTCTGTTTACTTTTATTACTTTTCTATGAAAAATAAAATACTTGGCACAGGCTTCGCATAGATATTTTAGTTGATAGCTTGTGATGCTAAACATCTAATCAAAAAGAAAGAAAAAGAGAGTCATCAAAGATGAATATAAAAAATAAGGCAACTCACACAAAACACTTTTACTCCAGACCTTTCTCTCGGCTAAATCTGACCTTAGGCATCGTCTTACTGTGTGGAAGCAGCCATTTTATATTGGCACAAAGCACAAAAGACTCTACCCAATTTGGAAATATTTTCTCATTAGAAGCAGAAGATATTTTTGTAGAAAAAAAAGAACAACTCTTTACAGACAATGCTGTAGGCTCTATCACAGGAAAGTCTGAAAACATATTCGAGGTACCCGTGGGTGCTTCTGTCATTACCCAAAAAGACATCAAAGCTTCGGGCTGCCTCAACATCCCCGAAGCACTCCGACTCCTGCCTGGAGTGCTTGTGAGAGAGACCTCAAGCGGAAACTATGACATCAATATCAGAGGGCTAAATAACCTCCCTCCCTCCACTGATTTTGTGCTACAAGACAACAGCAACATGCTTGTGTTGATAGACAACCGCCCTGTTTTTAATTATTTTTCAGGTGGGACTTTCTGGGACACCTTGCCTATAGACCTGCACGATATTGCACGTATTGAGCTTATCAGAGGAGGAGTGGCAGCACTGTATGGTCCTAACTCCGTGGCGGGTGTCATCAATATCATCACCCAAAAACCCGAAAAAGAAGGGGCTTTTAGCCAGACTGAGCTACAATATGGCTCTCGTAACTCGGTAATTACTCGTGGCTCTTTTGGAATGAACATCAATGACAGGGCAAAAATATGGGCATCTGCCAATTATCAACAGCTAGACCGCACTCAAGACGAAATGTACTCTCTTGCCTTACAAAAATTTACTACGAATCCTGATGAGTTTATCAATTATCAGACAGGTGAGACATTGGGCGCCAATGCCTTCAATGCTGCTTATCCAGACTTGAATATTTCTCAGCGAAGATTAGGAATGAATCTATTTGGTACATTTATTCCACTCAAAAATCTAAAAACTGAACTTGCTGTTGGGCTTCAGAACTCACAATCTTTGCGTCCCTTTGCTGAGAATATTTACACACCTCTCTCCACGATGCTTTCTAAATCTTGGTATGTAGATGTTAAAAACTATTTTGGCAATGCTAAATTACAAGTAGCTTATCAAAATGGGGAGCAAGAGCCTGGCATCAATACACTTGGTAGCCATTATGATTTTAATAATTTAGATGTATTATTAGAGTATAACTTTAGGTCAAAATCCAATAAATTTTTGCTCCGCCCCTCGCTCAGTTACCAAAAATCCGTCTATGATGATACTCCTTATTTTGGTCTGGCAAGCACTGAATCTGGCACAGGGCTACTGAATGCCCGTCAAAAACTAGAAGACATGTCAGCCTCCATACAATCAGACTGGAGCATTGGCAAGCTGAGATTGGTGGGCTCTATCAGAATAGATAAATACAACGTGCCCGATGATTGGTACAGCTCTTACATTGCAGCAGTTAATTACATGCCCCATGCCGACCACTTTTTCAGGGTATCTTATGCAAAATCTAACCAGAGTCCTTTCTTTGTCAATATATTAGCAGACTACCAAAGTCAGTTTATTGCCACAGCTAACCCAAGTTTATTTGCACAAGTAAGTATCAATGGAAATGCCACTCTTACACTACTCAAAGCCAAAACTCTAGAGGCAGCCTACCGTGTGAAGCTGGCAAAATCTTGGCAAGCAGAAGCAGAGTTTTTCTACATACAGTCCGAAGATTTTAACAAGATAGTCCAGTCAAATAGACTGATACAGGGCAATCCCCTTATCTTTTCTTCTGAATTTGACCGCAAAAATATTGATATGACTTCTTCACAGATAGGGCTTACAGTTTCTACTGAATATACTTTTGAAAATGGTAAAATTTCATTTTTTGGTACTTGGCAACAGACAAACATACAAGACTTTTCACCCTACAGCCTTGCCCCTGAAAGTGACCCTAGTGGCACAAGAAATATTGACATTCAGTCTGACATAACTGACTACAGAGCTACGCCTCGCTTTTATGGAGGTTTTCAGGGCTTTTTGAAAGTTTCTTCTCGCTTTCATTTTTCGCTGAATGCCTATGCTTTTACCTCACAAGAAATCACACACATCTCAGATGCCATCCTTCAAAGGGAGATTACACCTTTTGATGTAAAAGCCAAGATACTTCTTAATTCAAAATTGACCTACTTACCAGTGCAACAGCTTAGGTTATTTCTCAATATCAGGAATATTTTAGGACAAGACAGCCGTGAATACTACTTTACAGACAGGGTGGGAAGTTTTTTATTATTAGGGATGAATTTTGAACTATAATTGATGAATAGTACGATTAAACATATCTTTCGCTCACAACACCGATACACACACAGATTCTGTCTGCTGCTGTTGTTCTCTCTACTTTTCAGCACATTGGTTTTTGCTCAAGACTCTGCAGAGAATCTGGAGCAGGCACTCAGACAAGCCAACAGCCCAGCACAAAAATTAGAAATCCTGCCTCGTCTTGCACAGGTTTATTTTGAACAAAAAAACTACATTGCCGCAGAGAAAAATGCACAAGAAGGACTTAAAATGGCTAGATTGGCTCAAGATAATACTGCCGAGGCACGCTCTATTTACTGGATAGCGAAGGTATCACAGCAACAAAAAAAATACAACATAGCCCTCAATCAATATTTAGAAACACTCACCATTGCCGAAAAAATCAATGATACAGAAATTTTGAGAGATGTATATCTTAGTATGGGCAATTTGTATTCTGCCCAAAATATTTATGAAAAAGCAGCTGATAACTACCAACAAGCATTGGCCATCGAGGAGAAAGCCCCCACCTCCTCTACTATCAAAAGTAATCTCTTGGAAAACCTTGCCTACGTACAGGCACAAAACCTGCAGTATGAGGCATCTATTGAAAATTATGAAAAAGCCTTAAAGATTCATATTCAAGATAAACAAGCAGAAAAACAAAACCGAGTGCTCGAAAAACTATCACAGACAAGCCTAAATGCAGGAAAATTACAAGAGGCACTGGCCTATAATCAAAAAATAATTCAATTAAATAGAATCCTTAGTGATGGGGTTAGCCTTGCCAGCTCTCTTAATAACTTAGGGTATATCTACCGTGAACTAGGAGATGAGAAAAATGCCATAAAATATATGAGACAAGCATTAGAGCTCAACAGTAAATTTGATGTAGCTAACCGAAACAAGGAACTCAGACAAAAAGACGCCCTCTATGCTATTAACTTAGGTGTAACTTATAGCAACCTCCAAGAATATACAAATGCCCGAAAAAAATTCTTAGAGGCTCAAGAAATATACCTCTCCCAAAACAATGAAAAAGGACTTGCAAAGGTCTATAACTTCTTAGGTGCCAATGACTACCTCAGCGGAAAAAGTGAAAATGCTACCAAACAAATCAACCAAGCCATAGAAATAGGACAAAAACTCAAGGATGACGAAATCCTTAAAACATCTTACTGGCTGCTCTCCGAGATTAACCGAAAAACCAGTAATTTCCAAGCCTCCCGACAATACTATGAGAAATTTCAAGAAAGTAATCAAAGACTCAAAGAAAAAGAAAGACAGCAAGAACAGTTTCTGCTCCAAAATCAAATCAATATAGAAAAAACCGAAGGCGAAATCAAAGTCTTACTTGCCGAAAAAGAAAGACAAGCCCTTGCACTTAAACAGTCAGAACTAGAGCGCCAAAAACAAGAACAAGACCTAAGACTTAAAGAAAATGAACTTGCTCTCTTAAAAAGAAACCAAGAGCTCCAAGCTGCTGCGCTCCGAAACCAACAGCTAGAGAAAGACCGTGTAGAGCAGCTTCTCCAAATCTCTCGTGAACAAGCACAAAGCGAAAAACAAAAAAGAAATATTCAACAGTTAGAAGCCAACAGAAGAATACAAGACCTTGCACTCAAACAAAAAACCGCCCAAAACGAAAAAGAAAAAAAAACCAACGAACTCCTAAGCAAAAGCCAAGAACTAAAAGACTTGCAAGCAAAAGAAGCTGAAACAAGGCAAAAAAATACACTCATCGCAGTAGGTCTGTTCTTAGTCTTTATGCTCATTATTACGGCACTCATAGGGTTTACAGCAGTACAAAACCGAAGAAAAAATAGAAAACTTGCCCAACAAACACAAGAACTAGAATTATTCAATAAAAGGCTACAGTCTAGCGAGCAAATCCTCCAAAAAGCCAATACCAGACTCAAAAACAGTGAGCGAGAAATTAAAGATAAAAACGAAGAGCTACAAGCCAGTGAAGAAGAACTCCGACAAAATATGGAGGAGTTAGAAGCCAATAAAGAAGAGATAGAAAGCCAAAAAGAGGCCCTGCAGTTTGCTTACCAAAAAATAGAAGAACGCAACAATGCTTTTATGCAATCCGTGAAATATGCCGAAAAAATCCAGCAAGCTATCCTGCCCAATAAACTAGAACTCAAAAAAGTGTTTGCAGAGCATTTTATCATCTACCAGCCAAAAGATGTAGTATCAGGTGATTTCTTTTGGTTTACACGCCTAGGCACTAAAGTATTTGTGGCTTGTGTAGATTGTACGGGACACGGCGTGCCCGGAGCATTTATGTCACTCATTGGCAGCTCTTTGCTCAATCAAATCGTCAATGAACAAAAAATAACCGAACCACACCACATCTTAGAAAACCTACACAGCAGTGTAGTAAAAGCACTTAAGCAAAGAGAAACCAGCAATATAGATGGCATGGATTTGAGTATATGTGTGTTCGAGCACTGGGCTGACCAAAGTATCACGCTGGAGTTTAGTGGTGCCAAAAGCTCTGTGTATTATTTCAGAAATCAAGAATTAAAAGAACTCAAAGGAGATAGAAAAGCCATAGGAGGCTCACAAAATGAGAAAATCCTTAGCTTTACTACGCAAAGAGTAACTTTACACAAAGGAGACTGTGTCTATATGACTACTGACGGGTTAGAAGATGCCCCTAATCCAAAACGCAAGAAATTCGGTACTAGACGCATCAAAGAGTTACTGTCAGAAAATGCTACATTGCCCCTAAATACACAAAAAGAAATCTTAACCAAAGCCTTAGACCAACACCACGCTGGCACATTGCAGAGAGATGACATTACTTTTATAGGACTTAAGATGTAGTGCTTGTCTGTTCTTAGAAGAAAATTCTTATATTTGTGCTCCACAAAAAAAGACATCATGCAAAAAATATTTCTCCGTATTCTCATCTTTATCGTAGCAGTTTTTATTACTGAATATCTCTTAGTAGGAATTACTTTCACAAGTATCTCTGATGGACTCATAGTAGGGCTGTTATTCGCTTTTGTAAATACATTTATCAAGCCCATTCTCAAAATATTTACATTTCCGCTCACACTACTAACCTTAGGACTTTTTCCTTTGATTCTCAACATAGTCATCGTGCTGCTTATCTCACAGGCTGTGCCAGGCTTTCGTATCTTCGGAGATTGGTTCTTTATGGGCATTTGGGCATTGGCATTTAGTCTTTGTCTGGCCATCATCAATACGATATTAGATACTTTTATAAAAATCACTACTTAAATTAGCCCCGACAAAAAAACATACTATTAAGTACAATTTTTGCATCTTTTATTACGATTTTTGCTTACAGTTTGCTAAAACTATTAAATACAAATGTCTATTAAATATCATCTGATGCTTGCCTTGTGCTGCACTGCTATGCTTTTTCCTGTTCACTCCTATTCACAAGAACCCAATACGAATGAAAGTGAAAAACTACAAAAGCTGAAGCAAAACCTAAACATATCTGCACCCGAAGAAAAAGTATCTATTCTTAATCAAATAGGCTGGGAATACCGCAATAGCAACCTGAGGTTATCACTGCAATATTTTGATGAATCTACACACCTAGCAAGAATCAATAATGATGATAAAGGGCTTGCCGAAGCACTGAATATGAAGGGGGTTACCTATCGTAAACTAGGAAATTACAACAAAGCCATAGACCTGTTCTTCGAAAGCCTCAAAATCTCAGAAAAGCTCAAAGATACCACCCAAGTAGCCTATGCCTTTAATAATATGGGAGAGGTCTATACTTACCAGCTAAACCACAGCAGCTCAGAAGAATACATCAAAAAAGCACTTGCTCTCTTCAAAAAAATAAAGGATAAAAAAGGAATCGCTTACTGCTACCTGCGCCTTGCTGAAAACTTTGAATCACAAAATAACCTCAGACAAGCCCTAAAGCATTTCTTATTGTGTGCCGAAATAAGAAAAGAACTTCAAGATAAAAGAGGGCTTGCCGTAGTCTATGGAAGCATAGGAAATATCTACCTAAAACTACAACAGACTGGCAAGGCAAAAGAATACATCCAGAAAGCACTCAAATTCTATCCTGAAAATGATAAAAGTGGCATAGCACAAAGCAATACTACCATCGCAAGAATATATCAACAGCTCGGCCAACTAGAAGAGGCGGAAACATATGCCCAAAAAGGGCTAGACCTTGCCCTAGAATTTAACTCCAAAAAAATAACCCTAGAAGCCAGCCTGCTGCTCTCCGAAATCTTAGAAAAACAAGGAAGAATCAAGGATGCCTTCGAACTTCAAAAACAAGTCCTGCTCTACAAAGATGACCTCTTCGCAGAAGAAGCAAACAATAGTATCAATAACCTCCGTGCGGGATATGAATCAGAAAAACAAACCATCGAGATAGAAAACTATCAGAGAATCCAAAAAATTCAGCAAAAAGAAAATAAGCTGAAGACACGCCTGCTGTACGTATCTATTACTGCACTTGTCCTGATTATTGTCTTTATGGGGCTACTCTACCGTAACTACAGACACAACAAAAAAATAACTAGACAAACCGAAGAACAAAAAGAGGAAATACTAGGCATCGCCGAAAATCTTAAAAAAGCCAACAAAGAAATCTCAAGAAAAACAAAAATCATCGAGCGTAAAAATAAAGACCTTACCTCTAGCATCAATTACGCACAACGCATACAACAAGCCATGCTGCCCTCTGCCAAAATTCTGGAAAATACACTGCCCGAGCATTTTGTGTTATTTCAACCCAAAGACATTGTCTCAGGTGATTTTTACTGGGTTACAGAAAAAAAATACAAAACTATCGTAGCCGTAGCAGACTGCACAGGGCACGGAATCCCTGGTGCTTTTATGAGCCTCATAGGCAATGACTTACTCAATGAAATAGTGCTAGGACGAAATATCACAGAACCTGACAAAATCCTGAGTGAACTACGCCGCCTTATCAGAATCGTACTAAGGCAAGAAGAAACAGGCAACCACGATGGTATGGACATTACTATTTGTACTTTTGACAAGTTTCCAGAAGGCTATGAAGATTTATTGGGTACTCCTCAACTAGAATTTGCAGGAGCTGAAAACCCCCTCTATTATTTTATCAATGGGAAATTTAATGAAATCAGAGGCAGCAAGGCAATGATTGGAGGATTCAATGTCTTAGAACGTGAGCATGGATTTAAAAAATATAGCATCTCCTTAGAGAAAACCCAGCTTCCTCTTACTTTTTATTTGTTTTCTGACGGATATCAAGACCAATTCGGAGAAAAAGGTAAATTTATGAAAAGACGGTTCAAAGACTTACTTACACAAATTCATCAAGAAGACATGAACAAACAAAAACAAATCTTGGCACAAACCATCAGTGAATGGACTGGTGAACACGCACAAATGGATGATATGCTCGTGTTAGGTGTTAGAATCTCTTAAAACTATCCTAAGAAAATTCTCAATTCTTAAAAAATTTAGGCTGATCTGATTCTTTTTCCTCAAAATGAAATAGCAGGCCTTGTACAATGCTGTATTGTGCAAGGATATAGCTACACATCACCCAAAAGCCCGCATGCGCAAAAGCATAGCCAAACTTGTTTAGTGCAATCATAGAATCTGAAATAATAAACAAACAAGCCCCCAACAGCACAAGCCTAAAACTTACAAGAGAGGTCAAATCATAACGGTTGAGTGTAAATATACCCATCAACATCAGCACAAGGGTATAAATCAATACAGGAAGCTGCATCTCTCCTAACTGAGGCCACAATAGATTATAAAGTGCCAAGGAATAAACCAAGAATGGTGTAATCCAGTGAGGCTTATAGTGCAAAATAGCCGTCTTTTGTTTGTGCCACACTGCCTTTCTATAGACAAGGATATAAAACACATGCCCTAGCAAAAAACTCAAAAGCCCTAACATAAAAAACAATTCCCCACGCCCTGTATATATCAAAAGTATATCTCCTACCCAACAAAAAAACAGGGAAAGTGCCACTAAAAACACTATGTTAGCATTTTGACGAGGTACTTTTAAGAAAAAATAAGCCGCCAGCAAAGGCATCAAAAACACCTTACTCAAGTCATACAAAGCTGCATAGCCCAGCAAATGCCCAGAGAGATTTGCCAGTGAAGCCACTACAAATAACACAAGACTTAAATACGCAAAGGTTTTATTCATCAATCTTTTATTGAATATTTTTTAAAATAAATCTGCTTTTTTAGAGAAATACTGCAAACTCCACAGACTAAGCAAAAAGAATAGAAGACAGATACCTGCCCAAAAATAAGCCGCAAAAATCAATTTGCCCACAAAAAACAAAATAGAAAATGCCATCACAATGGCAGAAAAACATGCCCCCAAAAGAAAAGGAAGTGTAGAAACAGGCGGCTCTATTCCCAATGATTTTACCACAGGTGCCCAAGCTCCCTGAGGCTCTACCTGTAGATAAAACTTCCTGAGCTGCTTCATATGTGTGGGCTTTGTCAGAAAAGTAACCAACAGCCACACTACCGTAGTAAAGCCCACCGTAAAGAAAAATCTTGAGGTGTCTTCCCATTCTGTAAAATACCAAAGCCCCGAATAGGCCACAAAAGGAGCAAGCGTAGCCGAAATCTCACTCCAGGCATTGATACGCCACCAATACCAACGAAGAATAAGCACCGCCCCTAGCCCAGCCCCTGCCTGTATCATAAATTTAAACGCACCTTCTAAGGTCTCCATCTGTAGTGTAACAAGAAGTGCCACTGCCATCAGCAAAAAAGTAGAAAACCTTGAAGCAAGCACAAGTTGTTTTTGAGATGCATGAGGCTGCACAAAACGTTGGTAAAAATCATTGATTAAATAACTGCTGCCCCAGTTGAGCTGGGTAGAAATCGTACTCATATACGCTGCCAAAAATGCCGAAAGCAAAAGCCCCCGCAAACCATCTGGAAGAAAATCACGCATTGCCATCACATAGCCCAGCTTTTTATCACTCTCAGGCAAATCTGGATAAAGATGAACCGCCGCCAATGCTACCAATATCCAAGGCAAGGGACGCACTGCATAATGCATCACCTGAAACCAAAGCGTGGCCTTGAGGGCTGATTTTTCGTCTCGAGTGCTCATCATTCTCTGTGCAATATACCCCCCACCGCCAGGCTCTGCCCCAGGATACCAACTTGCCCACCACTGAAAACCTACGTAGGATAAAAATGTAGCTGCACTAATCACCAGCACTTCAGCCCCTTGTGTTACTGTCTCTCCAAAAAAATTAAATCTAGGCAAAAAATCAAAACTCTCCGAAGGTAGCTTTGCCTGCAAGCCCGAAATCCCCCCGATTTCAGGAGAATTAATGACCAAAAAAGCCAAAATAATAGTCCCAAACATCGCCACCACAAACTGAACTACATCCGTAGCCGCTACACCCATCAGCCCCGATAAGCCACTATACAAAGCCACTAGCCCCATCGCAAGCAAATAATACATCCATAAATCAGCCTTAGGAATGTCAAAAAAACCTATCAGCAAAGCACCCAAAGCTAGATTGACCCATGCCATAATCACAGCATTGAGCAGCACCCCCAAGTATATCGCCTTAAAGCCCCTCAAAAACCTCGCACCCTCGCCAGTATATCTCAACTCTGTCAGCTCCACATCAGTCATAATATCTGCCTTTCGCCAAAGCTTTGCAAAGAAAAAGGTGGTCAGCATCCCTCCTATCAGCCCATTCCACCAAATCCAGTTGCCACTAATGCCATTGTTTGCTACTATCTCTGTGATGAGCAACGGAGTATCTGCCGCAAAGGTAGTAGCTACCATAGATGTGCCAGCTACCCACCAAGGGAGATTACGCCCTCCTAAAAAAAATTGTGCTGTATCTTTGCCTGCTTGCTTGGTAAAATACAGCCCCACCCCTATAAAAATAAGAATGAAAACTACCACAATTATGATATCTAAAACTGATAAATACATGGGCTTTTTTTTGTAAATTAATCCTGAAAAATGAAAACTTAACCATACATATCCACTCAATCATCCTTATTAAACACATAAAGTGAGCGCCATCACTCTTTTTTTGTGCGGCTGTAACGCTGTATGGCTGGTTTATCCAAAAAACCATCAAAAATAAGTGAATCTTTGGTCAATCTTAAAATAGGATGGTAAGAAACAAGCTGACCGTATTTTTTATAGATAAATAAGGTATCTCTGCGCAAGGCATAATCATAAAAAAACAAAGTGTCTATGTGATTCTCTATCACCAAATGTGTGCTATCCTGTACATAGATTGTATGGTACAAGTCCCATTCATTGGAATACCATGTCCCTATCAGTTCATCAGATTTGATGGCAGCAACAGCGGGCAAAGCCTGAGAAGACTGCCCTTGACTGCGTGATTTACAAGACACAGAAAAAAAAACAACACAAAGACAGAACAATATTAAGTACTTGAACATATTTAGTTTATATTATTTTCTTTGCAATGCACTAATGGTTAGTATTTACTTACACAACACCTGTTTTCTCTTTGGGAATAGTAATGCATAGCAATCCGATAAAAGTAATGAAACCATTGAGCATTAAAATCTCGAAACCAAACTTATAACCCCATAGCCATTCTTCCGAATAAATATTTAATGTGTAAGAAGCTACCAAAGCAACAACACAAATCAAAGGTACCCACTTATCTCGTACTTGCCAAGTAGTGAACAAACCAAAACTAAACAAGCCGAGCAGTGGCCCATAAGTGTAGCCCGCTGCAGTAAATATAATCTCTAATACATTGCTCTCTGGATAAGCATCACTGATTTGCTTAAATGCCAACACTACCAAAACCATTAAAACAGAAAAACCAATGTGTACTAGTTTCACAGTGCTTGTCTGTGTACCTCCTTTTTGATTGTCTATCTCTAAAAAATCTACACAAAAGGAAGTTGTCAAGGCTGTCAGTGAAGAATCTGCACTAGAGTATGTAGCTGCCACAATCCCTAACAAGAAAATAATCCCTGCAAACAAACTAAAATGCTTAAATGCCAAAAAGGGATACAACTGGTCTGTCTTTGCAGGTAATTCTATGCCCTTGTGTGCTGCATAAAAATACAACAACGCCCCCAATGATAAGAAAATAAGATTGACAAAAACAAGCACAATGCTAAACCAAAACATGTTTTTCTGTGCATCTCCTAGGTTGCGGCAGCTTAGGTTTTTTTGCATCATGTCTTGGTCTAGCCCTGTCATCACGATGGCTATAAAAGCCCCCGAAAAAAACTGCTTGAAGAAGTACTTGGCATCCTTTGCATCCCAAAACCACGTTTTGGCATATTCACTGCTAGATATTTGGGTGAGCATCTGCGTAAAAGACCAGTTTAGCTCATCCTTAATCAAATAAACACTCACTACTGCAGCCCCTATCATAAAAGCGGTCTGAAGGGTGTCTGTCCAGACAATGGTCTTGATGCCTCCTTGCCTGGTATATACCCAAATGAGCAAAATACTCAATACTGTGGTCAGCCAAAAAGGAATCCCTGCCTCTCTAAAGCCTAGCTGTAGGGCTGATGCTGTCAAGAATACCCGAGAAGACGCACCTACCATACGAGAAAGGATAAAAAAGAATGCTCCAGATTTGTAAGACCAAAACCCAAAACGCTGAGAAAGATAGCCATAAATAGAAGTGAGCTGCAGACGGTAATACAAGGGCAACAACACCAAACCTATCACCAGATAACCCAATAAATAGCCCAACACTAACTGGAAGTATGCAAACTGATTGGTGA
This sequence comes from Microscillaceae bacterium, assembly GCA_011390205.1. Lineage (GTDB taxonomy): Bacteria > Bacteroidota > Bacteroidia > Cytophagales > Microscillaceae > JAABSX01. Next base: position 31,876 of record JAABSX010000019.1, on the reverse strand, counting down.
GCACAGCCCCAGGCACTGAGATAAAAGTAACCCCTGAAAGAGATGCCCCTATCATCCCGAAGGCTACGACATACCAAGGTGACTGGCGGTTGCCCACAAAAAAACTCTCAGTATCCGCCCCTCTGCTGGTAAGCTGTGCAATCCCCAAAAGCAATAAAAAATAAACTGCTATTACCAGAGTGATTAATCCTGCCCCTAATCCATTTTCCATATAACTTATTTTTAAACCTTTGGCATAATTTAGGCTGCTTTTGCAAACCAAATTATGTCATTGCTGTTTTATTCTAAATGAATTTAAGCACAAAACTGTACATTTTTTTGTAATTTTGCTAAAACATTAAATTTTTACTCTAAGTATGACACAGATTGAAGAACTCATTCTAGAAGATGAAGAGGTAGTTTCAGTAGAAGAGCGACAACTCATCGTGTATAATGACGATGTCAATACTTTTGACCACGTCATCAAAGCCCTGATAGATGTGTGCGAGCATACCCCTGAGCAGGCAGAACAATGCACTTGGATTATTCACTACAAAGGAAAATGCTCTGTAAAAGAGGGTTCTTTTTCTAAACTAAAACCCATGCGTGATGCCATCTGTGATAGGGGGATTTCTGCGGAGATTACTTAGCACTTGGTCAGTGTACTTCTGCACCACTCGTTTACAGCTCACCCACTACACCTAGCCCAAAGAGTGCGAAATCATATTTTACGGGATCTTCTTTGTCAAACTTTCTAAGATTTTGAGTCAGCTCTAGAGCCATCTTCCAGTCAGTTTGCTTGCGTGCTACAAGCCCCAAAATCCTTGCAACCCGCTCCACGTGTACATCACATGGGCATATTAACTGGGCAGGCTTTATGTTATGCCAGATTCCAAAATCCACTTTTTGTGCATCTTTTCGCACCATCCACCTTAAAAACATATTAAGCCGCTTGCAGGCAGAGTTTCGGGCAGGCGTAGCGATGTGCTTCCTCGTGCGCTCGGGGTATTCTTCGAGACTAAAAAAATAATCATGAAAATGAACAAGGGCTTTCTCCGTGCTTGTCTCTTTTTCTGCCTGAAAGCTTAGGCAAAAAGCATCTTCTAGGCTGTCAAACTTTTGGTAATGTTGTCTAAAAAAGTGCAAAAAATACAAGGTATCTGTAGCGTTGAAAGTTCTGTGCTTGAAGCCTAAAAAACGCTTGAGGTCGGATGCTTGATGGTGGCATATAAAATCATAGGGGGCATTGTCCATGCATTCTATCAACTCTTGGCATTTGTTGATAATCGTGCGGCGATTTCCCCAAGCAAGCACTGCGGCCCAAAAGCCCATAATTTCTATGTCTTGTTTTTGGGTGAATCGATGTGGAATAGAGATAGGGTCATCTTGAATAAAATCGGGCTGATTGTACTGCTGATAGGCTGCTTCTAAAAAAGCTTTGAGGTCTGAAAAACAGGAAGGAAGCGGATTGGATATTTTCAAGTGATGTGTACTTATTTTATTGACTTGTCATTCATATCTAAAACCTACTTCTTCACTATTTTTAGTGTTTGCCCGAGGCTCAGCACATCATTCTCTAGCTCATTCCATTTTTTGACCTCCTCTACACTTACTTTGTATTGTTTGGAGATGCTGTAGAGTGTCTCCCCTGCCACTACTTCGTGTTTGATACTAGATGATTTTGGGGCAGGGTAAAGCTCTACGGCGAAGCGTTTTCCACTGGCGTTTAAGTCATTGTAAGTAGATTGGGAGATTTTGACAATGATTCTTTCATTGGCACCCGTATCAGGTAATTTGCTGACTACCTTGGCTGTGGTAGTGCGTCCATTTGCTGGATTTCTAATTTTCACCACAGTACCTACAGGCAGCTCTCGGTGCAATATTAAGTTTTTGCCTGTAACTCGTCCATCCATAATTACCTCTCCGAGACCTCTGTCCATCATCTTTTGGGCAGCAGCATCCGCAGAACCCATAAAAGATAGTAGAATAATAAGAAACATAACTTTGATGTACTGAAATTTCATATTTTAAAATGCTTTGTGTCTTATAAAAAGCCCTCATTTTACCTACTTGATTGAGAGGTAAAATAAGGGCTTATTTGTATTTATTTTTTGATGTTGTAACTCAATTCTACATTTAGCAACTTTCCTGACACTGCTCCTAGCCTTGAGAAAACGGCATTGGTAACTTCTATAACCACTCCAGCTTTGGCGCTGCTAGGGTTCATACTCGCTACTACCTCCACGACTACACTTGCACCAGTCATTAGATTTTTCATGATTACCATGGTGCCTACAGGCAGTGTTCTGTGCAAAGCTACAAAAGGTTTTCCACTAGGGATGCTTGAAACATCGGCGTATCCTTCTTCTGTTACATTGACTCCCTCTGCTGCACTTTCGGTGGTGTTTAAATTGGAGTTGTTGTTATTTAGGTATTTGTCTGTATTGCTCTGATACCCTGAGTCTCCAAAAGGATTTCCTGTGCTTGCGCCACTGTTGTAACCGCCTGTGGTCGTACCACTGTTGTAACCGCCCGTGGTCGTACCACTGTTGTAACCGCCTGTGGTCGTACCACTGTTGTAACCGCCCGTGGTCGTACCACTGTTGTAACCGCCCGTGCTTGTGCTACCAGACTGATTATTTCCAGCATTATAACCAGTATCATAAGGGTTCGCATATAAATTACTGTTTGTATTTGTATTTGAGCTCCCTCTCATATCCTGTCCGTTATTTTGGTTATAAGATTGCGCTGTATTTTGGGTGTTGCTGCTTTGCTGGCTACTTGCTACTTTATAAATGCGTAGCTGTGTACCCGCTACGGGGTTACCTACTGCTGGTAGGCTATTCCACTCTTTAATATCTCTCACCTGTACATTGTCATATTTCTGTGCAATATCAAATAAATACTCGCCTTGTGCTACGGTATGCAGTGTAAAGCTAGGCTGTTGCTGCTGCACAGGTTGCTGTTGATAGGCGGGTTGTTGCTGATAGGCGGGCTGCTGCTGCTGCACTACATTGGTAGTAGCTACCTCCTCTCTGGCTGCTGTTTCAAACTCAGGTGTGGGTTTAGGACCTGTTCGCTGAAAAACGACAAGGTTTTGCCCCACTTGTTTTTTCTGTTCTCCCTGATTCTGCTGGAAATCATTCCAGATTTCCATTTGTCTTACATTGACATCATATTTTTGGGCTATAGAAGCAAGTGTTTCGCCTGCCATTACTTTGTGAAATATCTGCTTAGGCGGATAGATTTTAAGCATTTTTCCTACTGAAAGTGCATTACTAGTAGGAGGCATATCGTTCCAATATCGGATTTCTGTCTTACGTACATTGTATTGGTTTTGAAGCTTGTAGATGGTCATTCCGTCTGTTACAGGTATCTGCAAAGGAGCTATAAGAGTTTGTGTATAGATTTGTGGGTTCACATCTCCTCGACTAGGGCTTTGCTGGGTTGTACCTATAGCAGTAGGCTCTGCATCATTGAGTGCAGCAAAAGGGTCTAAGTTACTGGCGGCTGTGCTTGCTGGGGTCGTATTGGTAGCAGCCACTGTAGTGGTAGTAGTAGGGTTATTTGTCTGTGTATTTGCTGCGGGTGTATCTTTGAGCCACTCGAAGCCTGTTTCTTGGCTAGTAACAGCTACTTGGGGTTTGGTATCACTATAAATTTTCAATTTTTGCCCTACATTGATGATGTCATTATCGAGTGCATTCCATTCTTTAATATCTGCCACACTCACATTGTAAGCTCTCTTGAGGGCTGCAAGTGTTTCTTTAGGCTGTACTACGTGTATCTGCAGATTGTCAGGGGATTGTGTTTTGAGTACCTCGCCTTTTGTATCTTTCTTTTTGTCTGTCTTACTTGCCAATTCACCCTGGCTTACATGGTTTTTATCAGGAGATTTACTTTTGCCTATGCCTACGATAAGTTCTTGTCCAGGTGTGATTTTTTCACCATCTAAGGCATTCCATTTTTTTAATTCATCAACAGACACTTCATATTCCTTGGCGATTTTGGTGAGCCATTCTCCTTTGGCTACAGTGTGTTTGATAGATATATTGGTAGCTTCTAGAGTGGTATTTTGGGTTTGTAGTTTGGGGTTATCAGGTTCTGTATAAGGAATTCTGATTTCTGTACCTGTTTTTAATCCTTTGTCTATGTCTTGGTTGTATTTTACAAGTTCTTCTTGGCTCACATCATAGGTGTGTGTGATTCCCCACAATGTTTCTTTTGCTTGTACCTTATGGATGATAAATTTTTGGCTTTCCTGTGTTTCTATCCTTAGTTTTTGGGCCTGCCCTTGTGAGGCTGCCAGTGTTATTGCCAGCAATAAAAATGGGATGATGTGTTGTTTCATAGTTTTATATTTAAAATTTTAGAGTTGAAATATTTCCAACTGAGATTTATTTTTGATAAATAATAAGTAGTCTTTATACATAAAAAAGGAATCCAAACCAATGCCCTGACTTTGGGCAATTAACTCTTCGTGAAGCAATATTCGTACATTGCTATCTAAAATTAGCAAATTATTTTGGATATTTTTATTTTCCTGAAAAAAATAATTGATAATAATAAAGTTTTTAAACTCCAAGTAATCAACAGTTTGTAGTATTTTGTGTTTTAGTATGTCGGCTAAGAAATCTGCTACGGTATCAAAATAGGCTGTCCCCTGCTGGTATTGTTGAGGATATCTAAATTCAGTTGATTCTTGATGCTCAGGCCTTGTATATTGGTCATTCAGGTAATTTATTTTGCCTGAATATAAATCGATGGATTGATACACTACTTCCTGATTGGCTTGTTTGTGCAGTGCTATGAGCTGCTCACCTTGCCAATCTTGTATTTGGTGGTTTGGCAAATGCCACTGTACAGATTTATTTTGTGCATTGAGTGCCAATATTCCTGAGGGTTCGGGTCTTTCAGCCTTGGGAAACTTATGCAAAAGAATCATTTGATTGTGCACACCTACCATTGCCAGCCACCAGTTTTCATCCAGAGAAAAGTTTTTCCAGTGGAGGGTATTGTTTTTGAGGTCAGCCCATGCAAAACTTGTATTCCACTCTTGGGCATCTCGCAGCTCCAGAGCCACATGGTCAGTATGGGCATCTATGTGTATTTTCCAGATGATGCCCTCAAACTCAAAAGAACCCTGATGTGTCATTTTAATTTTTAGATTTTTTACATAATTTAGTGATATTCACCAAATATACTTTACATTTACTACAAGGTGTTGCCTTGATATATAGAGTACTTGCATTGCCTTACTTTGTTACAGGCGTTCTCCAAAAAATACCCAAAAAATGTAAAATTACGTAAGAAACAATAACAAGCAATCTTGAGTTTTTATAACTCATTGTCTGTCAGTGCTTTATATTAACGGGCAAGCTAAACTCACTGAGTGTAGATACTTTCCCTACAAATATAAATAAGAATTGATTTTAAACTAAATAGAATATCATGAAGATTATACATAAAGTTTATGTGGCTGCTTTGCTGCTCGGTTTTGCTTTTTTACCTCTTATTCGCTCTGCAATCAAAGCACAATCAAGCAAAACACAAGTCATGGTGATGAAAATCAGGGCAGAAATAGACCCCCGCAGCAGCCGATACATAGACCTTGCTTTTGAGGAAGCCAAAGCACAAAATGCTGACATTGTCATCATAGATATGAATACTTATGGAGGGCGTGTAGACAATGCAGACGACATCACCTCCAAAATCTTGGCTTACAAAAAACCAGTCTGGGTATTTGTAAACAACAATGCAGCCTCCGCAGGTGCTTGGATTTCAATCGCTTGTGATAGTATTTATATGGCAGATGGCGCAAGTATAGGTGCAGCTACAGTAGTGATGGGGCAGGGTGAAGCCGCTCCTGATAAGTATCAATCTTATATGCGTGGCAAAATGAGGGCTACCGCCTCAGCCAAAAATAGAGACCCCAAAATAGCAGAGGCCATGGTGGACGAACGCATAGAAATCCCTGGTGTAACAGAGGCTGGGCAAGTCATTACTTTTTCTACGGATGAAGCAATCAAGCATGGCTACTGTGAGGCAAAAGTGAAGTCTATTGCAGATATTCTGGATCGTAACAATGTCAAAGATTACCAAATCAGCACTTACGAACTTAGCAACATAGAAAAGCTCGTGAGCGTTTTCTTGAATCCTTATCTGAGCGGTATTTTGTTATTAATCATCATTGGGGGGATTTATTTTGAGTTACAGACCCCTGGTGTGGGCTTCCCTATCCTTGCCTCTTTTGTGGCTGGTATTTTATATTTTATGCCTTATTACCTCAACGGATTGGCAGAACACTGGGAGATAGCTTTCTTTGCAGTAGGTATTTTGCTCTTGATTATAGAAGGGGTGCTAGTGCCGGGTTTTGGTTTGCCAGGTATTTTGGGCTTGATTATTACCTTTAGTGCGCTTGTCTTGATGATGCTCAGCAATGATTTTTTTGATTTTACACTTGTGCCTCAAGCAGAGATTTATGGTGCATTCACAAGCATTGCCATCGGTCTATTTGGAGGGATTGTCTTTATTATCTTTGCCCTCCCCAAAATATTGAGCAGTGAACGCTTTAAAAGTATCTCGCTGCAAGGCTCACAGCAAAGAGAAGAAGGATACCATTCTAGCTCTTATACGGCTGATTTGGTGGGGCGAATTGCCAACACGCACACTGTCCTCCGCCCCAGTGGAAAAATTGAGATTGATGATAATTTATATGATGCCTACTCATTGGGTGATTTTATAGACCAAGGTGTGAAGGTTGTCGTTATTAGCTTTGAAGGTACTTCTTTGCGGGTCAAAGAATACCACGAAGATATTTACTAAAAAAATACGCTTTGGAAAAGAGATTGAAAAACATACACAAAGCGTAAGCATACTACTCAAAAAAATCTATCAAATCACCACAAACAATGCACACTTTAGAAAAATACGAAGTGAGTGCCTTGTTGTAATATTGTTTGAGAAAAACAGCTGCCAAACGAGCATATTTTACTAGATTTACTTTTGCCTCGGATGCCTCGTGCAGGGTGTTCTTTGTGCAAAAACTACGCTTGCAATACTTTAACATACCATTGCCTACAAAAAAAGTAAGTCTGTCTAAAAAATATCTCATCTTACTTTTTAATCTAATAATTTTCGTAATTTTGTGTAATCGTCATTTTCTACTATTAAAACAATGAGTGCAAAATACACTTGGCATTCCGTTTATATTCTCCTACTCAAAGTAAGTTTTTTTATCCTCATTACACTCTCTTTTTGTAGCTGTATGAAGATAAGAAACTCTTCACTCGTGATACCACAAGACGTTTTCTTTGCATCCAGAGCCAATATACTCCGAGCTACTTACCAAGTCCCTAACTGGAAAGACATCATGAGAGAAGAGTTCTCAATAGATGTGGAGGCAGACAGCACCCCCAAGACCAGTTTTTTATCGAGCGGAAAAGCCTATATTTTTGGAGATATGACCAAAGAAGCACAAAACTATGTTGCCTTTTCACTTAGTATCTTCAATAAAAAAAGCCTACAGCACTTCATCACCACCCTCAACCCTGATTTGGAGCTACAGACTTACCGCCAATTTAATTACCTTGTCAAAAACAAAAGCCTGTTGGCTTGGTCTAGCAATGTGCTGTTGCTCATCAATGCACCCCAAGCAGCCAATGAATCTTACCTTGTGGCACATTTGCAAAAAATAGCAGATGTCCCTAAGAATAAATCACTCATTATGAGCAATGATAATTTTAGGCAGGCACTCCGCAACGACAATGATGTGGCTCTTTGGATTAATGGCAACGAACTCAAGCACTCTCCGCTGCTAAGGCACTTCACTAGAGGTACTTCACTAGACAGCAGCTACATGCACCTCAAAGCCAACTTTGATGAGGGTATCATCAGCAGCGAAACTGCATTTTTCGCCAACAATGCCCTCCAACAAGGCTATGAAAAAATGTTCTCAAAGAGTATTCATACACATCTCTTGTCTGAGCTGCCCATCCAAAAGCCTGATGCACTTGTGAGCTTTTCGGCAGACCCTGACTACCTTGCGCGGGCTCTGATAGATTTTAATTGGTTAGAGAAAGCCAACAATCTAGCGACTTCTACTACACTGACCCTTAGTCATTTTCAAAAAATGCTCAGAGGAGATGTGCTTTTCGCACTTAAAGAAAAAATACAAGACAGCAATCACAAAGACGAGAAAAAAGAACAAGTACACAACCCTAATACAGATTTTGTGCTTGGCTTCGGAATCAGGGATAAGCAGGCATTCGGTGAGCTTGTAAAAGTAATGCTAGATACCAGAATGCTGAGCGAGCACGAGGGCTACTATCACTTTTTTGGAGAAATCTATGTGATGTCTAAAGACAGTCTGGTATATCTCACCAAAAGCCCTCAAATCAAAGATGACTTCTTAAAAGGATATGCACTAGACCAGCCCCAAATCATCGAAAAAGCAAAAGACAACTGTTTCTTGATGTATGCCAATGGTGCACTTACTCAAAAAAGTATCAAAGGCAAAACGATGGCGAAAGAAATCGCTAGAAATCTTCTTAGAAATGAAAACCTACAGCTCAACGAAGCTTACATCACCTTTGCACGCACAGGCATCAAAAAAACAGGAGGGCAATCCCTTATTTTGCTCAAAGAAGAAATGGAAAACTCACTTCTAGCCATGCTAGAAGTGCTCAAAGAAGTGATATTCCAAACCAAAATTCGCTTTGACCCCAACTACTACAGCCCCGAATAAACCCTTAAGATGTGTGGCCTTTTGCCCACAATTTTTGCCCTACTTCTCTGATTTTATCAAGCAATGCCTGTAAATGCTGCTCCGTAGTGAAAGGGCTCATCAAAGTAACACGCAAATACAATGTCTCAGCAAGCTGCGTCTGTACGATGTAAAACGCTCCCTCCGTGATGATGTCTTGTCTTATTTGTCGGTTGATCTGGTTGAGTTGTGTAAAGTCCAGTGAGGCATCAGGCACATATCTAAAGCAAACAATGTTACTTTGAGGAAGTAATGGCAATTCAAAATCATTGCTTTCTGTGAGCATCTCCCCCAATCTCTGCCCCAAATCATAGGTGGTAGTTACGTATTCTTCAAAAATAGAAGCTCCATACACACGCCATATCATAAAAATACGCAAGGACATCGCCGTTTTAGTACACTCAAAAGTGCGTTTGCCCAAGTTATGCCATTCTGGCTCTTGGTCATCTGCCCAAAGGTAGCTTGCTTGCTGCGCAAATGTACGGTAGGCGTCTGAGCCTCTTTTATAAATCAAGGCAGTACTGAGGGCAGAGGTAAGGAGCATTTTATGAAAATCAAGCACCACAGAGTCGGCTCTTTCTATGCCTTTTATCAGAGAGCGGTATTTTTCAGAGAAAGCCACCGAAGCCCCATGTGCCCCGTCCACGTGCATCCAGAGGTGATGCAGCTCACAAAAATCAGCAATGGCATGGAGGTCATCATAAGACCCTGTAGAGGTGCTGCAAGCATTGCCCACCACTGCAATGACGGTCTTGCCTGCTGCCTGTGCTTCAGCATAATATTGGGGGAGCAAATCATGCCTCAGTTTATAATTGTCATCCGCAGGCACTTTGATAATGCCCGCATCGCCCCAGCCCATCACCCTGACGGCTCTATCTATGCAATAATGTGCTGCCTCCGAAACCATAATGGCGGGCTGAATAGTGGGATTTAATCCATTTTTCCAGACATCATCAGGAAGTTGAATGTGCCTTGCCGTGAGCAAAGCCGTCAGATTTCCGAGTGTGCCGCCTGAGGTAAGTACACCATCTGCTTGGGCATCATAGCCTAAGATTTTGGCAGTGTTTTGAATCACTACGTTTTCCATCGCTACGATGGGGCTACCCATTTCGTAGACTCCCAAGCCTGAATTAAGGGCAGAGCCTAAAAAATCAGCCAATGCATTGATAGGCAAAGGGGCAGCTACCTGATGCCCCATATATTTTGGATGTGGTGTATGAATATTTTGCTGTATGACTTCTTCTATGAGAGCTTCAATATTTTCTTGAGGGCCTTCAGAGAGCTTTTGCTGCCAGTAGGCTGCAAGTTCGTCAGGAGAGTAATGCGTAAAAGGAGGTATGTCTTGCCCCTCTTTGACCTGTGCAAAATAATGAGCAAGGCTATCCACAAGCTGATGCCCTTGCTTGCGAAAAGTTTCAGCATCAAAGGCTTGAGCAAGTAGCCCTGAGGACGTAGCTATTTTCATGGCTGTATTTATTTTTGGTGATGGATGAATGTGCCAATCATTGGCACATTGTAGAGAAAATCATATACACTAATCTTAAGTAGAAACTCACATCTTAACACTTGTTTAATCCTTAGAGTTTGTCTTCATTTCTTGACAAACCAAGATTTGAATTACAAATTTGATAAGATTTTATGTAAATTGCTTATCTTGAGTGAGATAGAAAACACAATTTAACAAATCAATAAAAAAATAGACGTATGAAAAATCAATTTTGGTGGGCTTTTTTAGGTGCTTTAGTGGTGATAAGTTTGGTATTGCTGCCACAAGCAATGCAAAAACCCAGTGAGCAGATTAAAGCAAGCAGTACGGAGATTCCTACATTTACAGAAGAAAAAAAAGGACAAAGTGCCACAAGAAAAGAAACAAAACCTACCTCTTATAAAGTCCATGCTGAATACAATGGATTGGCAACACTCTTGGCGGGCTTGCCTTTAGAAGATTCTCTGCAGGGGTATCTCGGCAATGCAGCAGCGATTCGTCTGCATCAGACTGAATTTGACAAGGGCTGGCAAAGCCTAGAGAGCAAGCGACTGAGCAAAATTCGTGCTTGGAGAAACAAGGAGTTGACTGTTTTTAATGAGGCTTCTCACAATCTTTTTTATCCATTTAGTGGACCCGATTTCTTAAATGCCCACGAGATTTTTCCAAATTGTCAGAATTATTTACTCTTTGGGCTCGAGCCCATTGGTGAATTGCCTTCACTCTCGCAGCTAAAAGGGCAAGCATTGACAGGCTATTTGCAGGATGTCAGGCAAGGGCTTTCGGAGATTTTTAACCGAAATTATTTTATTACTTCACGCATGGGGCAGGCATTCAGGAGCCGTGTCAAAGGCGTTTTGCCAGTATTAAGTGTGTTTTTGGCACGCACACAACACCAGATTTTAGACATTGAGCGGGTGTATCTCAGCAAAAAAGGAGAAGTGATTTTAGAGAAGTTTAGCCCTGTGCCTAGCCAGTCTTTGCTGACCGCAGTACGTATTACATTCATTCACCCACAAAAAAAACAGCCTCAGTATTTGTATTACTTTTCCACAGATTTGTCTAATACACCAATGCAAAGCAAGCCAGAACTAAAAGATTTCATTGTAAAATTTAAAGATAAGATTTCCCTCATCAAGTCTGCTTCTTACTTGCTACATACTGCCCCTTTTACCAATATTCGTGAACTAATACTTCATCATACAGAAGGCTGTGTGCAGGATGATACGGGTGTGCCTTACCAGTTTTTTAAGAAAGCAGGCTGGTCTGTGAAGCTTTACGGCAAATATGCCCGACCCATCAGAGATTTTAACTACGGATATCAGCCTGACCTTGCCCAGGTTTTTGCTGAAAAAGCTTCAGAGATTCCACCCATTGATTTTACTTTTGGCTACCATTGGTGGACTGACAAGAGCAGTATCTTTGTCTGCACCAAGTCAGATTAGATACTGTGGTTAAAAGGCAAAAGATGTTTTGAATCATTAAAAAAAAAGGCTTCGCTTTTGGTGAGATGCACCCAAGCGAAGCCTTTTTCTATGTTTTACCTGATGACTTTTACATTGGGCAAGAGTTCCCTAAGTTTATTGACTTCATTTTCTGACAAGGGGTTATACCTGAGCGAGATTTCTTTGAGGTGAGTCATTTGTTTTATTTCCTCTGGAATTTGGCTAATTTTATTAAAATCTAGCACGAGTCTTTCTAAGCCGGGCATATTCATGATGCCCTTCGGGATTGCCCTCAGTTCGTTTCCTGCTATGTCAAGTTCGGTAAGTTTTGAGAGTTTTGCAAAGTCATCTGCCACAAACATCAGGATATTGTTGGAGAGGTGCAGCTTTTGTAGATTACGCATTTGGCTGATGGCAAGCGGGAGAGAATCCAGTTTGTTTCCAGTGAGGTCTAGCTCAAGAAGCCTGATAAAATACTGCTCACCCGTAACACTCTTGAAGTATTTCAGAAAATTAACATTAAGATTGCCACCAAGATTCAGTGTGCGGAGTGATTTAATGTTGGCAATGCTTTGAGGCAGGTCTGTGAGTGAGTTGTAACTAAGGTCTAGTTCCTCGAGTTTGTCTAAGTCACCCAAGTTACTGGGCACTTCTTGTATATCATTTCTGGAGAGATTCAGTGTACGCAAACTGCTGAGGTTACTTAATTTATTAGAGACCTCTCTGATACTGTTTTCGCTTAGGTTTAGCACGCGTAGATTTTCAAAGGCACTGATTCTTGAGTTGAGTGATGTCAGTTGGTTAGTAGAGATATTAAGTTCTGTCAGGTCTTTCATGCCTGTGATGTTGGCAGGGATGTCTTGGAATCCGTTGGCTTGTAGGTTAAGCACACGTATTTTTTTGAGTCGGTTAATCCGAGAAGGCAGTTCTTTGAGTAGATTTCCACTGAGATTGAGTTCAGTAAGATTTTCTAAATAGCGAATATTCTCTCCGATGCTTCTAAAATTATTGCGTAGCAATGTCAGTTTTTGTAGCCTTGGTAGGTTTCCGAGCTCTAAAAACATTTGGTCAGTATTGAGGGTAGAATCACAAATAATTTGGAGAGATTCTAGGCTTTGCAGCCCGATGACTTCATGGGGGATTGCGTCCATTTCTTCCCAGCCTATGCTGAGTTCTTGTAGCCCTGTGATTTCTGTAAGTTGCTTGAGTACTTTTTTGAGATTCAATCTTGCGTTGTTGTTGAGGGCTAGTTTTTTGAGATTACCTAGCTGCATCAGTTCTTTGGGTAGCACGCTGAGTTTGTTCCAACCAAGATTAAGCTCACGTAGATTTATAAATTTTTCCATTCCCGCTGGCACATCTAACATATATTGCCAGGTGAGATCTAGTTTATATACTTTTTCGGGTTCTTTTAGTGCCTGCTCCATAGAGAGATAAAAAGGTGCTTCTTCTATCTCTTTACTACTTTGGGCTTGGAGGGGCATATAAGCTAGAAGGATTGTCCATAGTCCGAATAGCTGCATATAATTCTTCATCATTGTATTTTTGTTTTAATTTGCTACTTTTAACGTAGTTTTGATAGATAAGAGATATTTTCTTTAAAATTATAAAAAAACTAGGTCATGTAAGCTTACTGAATACTAAAAAACTCAAATGTATCACATCTGAGCACAAAACTATAATATTGGCGTAGCTTTTGTCATGTAAAACGCATAATATATGCTCATAAATACACATTATGGATTTGACTGTCGAAAAAGAACGGATTTTATTGGGAGATTTTTTTGCTGAAAGTCGCCTTACTTTGAGTGAATACCTAGAAGATAGAGAAGTTTTCTTTTCTAATTCGCAGCTATTTGCTTTCATTATGATTAGCCCTATCACCATTGCGATTGCAAGTGATGGCACTTTAGACCTTGCCGAGATTAGCATACTTATAGATGTGGCTTCTTATTTTGATAGAGATGTGCTGCCTAAATCATTTGATGCACTGCCACAGCCCAAGAATGTACTCACCAATGAACAATTTAGAAAAGTGATTTATTCAGAACTCAAATACCTTTGCTTGCACATGGAAGCACTCGAAGAACCTCTGATTCAGACACTTCACAATCTAATCCAATTAGATGAGCAACTAAGCCGCAGCGAAAGCCCCCAACTTTCTATCAAGCAAAAAATCAAAGATATGATGCACGGTGTGATTTATAACAACCTCGGGCAAGATGCCATAGAAGAAGTGAAAATTCGCAAAGTTCTTAAACGCCTCCACCTTTCCTAAACAGGTTCTTTGCACAAGCCCAACACCCCGTTGCCTGTGTCTTCACCCGTAGTCAGGCCTCACCGCTCCTGTGTATTCACATAGGCGACGCCCCCGTTGCCTGTATGATGTAATACAACCTTATTTAAAATTATTCTAAATAAGCTTTGTATTTTAAAAAATGCCACCTACCTTTGTATGATTATTTTTATTAATTCTAAATAAACTTAACATACTTTATTCATATGAAAAAGCAACTCTTTTTTAGTTTCGCATGTGTATTCTTGCTGTCATTGATTTCTTGCAATGACAATGACACGAACCCTCGTTTGAGCATCCCTACGGCATATGATGCCAGTACCTTTGCAAGCAATGCAAGCACTGAGCAGGCAGTAGTAAGTGCCTTGGCTGCACTCACCACAGAGGCACAGAAAGGCAGAACAGGTGCTGTAGTAAGCAAAACAGCCCTTGACAATCTTTTTACGGCGGGGAATCCTGCACTCTCAGGCATCGCTACTGCCTATTATAAAGGAAGGCTTGAGGGCGAAAATGGTTGGTTTGATGAGCTTGCCAAATCAAGTGGAGGCACTTATACTCCTGGCACTCCTACAGGTGAGGGAGGCGTATATGGTGCGTATCTTTTTGATGAGAATGGCTTAGAGTATGAGCAACTCATAGAAAAAGGACAGTTTGGAGCAACCCTCTACAACCATGCCATTGCTTTGATTTCGGGGACTCTCACGGAGGCCACTGCAGACCAGCTTTTGGCCATCTTCGGGGCTAAGCCTGGCTTTGCCAACTCAGGCTCAAGCAATGTCAATGCAGATATACGTGACAGGGCTATGGCCAACTATGCCGCAAGACGTGATAAAAATGATGGCAATGGGCTTTATTCACAAATCAAAACCCAATTCATCAAGCTTCAAGCTGCCCTCAAAGCTGGAAATGCTTTTAACCAAGAGAGAGATGAGGCAATCAGCGAAATCAAACTCATCTGGGAAAAAGTAAATGCCGCCACTGTCATCAATTATTGCCATACAGTCATCGCTACACTTAGTGCCACCTCCCCCACTGATGCACAAAAATCGGCAGCACTGCATGCCTATGCAGAGTGTGTAGGCTTCACACATGGCTGGAGAACCATCCCGCAGGCACACAAAAAAATAACAGATACACAAATAGATGAAGTGCTTACGCTTCTAAATGCTCCCTACGATGCCACGCCTACTTCTTATAAATTCGTAACGGATGCCGTCAATGAATTGCCCAAACTCACTCAAGTTATTGATAAACTCAAAGACATTTATGGATTTTCTACCCAAGAAATAGAAGATTTTAAAAATAACTGGGTAAATGTACAAAATAGATAGCCCCAAGCGCAAAACCCAATAAAACACTCAGAAGGAAAGGCTTCTCTCCCAAGTATCTTCGCACAAGGGAAGCCTTCCTTTCTCAATGCCTCTGCCCCAAAACAAACTACAGCGTGAAATTTATACAAAATTTATTTAGACTAATTCTAATTTAAAATAATTCTTATTAATTTTACACCAAAAAGATTCACATCTTATGAAAAAGATAATCCAGATACCGTACATCTTATTGATTTTACTCGGACTCTCTACCGCCTGTAGCAACTCAGGAGGCGAGCCCAGCAACAGTTTTGACCGTCAGGCAATGCTCCAAAACTTTGCCCAAAACCTCATCAAACCTGCTTTTGGGGACTTGCAAAGCCAAGTAAATGCCCTCAAAGCTGCCTCTGACAATTTTACCCAGACTGTCAATGTACAGAATCTGACTGCCTTGCAGCTTGCTTGGGAAAATGCTTATGTGTCTTGGCAATTTGCAAATGCGTATAATTTTGGCCCCGCAGGTGAAGAAGGAATCAGAAAAGGACTCATCGAAGAAATCGGTACATTCCCCATATCTGGCAGCAAAATAGAAGATGCTATCAGCAACAACAATGCAAATTTCAATGACTTTAACCGTGATGCCCGTGGCTTTTTGGCAGTAGAATACCTCATTTTTGACCTAGAAAATGACAATACCAGCATCCTTACTGCCTTTGCTTCCCAAAATAGGAAAGACTTTTTAGCAAATGCCATCAGCAATATCAAAACCAGGACTGACGCTGTAGTAAGCACTTGGAACAATACCTATACCACTGAATTTATCAACAATGACGGCACAGATGTAGGCAGCAGCACTTCACAGCTTTACAATGAATTTGTGCGTAGCTTCGAAGCACTCAAAAACTTTAAAGTAGGCTTGCCCCTTGGCAAACGCCCAGGACAGACCCAGACCGAGCCACAGCTGGTAGAGGCGTATTACTCAGGAAAATCTCTCCAAATGATTGAAAATCAATTCATTGCTATACAAAATATCTGGTACGGCAAGGCCAAAGGAGGTACAGATGGCATAGGTTTTAGAGATTATTTAGAAAATGTAGAAGGCGGAAATGCCTTGATTAGCAGCACAGAGGCTCAGCTCACAGTCATACAAAATACCCTAGATAATATTCCGAATACACCAAGATTCTCTGCTCAAATCAGTAGTAATTTTACTGCCTTGGATAATCTACACACAGAATTACAAAAACACACTAGATTTTTTAAAAGTGATATGTCTTCTATTCTAGGCATTGCGATTACTTTTAGCAGCGGAGATGGCGATTAAAGAAAAAACGGCACACCAAAAAACAAGCAAGCAAAGTAGCCTATTCCAGTATTTTCACGATAAAAATTCACTTCTGGATGATTTGCAAAAACCTGTGAGTGCTACGCCGCTGATTGTCTTCAAGATTATCTTTGGGGCATTGATGATTTTTGGTACTGTTCGTTTTATGACATTGGGCTGGATAGAAGATCACTATGTCCAGCCCTTGTTTCATTTTAAATACTGGGGCTTTTCATGGGTAAAGCCCTTGCCCGTTTTTTGGCTTTATGTGGTTCATTATCTGATGATTGTGGCTGCTCTAGGGGTGATGTTTGCTAGAGGATTTCTGTATAAAA
Source organism: Microscillaceae bacterium (assembly GCA_011390205.1). Classification (GTDB taxonomy): domain Bacteria; phylum Bacteroidota; class Bacteroidia; order Cytophagales; family Microscillaceae; genus JAABSX01. The sequence goes on along the minus strand of JAABSX010000019.1, from coordinate 14,937 downwards.
TCTCTGCCGTGTTACTCTTTTTGGCCTTCACCTACACCGAGCTGATTGACCTGACCTACTACCTCAATCATTATTATTTTGTCAGTTTGGTTTGTTTTCTGCTGTGTTTAGTGCCAAACCCAAGCCCCCCAGCCCCCTCCCCTGAGGGAAGGGTTGGGGTGGAGTCTGACTCCCCCTTTGGGGGCTGGGGGGCTGGGCTTAGGGGGCTGTGGGTGAAAGGACTGCTCATTCCTCACTGGGCGATTCTGATATTCAAATTTCAAATAGCGATTGTGTATGTGTATGCAGGTTTGGCAAAAATCACTTATGACTGGCTCATCCTTGCCTTGCCCCTCAAAATATGGCTGCCCGCCCATGACACTATGCCCTTGATTGGGGAAATCTTTACTTGGCAAATCACACCTTATGTATTCTCTTGGTTTGGGATGCTGTATGACTGCACGATTGTATTTTTCTTAGCTTGGCGACCTACCAAGTGGTTTGCTTATTTTACAGTCATTGTTTTTCATAGCCTCACGGGCTTGCTCTTCCAGATTGGTATTTTTCCATGGGTGATGATTGGGGCTACAGTCATTTTTTTGATTCCTAGCAGCCCCCCGACCCCCGAAGGGGGAGCAGACCCTACCCCAACCCTCCCTTTGGGGGCTGGGGGGCTGCTTCTCATTTGCTTTTTTGCTTTTCAGGTCTTATTCCCATGGCGGTATTTGTTGTATGAAGGAAATTTATTCTGGACAGAAGAAGGCTACCGCCATTCGTGGAGGGTGATGCTCATGGAAAAAGCAGGCACGGCTACTTTTTATATAAAAGACACCAAAACAGGCAGAGAAGGAGTGGTAGATAACTCAGAATTTCTCAATCCACACCAAGAAAAACAAATGGCAATGCAGCCCGATATGATTTTACAATTTGCACATTTTTTAGGAAAGCATTATGAAACAAAGGGCGTTTATCAACCCGAAGTGCGTGCTGAGATTTATGTAACCCTGAATGGCAGACCTAGCAAGCTGCTCATAGACCCGCAGATAGATTTGATGAAAGAAACAGATACTTTTACACCCAAAGACTGGATTTTGAGATATGAAGATGAAGATTAAAATAAGGTATTTTATACAAAAGATGATTTGTTTTTGGATAATCGTTTTTTGCCCCTACTTGGGAGCATTGGCACAGGATAAAACTTGCACAATCACAGGAAACATACAAAACATAGACAATCAAAACATAGAATTTGCCTATGTAGGCTTAAAAAACACCAGATTCCAAGCAGAAACAGATACAAAAGGCAATTTTACACTGAAAAATATACCTTTGGGTGATTACACCTTGATAGCTTTTAGCTATGATAAAAAAACCTTACAAAAAGAAATCACTTTAAATACAGCAAATTATTCAGTCAATTTAATTTTAGAAGATTTTTCTAACGAATTAGAAATCATCACCATCCAAGCCGAAAGAGAAAAAACATTTGGCATTACTCGCTTAAATTCTGTAGATAATTTTGGAATTTATGAAGGAAAAAAAACAGAAGTCATTGTTTTACAGGATATTAATGCCAATCTTGCCACCAACAATCCACGACAAGTATATGCCCGCATTACTGGCTTAAACATCTGGGAAAGCGACCAAGTAGGCTTGCAGTTGGGTATCGGTGGGCGTGGGCTAAGTCCTGACCGTACTTCTAATTTTAATACTCGCCAAAACGGCTACGATATTTCGGCAGATGCCTTGGGGTATCCTGAAGCATATTACACGCCGCCTGTAGAAGCCTTAGAACGCATAGAGATTATCCGTGGGGCGGCTTCCCTTCAATACGGAACTCAGTTTGGAGGAATGCTCAATTTTAGATTTAAACAAGGGCCAAGAGATAAAAAAATTGAATTGACTTCACGACAATCAGTGGGCAGCTGGGGCTTTTTGGGGACATTCAATAGCTTGGGTGGGCAGGTAGGCAAATTGAATTATTATACTTACTACATTTACCGCACAGGTAATGGCTATCGTCCTAATTCCGAATTTGATTACCACAATGCTTTTACGTCTTTGACTTACGATTTTTCAGAGAAACTTTCGGTCAATCTGGATATCACCAAAATGAATTATCTGACAAAGCAACCAGGAGGGCTAACAGATAGATTGTTCCAAGACAATCCTCGCCAACCTTTCCGAGAAAGAAATTGGTTTCGGGTAGATTGGAATTTATTGGCATTGAATTTCACTTACAAATTCAATCACCAAACCCAATTAAATGTCCGAAACTTCGGCTTAATTGCCCGTCGTCAGTCTGTTGGAATTTTGGACAAAACAATCGAGGCAGACGAGGGCAAAAATCGTACTTTGATAGATGGCGAATTTAAAAACTTTGGCAATGAAATCCGCCTTTTGCACCGATACAAAATCGGTAAGCAAAACCATACCTTTCTGATTGGCTCAAGGATTTACAATGGCACTACTACTGCTAAGCAAGGCTTTGGTACGGACGGCTCAGATGCTAATTTTAATTACCTCAATCCTGATGATTTGGAAGATTCGGATTATCGCTTTCCCAATCAAAACTACTCCCTTTTTGCTGAAAATATTTTTCAAATCAATCCCAAATTCAGCCTCACGCCTGGTATTCGCTTCGAGAATATCCAAACTTTTTCTGAAGGCTACTACAAGCGATACGTTACAGACGGGGCAGGAAATATCATCGTAGAAAATAGAACTGATGAAAAATTGGATAGAAAAAGAAGTTTTGTATTGCTTGGCTTGGGGGCAAGCTATCAACTGCATGATAAAATAGAGCTTTACGGCAATGTTTCTCAAAATTATAGAGCCATTAACTTTACAGATTTACGCATCAATAATCCAAATATTCGCATCAATCCCAACATTCAAGATGAAAAAGGATTTACGGCTGATTTGGGTGTGCGGGGAAGTGTAGAAGATTTTTTTACTTACGAATTTACCCTGTTTTACTTGGCTTATGAAGGCAAAATAGGGCAAATATTGCAAACTGATACGGTTTTATTCAATGATTTTCGTTATCGTACCAATGTGTCAGATGCACGCAATATCGGTATAGAATCCTTCGCAGAAGTCAATTTACTGAGGCTTTTCAAAATCAAAAACGAAGATTGGAAATGGTCTATCTTTGCCAATCTTGCCTTGATTGATGCCCGCTACATTAATACAGATGATACTTCTATCAAAGATAATCAAGTGGAAATGGTGCCGCCCTTGACCTTAAAGATAGGTAATACCTTAAAATACAGGCAATTCAGCAGTACTTTACAACTTGCCCACACAGGAGAGCATTTTTCTGATGCTTCTAATGCTCGCCGTACTGCCTCTGCTATTGAGGGTTTGATTTTCGCTTATCAAGTGGTGGATTTGTCGGTAAGTTATCGCTGGAAATTTTTGACTTTAGAAGGGAGCATCAATAATCTCTTAGATGAAAAATATTTTACACGCAGGGCGGAGTCTTACCCTGGTCCGGGCATTATTCCCTCAGACGGAAGAGGATTTTATGTAACATTGCAAGGGAAGTTTTAAGATGTGTAGGGTTTGGTCTCCCAAGTAGAATCGACCCTAAAATTACCCGAATTTTATTTTTTGGAAACATAATTGCAACCAATATTAAGAATTTAGAGTAATAAAAAGTACAAATAAATATTAAAATTATGCAAGAAATAATCCATTCCTCCGACTTAAACTTAATTACTGTGAAGCTCACAGGCATTATGTTTTATGATGACTCCAAAAAAATATGGAGAGATACCATCAAACTGATTCAAAATAGTGACACACACGCCATCCTGATAGATGCCAGAAGGCACAAAGCACTTGATTTTGAGGGCAATGTCTGGCTAAAAGAAGAATTTTTAGAGGAAGTGCACAATGTATCTTCAAAACAAATCAGAATCGCCATCATTGTGTCCAAAAGACAAAATAACAGGCATGAACTTCCCAAAATGCTGCACTATATGCGTGAAAAAGGTGCAAATTTTAAAGTCAAAGTATTTCCAGATTGCCAAGATGGAATAGAATGGCTACAAAATAATCTAGAAATGATGCCCTCTGTCTAAAATAAAACAATCTGTAAGGCATCAAATATGGAAACTTTGAATATCCAGACCCAAAATCTAAAAATCAGAAATCTACGAATGACTGATTTACAAGATTTTTTTGTCTATCGTTCTAATCCTGAGGTTACAAAATATCAGGGCTTTGAGGTGATGAGCCTTGAGCAAGCTGCTGCATTCATAGATTCACAAAAAGATAAACATTTTGGTGAGCCAGAAGAGTGGGTACAGTATGGCCTTGAAAACGTACAGAAGCAGCAAATAGTAGGAGATTGTGCCATTAAACTGCATCAAGATACGAGGGTGGCTTCTATTGGAATCACTGTCAGCCACTTATCTCAAAGGCAAGGGTTCGCCAAAGAAGCCATCATCGGGATATTGGATTTCTTGTTTTCTCAAAAAGAAATCCACAGAGTAGAAGAAATCGTAGATGCTGAAAATACAGCCTCCGTCCTCCTGCTTGAGAGCTTAGGATTCAGGCAAGAAGGATACTTCATTGAAAATATATTTTTCAAAGGAAAGTGGGGCAGTGAGTATCAGTATGCTATGCTCAGGCGTGAATGGACAAAAAACCCCAACAAACCCTAAAACCACTCTCGGGCTAATACAATTTAAAAATCTCAAATTCTACCCTTCTATTTTTACGCATTTCTTCTTTGGTTTGAGCATTCGGGATGATGGGCTCTTGGCTGCCCTTGCCTATAGAAATCACCCTACCTCCATCAAACATCCCCCTGTCTAAAATATACTCTCTGATGGCATCAGCACGCTCTTGAGAGAGCTGAAGATTGCTTGCATCGCTTCCCTGATTATCGGTATGCCCTGTGATTCTCAGCCCTAAATTAGGGTGGTCTGCCAAGAAATAATCTACCAGTTTATTGAGGTCAGGCTTCATTTTATCGGTGATTTTCGCACTGGCTTCATCAAATTCAATGGCATCAAAAACCCATTTGTCAAACTTAATAGGGTGCACCTGCACGGTGGTATCTCCCTTAAATAAAAACTCCTCTTCTATCCTCAGAAAATCATCTCCTGTGATGATAATCAAGTAGTTACGGTCACGGATAAGGTCAAACCTTGCTGTGCCATTGTCTCTGATATATCTGGGAGCGACTTCGACCCCCTCGTCCAAATCTATGATAGCGATGAAGCCTTTAGAGGGGTCTCCTGTGATAGAATCCGTAATCGCTACTTCGAGCCTTTCGGTAGCCTGAGGCTGTGCTTCCATGGGCAGTGCTGCTGTGTGCAAGTTCAAGACATTGACAATGACAGAATCTCGCTTGTTCATATCAAATACTTTAGTAGGGATTGCCTTGGCATAGTAGAGGTTTTGGGCTTTAGAATCAATGGTAAAATAATACTCATCTGTTTTGTAATTGATGATAGGTCCTGTATTTTTGGGTTCTCCCCATGTAAGCCCATCACGGTAAGATTTATAAATATCAAATCCCCCAAAATTAATCAACTGCCCATCTGAGCTAAAGTAAAGCACATTGTATTTAGGATGGTAAAAAGGGCTCACTTCATTGCGACGTGTGTTGATGATAGGGCCTATGTTTTGGGCAGGTGCCCAGTTCCAGAGTGTGTCTATGTATCCGTTTTCATATTCTACCAGTTTGTAATCAAAGCCCTGCTTGTCTCTGTATTTGTATGTAAAATAAATATCCGATGCCCCTAGTCCCCCCATTCGGTCAGAAGCAAAAAACAACGTGTCTTCTGTATGTGAGAGGGCAGGCTGAGAGTCCCAAGCTACAGAATTGACATTGATGCCGAGGTTGGTGCCTTTAGTCCAAGTGCCATCAGGTTTTCGGCGTGAGACATACAAATCACAGTTACCAAAACCATCAGGGCTATCACACCTTGAAAAAAAAATGGTCTTTTCATCTTTGCTAATGCACGGAGATCCTTCATTGTAATTGCTGGTGTTTAGCCCCACAAAGGGCTTTGCTTGTGTCCAAGGGAGAGTATCAATGATAGAGCCTTGCAGGGTCTGCCTGATAAAGGTACTGTCTGCTTTACGTGCATAAAAAAGCCCTTCATCTTGGGTATATCTCATACCATTGAGCCGCTGCTGCCTTTGGCTGGTAAATAGCAAAATGAGGTCATTGCCACTCAATGAGGGGCCGTAGTCATTGTATGGTTGGGAGTTTACAGAATCTCCCAAAGCCGTATAGACACTCTCAGGGATTTGAAGTGTGTCGATATTAAAACCTGCATTGCTCATGGTATAGTAATACTCTACGGGCAAAAAATAATCTTTGTCGTTGCGAGTAAGCGAGTCATAATAGAGTCTGTACTTTTTGTCATCACCGTGTCGGTGATGTTTAAGAACAAGCTGGTAAAGCATGCGGGCTTTGTTGAGGTATTTGAGCTCTTCGGCAAGCTTTCCAAGCCTCCATATCATGTAATTATCTTTGTAAAAATTTTGAGAGCCAAATCGCATCACATACTCATACAAATTGTTGTAAACTGCTTCATAATCTTCTTTTGCGGCAAGGCGGTCTATTTCTTTAAGTTTGTCGTCATCTTTGTAGTAAAGGTATTGATTGATATAAGGGAAATAGAGTATTCTGCCATCTTCTCGCCCAAAGGTATTGAGATAGCTTACCTCAGGGGGGGAGGGCTGCTGCCCATATGCTTCACAGCAAAGACCTGCCAATAATATAAAATACACACAGATAAGTCGGAGGTAGTTTTTCATGAATTAGTGTTTTTACAAAAAATAAACGCTGCTCTTCTTAAAAAATGCAGTCAGTAAAGGAATTTAATTTCTTTTAAGCAAATTCCTTGTCAAGTATTTTTTTTGGAAGATAAATAATCAAAGATACGACCGACCTTCTTTTTGGAGATTTTTTTTTGTGAAAATTGAATGCGGTATCTTGGCATAGCACTTGCAAAAGTAATGATACGTAGATAAAATCCTTGATTAGAATATATTAAGTTCATTAATTTACTAAATTTGTGCCAAATTGACGGAAACATCCCTCCCTAACTTATGAAAAATAGAATTCATGCATATTTTAACACTGCCATATTTTCTGATTCAAAAGAAGATGGCAGCATAGAAATGATACCTTTGATTAATCCTGACGAAGACCCCTCCAAAGATTTCTCTGTAAACACAAAGAAATTACCCATACTACCCGTAAAAAATACGGTGCTATTCCCTGGAGTAGTCATCCCTATCACTGTAAGCCGAAAAAAATCTATTCGCCTTGTCAAAAAAGCCTACAAAGGTGATAGAATCATAGGTGTACTCGCTCAAGAAAACGGAAACTTAGAAGAACCTGCCGCAGAAGATTTATACAAAATAGGCACTCTAGCCAGAATTCTGAAAATGCTCATACTACCCGATGGAAACACCACCATCATCATACAGGGTAAGATGAGATTTGAAGTAGAGGAGTTTACAAGTGAAGAGCCCTTTATTACGGCTGATATCAAACCATTGGTTGAGAATTTTCCTCCTGCCCAAAAAAAGGAGACTAAAGCCCTCGTAGCCTCACTCAAAGAAGCCGCTACCCGTATCTTGCAGCTCAACCCTGAGATTCCACAAGAAGCACAAATTGCATTGGATAACATCAGCAATACTTCGTTCTTGACGCACTTCTTGGCATCTAATATCAATGCCGAAGTGGCAGACAAGCAAAAAATACTCGAGACCCAAGACGGACTCGTCAGGGCTACCCTACTGCTAGAATATATGCACAAAGATATTCAACTGCTAGAGCTCAAACACGAAATACAAAACAAGGTACACTCAGATATAGACCAACAGCAGAGAGATTATTACCTCAGACAGCAAATCAAAGTATTGCAAGATGAGCTAGGCTATGAATCTAGTGAGCAAGAAATGGACAACTTCCGAAACCGTGCCCTCAAAAAAAAGTGGAACACCGAGGTAAGTAATTATTTCTTTAAAGAACTAGAAAAAGTAAGACGAATGAACCCCGCCGCAGCAGAATATCCCGTGGCGATGAACTACCTAGAGCTACTCATAGACTTGCCATGGGGGGAGTTTACCACAGACTCTCTAGACCTCAACAAAGCTCGTAAAATCTTAGACAAAGACCACCACGGACTAGAAAAAGTGAAAGAGCGTATCTTAGAATACTTGGCAGTACTAAAGCTCAAAAAAGACATGAAAAGCCCTATTTTATGCCTCTATGGCCCCCCAGGCGTGGGTAAAACTTCCTTAGGAAAATCCATCGCCAAATCTCTTAACAGAGAATATGCCCGAATTGCGCTCGGAGGCTTGCACGATGAGGCAGAAATCAGAGGACACCGCAGAACTTATGTGGGGGCAATGCCAGGCAAGATTATCCAAAATATCAAAAAAGTACAGTCTTCTAATCCTGTATTTATCTTGGATGAAATAGACAAAGTATCTTCTAATATGCGTGGAGACCCTGCTTCTGCACTTTTAGAAGTGCTTGACCCCGAGCAAAACCATAATTTTATGGATAATTACCTGGAAGTCTCTTATGACTTGTCCAATGTACTCTTTATAGCCACTGCCAACTCTCTGGACACCATACACCCCGCCCTCCGTGACCGTATGGAAATCATAGAAATCAATGGATATACTATAGAAGAAAAAATAGAAATCGCCAAAAAGCACCTCATTCCTGAGCAACGCAAAGACCACGGACTCAAAACCAAAGACATCCGATTTGATGCCAAAGCCGTGGCAAAGATTATAGAAGACTATACCCGCGAATCTGGAGTAAGAAATCTCAAAAGAGAAATAGGCTCTGTAGCCCGAAAAATAGCCAAGTCAATAGCATTGGAAGAAGAATACCAAAGCACCATTACGCCTGCACTCGTTACAGAACTGCTCGGCCCCGAAAAATTTGACACAGAGCAATACCAAAGCATAGAAATCCCTGGCATCGTGATAGGGCTGGCTTGGACTCCTGTGGGAGGAGAAATTTTATTCATAGAATCAAGCCTCAGCCGAGGAAAAGGCAAAATGACACTCTCAGGGCATCTAGGTGAGGTGATGAAAGAATCGGCTTCTACGGCTTTTTCTTACCTAAAATCTATAGCACCAGAGCTACAGCTAGATGAAAGGGTATTCAATGATTATGACTTACACGTGCATGTGCCCTCAGGGGCAGTGCCCAAAGATGGCCCTTCGGCAGGCATTGCGATGCTGACCTCACTGGCTTCCATCTTCACACAACGCAAGGTCAGAGACCGACTCGCCATGACAGGAGAAATCACCCTCAGGGGGCGTGTGCTGCCCGTAGGAGGCATCAAAGAAAAAATATTGGCAGCCAAAAGAGCAGGCATAGAAGAGATTATCCTTTGCAACAAAAATCACAAAGACATCAGCGAAATCAAAGCATCTTATGTCAAGGATTTGAAGATTCACTATGTAGAATATGCCCACGAGGTGCTAGAGATTGCCCTCGCCAAAGATGCCAATACAGATTCAAGGCTTGGCTTGCCTATGCTCACCGCACAGGTAATCTAAGTATCTAGCCCAAATACTTCCAAAAAATGCCTAAGTACCCATTCACTGATTTCACTGAGTGAATATGCTTGGGCTTTTTCTTTTTGGATAGAAGTGGTCTGTTTGCCCTCTAGCCCACAGGCTGTAATATACGCAAAATGAGCAAGATAGGTATTCACATTGAGGGCAAGTCCGTGCATCGTGATGCCTTTGCTCGCTCTGATGCCGATGGCACAGATTTTTTTTTGCTCACCTATCCATATCCCCGAAGCACCTTTTATCCGCTGGGCAAGCATGTCCATTTCTGCCAAACTACGAATGATGACCTCCTCGAGCAGATATACATATTCACGCAGCCCTATCTTGAGATGGTCTAAATCCAAAATAGGATAAAGCACGAGCTGCCCATATCCGTGGTAAGTGATATCCCCTCCCCTATCGGTCTGGAAGAGTTGTATGCCTTCCTTACCAAGCAAATCTTCGGAAACCAGCAGGTTTTCTTTTTTGCCATTTTTGCCGAGGGTAAACACAGGCGGATGCTCACAAAACAAAAGATGCCCCAGAGAAGCTTGTTTTCCTTGTATTTTTTGTGAAAGCATGGCTTCAAACAAAGAGGCTTGCCGCTGCCAAGCCTCTTTGTATTCAATAGTTTTGAGCGGATAAACGCACAGTGAGTCAGTCATAAAAATCTCCTAGCAGTCAATTAGTGTACGTGTTTTTCGGCATGGTAAGAGCTTCTGACCAGTGCACCACTTTCTACAAAACGAAACCCTTTGGCAAGCCCTATTTCCTCATATTTTTTAAATATTTCAGGTTTTACAAAATCTTGCACCTCGAGGTGGGCTTTGGTAGGCTGCAGATACTGCCCGATGGTCAGCACTTGGCAGTTTACTTGGCGGAGGTCATCCATGGTTTCTAGTATTTCCTCTTCGGTCTCCCCTATGCCAAGCATCAGACCTGACTTGGCTCTGATGCCATTTTCAGCGATGATTTTGAGTACAGAGAGGCTTCGGTCATAGTCAGAATTGCGGCGAACTTGTCTGGTGAGCCTTCTGACTGTTTCCATGTTGTGAGAGATAACATCGGGTTTTTGTTGGATGACTTCTAAGATATGCGCTGCCTTTCCTTTAAAATCAGGGATAAGCACCTCGATGGTAGTATCAGGGTTTAGCTCTTTGACGGCTCGGATGGTGGCAGCCCAGACAGAAGCCCCTCCGTCAGGCAGGTCATCTCTATCTACAGAAGTAATGACGGCATGCTTGAGCTTCATGAGCTGGATGGAGCGGGCTACATTCATAGGCTCTTCCCAGTCAATGGCTTCAGGTTTGCCCGTTTTTACAGCACAAAACCTGCAAGCACGGGTGCAGATATCTCCCAAAATCATAAAAGTGGCCGTGCCAGCACTCCAGCACTCGCCTACATTGGGGCATTTGCCACTCTCACAGATGGTGTGTAGCTTATGCTCTTTGATGATGCTTTTTACTTCTCTGTATTCTTTGCCCGTAGGCAGTTGTATTTTGAGCCAATCAGGCTTGATGCGTTTGTTTTGGCGTGTGGTTTCTTCTTGAATCATATTTTTCAGATTTCTATTGTAATTTTTTGGTAAATAAACCTATTTTCAAAAAAAGCAAAAGTATAATTTTAAGCCCAAAGTTAATGGCTTTTGGTAAAATGTACACAAATATTTAAGTGTTAGCACAAGGTGCTATATATTTTTGGGCAGCACAAGCCAAAGATTTTACCTTACAGCTTGGCAGCACTTCCGATGAGCAAGCTTATTGTATTATTTTCATAAATAATTAAACTTTTTGTCAAGGAAAATTTGAAAATTAAAATATTTTCCTGATTTTAGAAGAAAATTAGAAAGTATGAATGAGTATTATTTTAGTGAAGAGCACGAACTGTTCAGGCAGGGGCTGCGTCAGTTTTATGCCAAAGAAGTCATCCCAAACATAGATGAATGGGAGAAAGCAGGCGAAATCCCAAAGTATATCTGGAAAAAAATGGGCGAAATGGGTTATTTAGGCTTGAATCACCCTGAGAAATATGGAGGAAGCAATGTTGATTTTTTTTATACAGTGGTATTCCAAGAAGAAACCCTCCGAGTAAACAGTGGTGGGTTCGGGGCTGCTGTGGGCATCACGCCTTATATGGCTGGGGCACATATCTTGGCATCGGGCAGTAACTATCTCAAAGATAAATATTTACCAAAAAGCATCTCAGGAGAGTGGATAGGTGCTTTGGCTATTAGCGAGCCCAATGCAGGCTCAGATGTGGCAAATATCCGCACTGTAGCCAAGCGAGAAGGAGAACATTATGTCATCAATGGTTCTAAAACTTTTATCACCAATGGCGTACTGAGTGATTACATCGTGGCAGCCGTCAAAACCAATCCTGAAGCAGGAGCAGGAGGCATGAGCCTCATCGTGATAGACCGAGATACGCCTGGAGTATCGGCCACGAAACTCAATAAACTGGGCTGGCATGCTTCGGATACAGGAGAAATTTCCTTCGTAGATGTACGTGTACCTGCCGAGCACCTCATCGGCAAAGAAGGCCATGGCTTTTATTACATCATGGGGAGATTCCAGCTAGAGCGGCTCATGATGGCGATTGGCGGAGCAAGTGCAGCAGAGTTTGCGTTGGAGCACGCCCTGCAGTATATGTCTGAGCGTCAGGCTTTTGGCAAAAGAATCAATCAATTTCAAGCACTGAGGCATCGGATAGCGGATATGTCTGCAGAGATATACCGAGCCAAATATTTTAACTATCACCTCGCAAAAATGCACCAAGATGGCAAACCTGTAGTCAAAGAGGCTTCTATGGCAAAGCTTCTCAGCACAGAACTCGCCGACCAAGCAATTTATAAATGCCTTCAGTTTTTTGGGGGATATGGATTCATCGAAGATTATAAAATCGCCAGAATGTTTAGAGATAGCCGCATAGGCACTATCGGTGGAGGCTCTTCGGAGATTATGCGTGAAATCATCGCTAAAATGGTAATAGATGAGGTGAAGTATCAGAAAGTTTGAGCCCTAAAATAGACTTTAGGTTGTTTTAGGCTTATCACAAAAACTTTCAGATAATCTCCCCCCTCAAGAATGCTTGATTTCGTGTTTCTTTTGTCTTGAGGTTCAAGCAAAGACGCTTGAACCAGTGCTAGACAATCCAATAAAACGAAGCATCATTTAATTAAAATACACTTAAAAAATTATCAGGAAAATGAAAGATTCTTATTATTTTACCGAAGAACATGAGCTATTCAGACAAGGCTTGCGTCAGTTTTTAGAAAAAGAATGCATCCCTCACATAGACGAATGGGAAAAGAACCAACAAGTACCCAAAGAAATCTGGAAGAAATTTGGAGAAATGGGTTATTTGGGCATTAACCTGCCCGAAGAATATGGAGGAATGAATGCCGACTTTTGGTATTCTGTAGTATTTCAAGAAGAGCTTGCTCGCTGTTTTTCGGGTGGGTTTTCTATCATCCCCACAGCCCACCAATACATGGCCATTACCTATGTAGCCAATGTAGGGAGTGAATTTTTAAAACAAAAATACCTGACCAAAGCCATCGCAGGGGAATGGATTGCCTCCATCGCCATCACCGAACCTAATGCAGGTTCAGACGTGGCAAGCATCCGCACGACTGCCAAGCGTGAAGGAGAGCACTACATCGTCAATGGCTCTAAAATATTCATCACCAATGGGGTTTATGGAGATTTTCTGGTTACAGTAGTCAAAACCAAACCTGAGGCTGGCACAGCAGGCTTTAGCCTTTTGGTGATAGACCGCAATGCCGAGGGGGTCTCTGCCAATAAGCTCGACAAACTAGGCTGGCACGCTTCGGATACTGCCGAGTTGTTTTTTGACAATGTAAAAGTACCTGCCGAAAATCTGATTGGCGAAGAAGGTAAAGGATTTTATTACCTCATGGGAGGGCTACAGCTAGAGCGGCTCATCGGGGCTACAGGTGCGATAGGTGCCTGCGAATTTGCCCTAGGATATACACTCCAATATATGTCTGAAAGAGAGGCTTTTGGGCGAAAAATCAATAAATTTCAAGCCCTCCGACACCGAATCGCAGATATGGCGACTGAAATAGAAGCGACTAAATACTTCGTCTATCACGTCTGCCGAATGCACAATGATGGCAAATATGCTGTCAAAGAGGCTTCTATGGCCAAACTCATGGCTTCTGAGCTTTCAGACCAGATCATGTACAAGTGCTTGCAAATGTTTGGAGGGTACGGCTTTATAGAAGATTACAAAATTGCTCGAATGTTCCGTGATAGCCGTGTAGGCACGATTGGTGGTGGCTCATCAGAGGTCATGCGTGAAATCATCGCCAAAATGGTAATAGACTCAGTAAACTACAAAAGTGCCATCGGGCACGAAAAACCCAGTGAATTAGAAAAAGCCTAAAAAATCAGAAAGCCTTCGTCTAAATGCAACCGCAGATAACACGAAGGCTTTTTTATCCATTTTAAATTACCATTTGAGCGTTTTAACTTTTCTTTAAGCCCTAAAAGCCCAAAAATATTTATACTTTTGCCGATTGAATAGCATTGATAAATTAACCAAAAATATCTGTGAGCAAACAAGGCTTTATCCCCCAACTCAAATTATACAATACCCTCTCTGGGCAAAAAGAAGACTTCGAACCCTTGCACGCACCCAATGTCGGGATGTATGTCTGCGGCCCTACGGTCTATAACAATCCCCACATCGGCAATGCTCGCCCTGCTATTTTCTTTGATGTAGTGAAGAGATACCTAACTTATCTGGGCTACAAAGTACGCTATGTCCGCAATATCACCGATGTAGGACACCTCAGAGACAATGAGGAAGACCGTATTTCAAAACAGGCCAAACTAGATAAAGTAGAGCCCATGGAGGTCGTAAACCGCTATACCAATATTTACCTCCAGCTCATGGATGCCCTCAATGTCCAAAGACCCAATATTTCGCCTACAGCCACAGGTCATATCTTGGAGCAAATGGAACTCGTGCAGCAGATTATGGATGCAGGCTTTGCCTATGAATCAGAAGGTTCTGTGTATTTTGATGTCAAAAAATACAGTGAAACCGAAAACTATGGCGAACTTTCAGGACGTATCTTAGAAGATTTATTAGAAAATACCCGTGAGCTTGACGGGCAACACGAAAAGAAAAACAATGCCGATTTTGCCCTCTGGAAAAAAGCCTCCAAAGACCACATGATGCGCTGGAATAGCCCTTGGAGTGAAGGCTTCCCAGGCTGGCACTTGGAGTGTACTGTGATGAGTACCAAGTACTTGGGTGATACTTTTGATATCCATGGCGGTGGAATGGACTTGATGTTTCCGCACCATGAGTGTGAGATAGCCCAAGCCAAAGCATCCACAGGCAAAGCACCCGTCAAGTATTGGATGC
>JAABSX010000018.1 GCA_011390205.1 Microscillaceae bacterium | reverse complement strand
TTCATCTACAAAAAAGAATGATTGTCTGACAACTTTTGTGAAAATCTGTAGCGGCAGACTGAAGTCTGTAGCTCTTTTATTCAAACAGACTAATAGTCTGTTTTACAGTTTTACCTTCACAAAAATTGTCAGAGAATTAAAAGAATATACTCCCAACCCCACCTAAAACTCCATCAGCCTCTTGATTTTTTCCTTCATCCTTGTTTTGGGCAAGAAATTTTGCTCCAGCTCCTTGGCAAAAGGCACGGGCGTATCGAGGCTTCCTTCACGCATGACGGGGGCATCTAAGCTGCTAAAGCAATGCTCTGCAATCCAAGCGGCTATTTCGGCAGCGATGCCGCCCGTGAGGCAGTCTTCATGGGCGACTAGCACCTTGCCTGTTTTTTCTACAGTCTGCCTCACGGCCTCTTTGTCCCAAGGGAGAAGGCTTCGGAGGTCTAGCAGCTCTACTTCGCCTTGCCAGCCCATTTCTTCTATGATTTGTGCTGCCCAGTGCACGCCCATTCCGTAGGTAATCACCGACACGGATTCACCTTCTTGGATGATTTTCGCCTTGCCGATGGGCAAGGTGTAATACTCATCAGGAATCTCGGCACTCAGTGAGCGATACAAAAATTTATGCTCAAAGTACATCACGGGGTTCGGGTCTTCTAGGGCTGCATTGAGCAATCCTTTGGCATCGTAAGGCGTGGAAGGATAGACGATTTTGAGCCCTGGAGTATGAAAAAACCATGCTTCATTGGATTGTGAATGAAAAGGCCCCGCTGCTGTGCCTGCTCCCGTGGGCATTCTGACGACTACATCTGCATTTTGCCCCCATCTGTAGTGCGTTTTTGCGAGGTTATTGATGATTTGATTGAAGCCGCAAGTTACAAAATCTGCAAACTGCATCTCCACCATTGCCTTCATCCCTCTGATAGACAGGCCAAGCCCCGCACCCACGATGGCAGACTCACAAAGGGGCGTATTGCGGACTCGCTCCTTGCCAAATTGCTCCACAAAACCCTCTGTAATCTTAAAAACACCTCCATAATCGGCAATGTCTTGCCCCATCAATACCAATTCAGGAAAACGCTGCATGCTCTGTCTTAGCCCATCTGAGATGGCATCTATGTATCTTTTGGAGGTACTTTGACTGCTTTTGGGTTCGTGGATTTTGGCTTGAAAGGGTGCATAGACATCGTGCATTTCTGTGGATGTATCTACCTCAGGCTCAGGCAGCTCGAATGCTTCAAAGACTGCCCTACTGATTTCTTCTCGGTATGCCTCCTTAAAAGCCCCCAGCATTTTTTCGGTCATAATGCTATTTTGCAGTATAAATTGCTCAAAATTACCGACAGGGTCTCTCATAGCCCATTCGTTGAGCAAGTGAGGCGGCACATACTTTGTTCCAGAAGCTTCCTCGTGCCCTCTCATTCTGAATGTCATCGCTTCCACCAAGATAGGGCGAGGATTGTAGCGCAACTGGTCAGCATAATGATTGATGGTATCATAGACTTCTAAAATATTATTTCCGTCTATTCGGATAGATTCTATTCCATAGCCTATACCCTTGTCTGCCAAGCGTTTGCAGACAAACTGCTCATGATTGGGGGTGGAGAGTCCGTAGCCATTATTTTCTACTATAAAAATCACTGGAAGACTCCATACTGCGGCTACATTCAGTGCTTCGTGAAATTCTCCTTCACTGCTGGCAGCATCTCCCGAAAAAGCCAGTGTAACTTTGTTTTTGCGCTGCAATACATCTGCCAGTGCCACACCATTCGCCAAAGACATCTGAGGGCCTAAGTGAGAAATCATTCCTACGATGTGATGTGCTTTTGAGCCAAAATGAAAAGAGCGGTCTCGCCCTTTGGTAAAGCCTGCTTCTTTGCCCTGAAACTGTGCAAATAGCTGTGTAAGAGACATTTGCCTGCTCGTAAACACGCCCAAATTTCGGTGCATTGGGAAGATGTACTCATCAGATTCTAGGGCAAGGGTAGCTCCTACAGCCACGGCTTCTTGCCCGATACCTGAGAACCATTTGGTGATTTTGCCCTGCCTGAGTAGTATCAGCATTTTTTCTTCTATAAGCCGAGGCTTTAGCAGTGCTTTGTAGAGGTGTATTAGCTGCTCATCAGTATAGTGTTTTCTTTTAAATTGAATGGTAGTGTGAGATTGGGAAGTTTCCATAAGTTATAATTTTAGGTATTCTCACAAAAGTAATTTTTTTTTCGAACACTTGATTCACTGGGCTTGAATAATTTAAAAAGACCTCACAAGCCTTTTAAACCTTGTGAAGACAAAACACTGACAACTTGATTCATTTAAGGGTAGAGTAGGTATTTTTGCCTCATTTTTTTGTATTCAGTCAGTCTTGGCTGCCAAGTCTTGCGGATTTGTTGCTCACTCATCCCTGCCTTGATTTGCTTTTGGAGGGTATGCGTGCCCACAAGGGTATCAAAATAGCTATTAAAGAATTTCTCTTTATGGGGATATTTTTGGTAAAAATCTATGAGGTATTTGAGAGTAAACTTGGCTTTGAATGCCGAGTTTCTAAAGTCTAGCCCATAGCAGCGTTGGCCTTGGTATTTTGGATTTTTAGACATTCCTATGATGCTCTCAGGTACAAAGCTAAAATCTCCCATTTTGGAGAAAGGCGCTCCTATGACCTGAAAAGGATACCTTGTACCTCTGCCCACACTGATTTGAGTACCTTCAAAAAGGCAAATAGAGGGATACAAAGCGACAGACAAATCATTGGGCAGATTGGGAGATGGACCCACAGGCAGGGCGTAAGGTGCTTCATGGGCATAACCCAAGACAGGCACTACGGTAAGTTGGCAAGTTTTTCCTCCCTTGAGCCAGCCCTCTCCATTAATCATTTTTGCCAGCTCTCCTACGGTCAGTCCGTGCACTATCGGGATAGGGTGCATCCCCACAAAAGAGGTTAATTCGGCATCTAACATAGGGCCATCTATGTAAGCTCCATTCGGGTTAGGCCTGTCTAATATAATGACCTCTTTGCCCAGTTCTGCACAAGCCTCCATGACATAGTGCATGGTGCTGATATAAGTGTAAAACCTCACCCCTACATCTTGAATATCAAAAATGAGGACTTCGATTCCTTCTAGCTGCTCTGCAGTGGGTTTTTTATTTTTGCCATACAGCGAGATGATGGGCAGCCCTGTCCGTTTATCACGAGAATCGTTGAGGTGTTCGCCTGCGTCTATGTCTCCTCTAAACCCATGCTCAGGTGCAAATACTTTTTGAACGTCTATGCCTATGCTGAGGAGTGTATCTACAAGATGCTGGCCTTCTACAAGAGAAGTATGATTAACGACTAGCGCCACCTTTTTGGATTGAATCTGAGGCAGATAAGAAAATAATTGTCTTGCCCCTACCTTGGCAGCGAGGGCTTCTTTTTTGGCTGGTGGGGCTATTTCGGGGGGGCTAGGTACTGTAGAGGTCTGTGTGTTGGGCTGAATATTAGGGCTGCAGCTCATAAAGAAAAGCCCCAAAGCTTGTAAAAGAAAAAAGCAGGAGAGATGTTTGTAGATTTTTTTCATGTTTCTGTGTGAATCTTTTTGTTAAAAATAATTTTCTAAAACAAAGGAAAATAATTTAATTTTCTAAATGTCTGGGCTTTTTTATACTTTTGGGAAACCAAAAACAAACCCATATTTTGAATTTTTATTATTTTGTCGCCAAAAAACTCGGACAAAGCCAAAAAAAGTCCTTTTCTTCCATAGTTACACGCATTGCAGTAGCAAGTATTGCTTTGGGTCTGGCTACTATTCTAGTGGCTTATGGCATTTTAGAGGGCTTTCAGAGCCAAGTACAGGCAAGGCTTTTTAGTTTTAGTGGGCATATGCACATCACTAAGCACAGCCTGAACAACTCTTATGAAGAAACTCCCCTCAGCATCAATACTGAGATTTATAAAAATCATCAGGCTTTATCACAGGTAAAGCACCTCTATGCCTATGCCCAAAAAGCAGGGATTCTTAAGACCAATGAAGAAGTACTTGGAGTCATCATCAAAGGCTTAGGCAAAGATTATAACGCATCTCTGTTTCAAAAAAATATAATCAAAGGAGATTTTATCAAATATCCAAATAAAGGATATAGCAATGATTTATTAATCAGCAAAAAAATAGCCGACAAACTGAAACTCACTGTAGGTGATAGCATTGTGGTTTTTTTTATACAAGACCCGCCTCGCCTTCGTAAGCTGCACATTCGGGGGGTTTATCAGACAGGCATGGAGGAGTTTGACAATAACATAGTGCTGGGTGATATCGGGCTGGTCAGGCGCATCAATGATTGGGCAGATACCCTGGCAGGGGGCTATGAGGTCTGGGCAAAAGATTTTGAAAAACTAGAGTCTGAAGCTGTTCCTGAGCTTTTAAATGCCATGCGCTATGATATGCGTCTGGAAGTGATTACAGATCGGCACCTAGATATCTTTGACTGGCTAAAGCTACTGGGCAAAAATGTGGGTATTTTCTTGACACTTATCCTCATCGTGGCGGGCTTCAATATGGTGTCTATCCTCTTGATTATGATTATGGAACGAGTGCAGATGGTGGGCATTTTGAAAGCACTTGGAGCTACCAACTGGCAAATCAGAAAGATATTTATCTACAAAGGACTTCTACTGACTGCCAAGGGCATGGGGCTGGGTAACTTGATAGGCTTGGGCTTTTGTATGCTGCAATATTACTTCAAAATTATTCCGCTTGACCCTGAGAACTATTACATGAGCAGTGTGCCTATAGACTGGAACTGGACAATGATACTGTTTATGAACCTGCTTACGCTTGGGGTCATTGCTGTTGTTTTGCTTTTGCCTACTTTTATCATCACACGCATCAAACCCGTAACTGCCATTAAGTTTGATTAAAACACCGACTCATTGGGGAAGCACTGAAGATGCACTTGCTTGTTTTTGATTAAAAGACTGAAAAAAACTCTGTATCTTCATCTGGATTACACCCAAAAACGCCTCTCTAAATATCTTGGTCGACATCTTGGATTTCCCTTTTTCTCTGTCTGTGAAGATAATAGGCACTTCTTTGATTTTGAAGCCATACTTCCAAGTCAAAAACTTCATTTCTATTTGAAAAGCATAACCCACAAACCGAATTTTATCTAGGTGAATGGTTTTTAAGACTGTGGCTCTGTAGCATTTGAAACCTGCTGTAGCATCTTGTATGGGCATCCCTGTAATAAACTGCACGTATTTACTTGCAAAAAAAGACATCAGTACCCGCTTCATAGGCCAGTTTACCACATTGACTCCTTGAATGTATCTAGAGCCTATTGACATATCATAGCCCTCTACTCGGCAAGCATGGTATAGCTTTTCTAAATCAGCAGGATTGTGTGAAAAATCAGCATCCATCTCAAAAATAAACTCGTAGCCCTGCTCCAAAGCATACTTAAAACCGTGAATATATGCTGTGCCTAGTCCTAGTTTGCCTTTGCGTTCTTGAATCCATAGCTGCCCCTTAAACTCCTCTTGCAAGCTTTTGACGATGCCTGCCGTGCCATCAGGAGATGAATCATCTACTATCAAGACCTCAAACAGGGTCTCTAATGAAAAAATACTCCGAATAATCGCCTCGATATTTTCAACCTCGTTATAGGTAGGAATAATCACAAGAGTTTTGGGCATGAATCTAAGATAATTAAAAAATTACACACATACATAGCCTACAAAATTAAATCCTAAAACCTAGATTGCCTAATCATGTGATAAATTAGCCAAAATTTTTAGCTCAAAAGGCTTTGCAATTTCTAAAATCTTTTTAGCTTTGTGTGATTCACATAACCTTATAAAAATTACAATCATGGGAATACTTGATTTTGCCAACGAAGAATCAGCAGAAAAACTTGCTGAAAGTGTAAAAAAAGCCATCGCTTCTAAAGTAAGCATCTCAGGGCTAAGTGTAGAAGCCGAAGATGGAGTGGTTACGCTCCGTGGTGAAGCAGCCAATGCCGATGCCAAATCAAAAGCCATCGAGGTTGCCAAAGTAGCACCAGGCGTAAAGAAAATTAGAGATGGCATCAAAGTAGCTGAAACACTCATAGAAGGTGCCAAAAAAACAAGCTCAGGTGAGGTGGTCTATACCGTCAAATCTGGAGATACCCTCTGGGGGCTTTCAGAAAAATTTTATGGAGATGGCAGCAAATACATGAAAATATTTGAAGCAAACAAAGAGGTATGGAAGGATTATAAATATGACCCGAACGTAATCTATGTGGGCTGGGAGCTTACCATCCCTGAGAAATAATCACGCACCTATTTTATCCAAGTCAAAAGTCATCCTGATGGCTTCTAACGGCTTGTGCTTCTGATGCCTTATCCTAGCAATGGGATGAGGCATTTTAAAAAAATATTTTTAAATAGAAAAAATACCTATCCGCCATTTTTACTTTTTTTTAATAAATCTACATCAAGATGAATCAAAATACTTTCCTAAGCCAAAGTGAAGACATCCGTACTTCCTATTTGGTCATCATGGCTGCAGTATCTACAGCCAACAAAGAAAATACGCCCGAAGAAATTGCCTTTATGGACCAAATGTCCACGGCTGCCAACCTCTCTGAGGCATCTAAAAAAACCGTAACCACTGCCCTTACCAATACCCAAGAAACTGATCTGACAAGCCACTTGGAAAAGTTTAAGGACAATAATCTAAAATTTGCCTTGGTTACAGATTTGCTCAACCTTGCACTCAAAGATGGCTCTCTCGGGCCAAATGAGATGGCTGTCATTGCTGAAGTCAATAAAATGGTAGGTGTTAGTGAGGAGCAATACAAAGCCCTACAGCAATACGTAACTGCTGCCAATAAAGAAGCTGCCAAAGAAAGTGGTACTCCCGAAGTAAATGAAAAAGGAGAAATCAAAGCAGCAAAAACGAATTTCTTGGACAGCCTCGGGCTTACTGCTACTTTCAAGCAAATGGGCATCCCTGTTGATAACTTCACCTCAGGCTCTACAGTCAGCTCTCAGCTCACAAGTGCAGCTTTCTTCTTTTTACAAAACTATGTAACTGCCAACACCAAAACCACTGAGGGTTCTCTAGGTGATAAAATCGGTGGTTTTATAGGCGCAGCTTTTACCAATGCTACTGCCTCCACTGCCAAAGATGGCAAAGCCGAAGCAAGCAACGGTCTTGGGCAAATGGTTACAGGATTTTTGAACAGTGATGCAGGCAAAGCCACTATCAATAACGTACTCAACAATGTAGTGAACTCTACAGCACAAGGCAAGGGCATGGGTAACCTCATGGACATCATCGGGGGTGGTGCAGGTCAAGCAAACTTAGGTGCTATCTTGGGGGCTTTTATGCAGCCTAAAAAATAAAAATCAGCCCTCATTTAAGGATTTCTTAAAAAATCTAAATAGAGTCTTTGTTTTTTTATACGCATTGACTCATTCTGAAAGTCTAGCTTTTGGGTAGAAGACAGCTCCTCTTGGAGCATTCGCCAAAAGTTGGGCTTTTGATTTTGTTTGCACTGTAGCTTTATAATTTGCTGGATGAGAGGAAGCAAAGACAGCCTAAAATTAGGGTATTTTGTTAGAAATAATTGGTTAGACTTCTCTTCGGCAAGAAGCCATAAATCATCTTGCAATGCAGCATCTTTTATCTGAAAAGGTATACTTATTAATTGCCGAGCTACAGACATTCTTCTGGCAAATATATGCCGATTCCAAGCTTCTTGAAAATCAAACAAAGCAAGCAAGCCAACACTATCACTCGATTTTTCCCCTGTATCCGCAGCTTGAGTCTTATCTTTGGTCATCTCAAAACTCCACTCTGCCAGATGAAAATAGACTAAGCCCATGCCCTTACAATCCAAATAGCTTTGTATCCATTGATAATAAATAGCTCTATCTGCGGCACTAGGATAGGCATCTGTATTTAACAAAAGTGTATGACAATAATGAATAGATTGTTCTTGCAAATGACAAGCTGCAGTATCAAGTGAGGCCCTTCTGAGTGCAAAGAATCTCCCCGCCCAAGTTCCACCTTCATAGCTTTCACCTTCTAAGGTTTGTTTGCTACAGTCTAAGACCAAGTTATATTTATCCAGACTTATAATCTGGTGAGGGTCTTGTCTTTGATAGCCTTCTAAGAATACTTTATTGATGTTTATTTTTCCTCTTACAAATTCTGTGGCACGCTTTCCTATTTTGTCTTTGTAGTCTAATCTATCAGCGGGATGTTTGACCAAAAGCCAGTAGATTTTACCTTCTATGTTTTTATCAGGCAATGTATCTAAATCTAGCCTAAAAGTAAACAAAAACCCTGAGCTCTCCACCCAATCACCATCCCAAGTACCTTGAAGCAGGGGTGCATAAGAAGGCTGCCCCCACAGCTTGGCACTGAGGGTTAGACTACAAATGATGAGTAGCAGTATCCGCATTTATCTTTAAAAAATGAATTCAACAAATTTGCAAGTATCTCATCATCAGTGTATATCCTCTCCTGTAATCTCAAGCTCGAGCTTATCTGCGGTTTGGGCTATTTCTGTGATCATATAGCGAATCTCTTCGGCATTGGCCAATTTGTACTTGATAGAAGTCATTAACTCCAAGTAGTCTTCATCTGTGATGGTAATCTTAGAATAGCCAAGCTCATAGTTTAGCTCTAACATCCGCTTAAAATCTACATTTGGAAACTCGTGCAAGCGACAAATAGTAGAGGTAAATATGAGCATCAGCCCTGCTTCTCTTTCGGCAATAAGCCCACGAATACTCTGAAAACGCCCATCTTCTAACGGGACAGTCAGGATGACAGTATCATCTGAATATTCTGTGAAGTTTCCGTTTAGCTCTTCGGCAAGTGCCTCTAGGTAGGATTTTACATTTTTTTCTTCCATGATGTGAGTGAGTGAATGAGATTAATTTTTTAAGTAAGAGATTTACAATAAATTACCTATCAAAATTTGTACTAAAAAGTATAAACTTACGGTGAAAGATTTTTTAGTAAATTACTTTTTTATATTTGATAATTAAAACTTTTTCTTGATTTTATTTTATGGTCTTCTTCTTTGTGTCTGCATCAAGCAAATTAACTAGCTTTGTGTAATGATATAATGGCTAAAATCTTACAAATATGTCTATAGAATATTCTTTACTAAACAGCACAGCAGCATTGGCACAGGTCTTGGCACTTCAGCAAGCCAATCTTCCCCGAAATCTCAGTGAAGCACAAAAAGCTTCTCAAGGTTTTGTAACCTTAGAGCACAATTTTGGCCTTTTAGCGCGGATGAATACAGCTTCGCCGAGCATCATCGCTACTGCTGAGGGAGATTTGGCGGGCTATTGTTTGGCAATGACTCGAGATTTTGAGATGGATTTTCCAGTGCTAGAGCCTATGTTTTCGCTGATGCAGCAGATAAGCTTCAAAGGCAAAATCATTACTGACTATACGTATATGCATTGTGGGCAAATATGCGTGGCTGAGAAATACAGAGGATTGGGCGTTTTTGACAAGCTTTACCAGGAGCTTCAGCATGTTTATTCTTCTGAGTTTGAGTTATTAATTACGTATGTATCGAGACAAAACCCACGCTCTATCAAAGCACACCAGCGGGTAGGCTTTGAAATAGTACACGAGGAAATCAAGGAAGATGGCACAGGTTGGTATATGATTGCTTGGGATTTTTGAGGAAAAATAAAGGGTGGCTCTAAAGAAGACAAAGGAGGAGTAAACGGGGATGTTTACCTAGCCTCCTTTATCCTTCAACCAGCTATGGACTGCAATGATAACACATAGTTTTGAATAATCCAAATATATGCTACTTATTTTAGACATTTATTTTAAAACCCATGACCAGAATGTCATCTATTTGGTGCATTCCGCCCATCCAGTCAAGTAATTCTTTTTCTAGTCTTCGTTTTTGCATCTCCATTGGCTCTGCATGAATCTCAATCAGCAACTCTCTAAACCGACTTACCATAAACTTTTTGCGGTCTTTGCCCCCAAACTGATCGGCGTAGCCATCTGAGAACATATAAAAAGTAGTCTCTCCTTCTAGCGAAATGCTATGGTTGGTAAAGTTATAATCATCCTTAAATAAATATCCGCCTATGGGTACTTTATCGCCTTTTACGATGTGCATTTCTCCTTTTTGAATGTATATCAGGCTATTTTTTGCCCCTGCAAACTCAAGCCTTGGCTTGCCAAAAAGCTCTTCTAACTCTGAAGGCACCATGTGTAGTGTGCAGATGCCAATGTCCATGCCATCTTCATTTCCATTTTCTTTTTGCTTAAGGGTATTGCGCATTTCCATTTGTAGCTGGTTCAAGATTTTGCTCGGCTCTGTGATGCCTTTGAACACGACAATCTTGTTGAGTAGCTCGTTGCCTATCATGCTCAAAAAAGCACCAGGCACTCCATGCCCCGTACAATCTATGGCACTAATCACAGAACGGTGGCTTTTAGAATTAAACCAATAAAAATCTCCACTGACCATATCTCTGGGTCTGAAAAGCACAAAAGAATCAGGAATAACTGCTTTGAAAGCCTCTAATTTGGGGAGCATGGCCTGTTGTATCTGTCTTGCATACATAATGCTCTCTAGAGTATCACGGGTTTTGCGTGCCACGATGTTGTTCATGACAGTCTCAGGCTCTCGGTAACCTAGCTCAGGAAAATTTTCTGTATTGACCAAATCTGCAGCACGGAGTTGGGCATCATTGAGGTAGAGAAGTTCGTCTTTAAACTGCAGGTCTTTTTTGACATTGTTTAGGGTTTGGCCAAGGTTATAAATATCTTCCTCTTGCTGAGTAAATCTTTTGTGTAACTCTGCCTTGTGGCTAACTTGCTGTGCCACGATTTTTCTCAATCGTCTTATCTGAAGTTTGTGCTGAAAAATGACCAAGCCCGCTATGAATATCAGCCCCAACAATACTATAATCAACGCAAAAATATCGAAACCTCTGCCTTCAGTGGAGGCAAGGTTTTGTGCATTGACATTTTCAAAAAATAACCATGACAATATAAACAGAGCAGTATATCTTGTCTTTTTTGTCACTACTGAAGAATTTTTATGGTTCATGCTCACTTTTCTTAATTGACTACGAACTCATTAAATTAAAGAATAATTCAGAGTTTTTGGCATTTTTTATACGATTATATTCAAATTTTAAGAGATTTTATACAAAAAAACAAGCTTTAGACACATTACAAAAAAGAATTTATCTTGTTTGCATTGGCAAATTGATTATTTATTACGTAACCATAAAGGTAAGCAGCCGTAAATTTTTAGGAATGAAGTCCATTTTTTTAAATATTATCTATCAACTATTTCATAGCTGCAAAGTAATCCATATTGAATAAGTAAATGCGCTCATCTATTAATCTGATAATATACCAATTATCAGCCCATTACACAAAATATAGTATAAACTAAATATATGCAAGCACCCACTTCTAAATCAATTATCCAATAAATCTTAACTAACATGAAAAATCTCTTTTGTATTACCCTCGCAATGATTATCTGGACAGGCAATGCCTATACACAATCAAAAACCAATGACATTCCTGTCAAAAAACTTCCCTCAGAGGTCAAAGTAGTCTTAGAACAGTACATCCGTACACTCACACAAAGTGGCTCTCTAGATAAATGTGCCGAAAATTTTGTACGCATTGCAGGGGGGACATTGGTAGAGGATGATGGGCTAAGGCTTCGCAACACCATCAAACCTTTCTCTCTCAAAAAAGACTTCAACAATATCAAGTTTTATGCCTCCCCCATACAGATTACACGTGTCAATGCCAGCCCTACACAAGGCACAGGCTATGGCGAAAGTGCTGTTCGTGGAATGGTGTATAAAATCTGGATAGGCAAAAAAGCAGGCATTGCTGGGATGCCCGCCCCTATTTCTATCATTGTGCCAGAGAACCACCCTAGCATCAGCAGCCCTAAGGTTGTGGGGATTGGAAGCCTGTAGAAGAGTGTAAGTATGTAGCAGACACAAAGCGGTCTTTGCCTTGCATATCTTGGTGCAAGCGGATGTCTGTAAATGAATAGCTTTGGAGTAACAGATTCATCTCATATCCAAATAACTCATTGATTTCCAGATAGATACATCCTTTATGCAGTAGTTTTTTTTGGGCAAAGGCCACAATAGCTTTGTAAAAAATCAAAGGATTCTGATTAGGTACAAACAGGGCCAAATGCGGCTCATATTGCAGCACATTGGTGTGCATGGCTTCTTTCTCGGCTTCGGTTACGTAAGGTGGATTGCTGACAATCATCTCAAACTCTGGAAAATCACTTGTATCCAGATGAAGCATATCTGCCTGTCTGAATTGAATCTCTACTTGGTTTTGTAAGGCATTTTGCTGGGCTACTTCAAGGGCATCCTCAGAAATATCTAATGCCCATACTACAGCATTTGGGAAGTGCTTGGCGAGTGTAATGGCGATGCAAGCACTGCCAGTACCTATGTCTAAAACACGCTGAGGTGGGTTTTGCTGGTGTTTTTTGAGAATGTAGTCTATGATTTCTTCGGTCTCTGGGCGCGGAATCAGCACGGCAGAGCTAAGACGAAGGTACACATTATGGTAAAACTGAACCTCTCCTATGATGTATTGCAATGGCTCGGCAGCAAGCAATCGGCACAACACTTGAGTGAGCTCCTCCCATTGAGTGGGGCTGATGTCTGCCAGACTTTTGTCTAATAAAATATCTATTTGTTTGATTTCTAAGCAATGTGCCAGCACTTGCTTAGCCAGACTTTTGGCTTCTAAGAGAGAAATCTTAGGGATTTGGCGTAAGATGTCTTCTACTTTCTGTTGCAGTTTTTTGCTTGAGATGTGCTGCTCTTCTTGAAGCACTTTCAGGATGTCTTTTAAATCAGGAGCAGGAGATTTTTCCATAAAAAATTTATCAATGATTAGAAAACACAGCTATAGGAAAAGGCAAATATACCTTATTGATTAGTTCTTCGTACTCTTTTTTTGGCTCACTCATAAAAGTAAGCCCTCCCCCACTTTTAAAACAAAGTGCATTGCCTTGCCGCTCTATGAAGCGAATCATTACAGCTGTGTCTAAACTTTGCCCATCAAAGTACCCCATAACTCCAGTATAGAATCCTCTTTCGTAGCCCTCGGTCTGGGTGATAATTTCTATGGTTTTGGGCTTGGGTGCTCCTGAGATAGAGCCTGCGGGCAGCAGCCGAGCCAGCAAATCTCCTAAATGTGTGCGATAATCTGGGGGCAAGTCTCCACAAATCTCTGAGCTTACTTGCCAGAGGTCTTTGTCAGAAGTGATGAGCCTTTCCAGATACCTAAATCTCTTGACCTGTACTTTTTTAGCCACGGCATTAAGGTCATTTCGGAGTAAATCCACGATGGTATAATGCTCTGCTTTCTCTTTAGGGTCTGTGAGTACTTGATTTTGTGCTTGGGGTATTTTTGCTTCTATGGTTCCCTTCATAGGGTAGGTAAATATTTTTCCGTTTTTGATTTGTATGAAAGTTTCGGGCGAAAAACAAAGCAGTTGGTCTTTAAAAAAGAGTCGGTATTTTGCCTTACTTTGCAAAAATATCTGCCAAAGGCTAAGGTTGGTTTGAATCTGTGTGGGGGCAGAGAGGTTTAATAGATAAGTATCCCCTCTTCTGATGTGCTGCTGTATCTGCTCAAATTTTTGCTGATAAGCTTCATAAGAAATCGGGAATTTTTCAAACAATACTTTAGCTATTTCTGTATGTGGGTTTGTAGGCAGATTGCCTTGCCCTTGGTAGTCAAAATATATGTTCTCTTTAGCCAGCTCGTTTTGGTCTAGCACCCAAGCTTGCTGCCCCAAAAAATCAGTCATAAACCAAAACGGAACTTGATTTTGCGCCAGTTTATTTATCTTTTGGCGTGTTTTGTCAGGTAGTGTGTACATATTTTTCATCGAAAAACTGAAAAGCCCTTTGAGGCATTTTATATGAAAGTATTGCTTTTAGACAATTATGATTCTTTTACTTACAATCTTGCTCAACTCATAGAAGAGGCAGATGTTTCTGACTTGGTGCTTGATGTGGTTTATAATGACCAAATTATGCTGCCTCAGGTGCAAAAGTACGATAAAATTTTACTCAGCCCTGGTCCGGGCATTCCCTCTGAGGCAGGTTTGTTATTGCCTTTGATTCGTGCCTATGCCTCCCAAAAAAGTATATTGGGCATTTGCCTTGGGCATCAGGCTATAGCAGAAGTCTTTGGGGCAAAGCTACTTAACCTCTCACAGATTTACCATGGGCTTGCACATCAGGTAAAAATTCTGGCAGAAGATACTCTTTTTAGAAATCTCCCCAAGCAGATAGAAGTGGGGCTGTATCACTCTTGGGCAGTGGAGCATGCTGGTTTTCCTGAAGATGTGTTAGAAGTTACGGCATTGAGTGAGCAGGGTATTATTATGGGTTTGAGGCATAAGACATGGGATGTGCGAGGGCTACAGTTTCACCCTGAATCTGTGATGACTCCACAGGGGAATCTAATGATTCAAAACTGGCTTACTTCTTAAGTTTAGGTGGGATATACGGGATTCTGATGTCAAACTGGGTTTTTTCTCCATAAACGCTGCTTACTTCTATAGTGCCATTGAGTTTTTCGAGAGATTTTCGGACTACGTAGAGTCCAAGCCCATTCCCTTTTGCGTATTCATTGGCTCTGAAATACATCTCAAATATATGTGGGAGGTACTGCTCTTCTATGCCTTGCCCGTTGTCTAAAAAGCGTACGTGGAGAATATCTTCTTCTAACCTAATAATTACCTGAATAAAAGGTTCTCTTTGGCGTGAAAACTGAATTGCGTTTTCTATCAAATTATAAAAAATAGCATTTAGCAAGGTATCATTACACCAAATCTGAAGCTTGGGGTCATAATCTATACTGATGTTTATGCCTAGTTTGTCTATTTTTTTCTGGAATAACTTGTGCTGATATTGAATAATTTTTCTGAGTTTGATGTTGTCAAAAGTGATGGTATCTCCATTGATATCACTTACCATTCTGAGTTTTGTGAGCATCTTGTCCATTTGGTGTGCCGTGAAGTTTACTTTTTCTAAGAGCTCAAAGGCAAGTTCGGGGTCAGGGTTTGCACGTGCTACTTCGGCAAGCCCCATTAAGGTAGTAAGGGGGCGGCGTAAGTCATGTGAAGACCGATACAAAAAAAGGTCTAGCTCTTGATTGATGGCTTTAAGTGCTGTGGTCTGTTTACTGACCTCTTGCTCAAGAGTGAGGTTTTGATTTCTGACTGACTGTTCTTTATCTGCCAATTCTTGGTTGATGTGCTTGATTTGCTCAGATTGTTGGGTAAGTTCTTCGTTTTGGCACTGGATTTCTTCTTGCTTAGACTGTAGCTCGTAGTTGGCAGACTCAAGCTCGGTTTCATAGTGGTGGTTCATCTGTTTTAGTACCCAAAATGAAAACACAAACAAAAGCCAATTGAGCAGAAAAACATACTTGAAATATATGTAACCCGTTGCCTCTGCTGCGTCTAACAAACCTTCCATCCCTAAATATTGATGGAAATAACCCAATAAAAACACTGACAAAAGATTCACAGACAGGCTAGATAGCAAAAAAAACCTGTCTCGCTCAATATCAAAAATCAAAAAAGGAACAGAAAGCAGACTTAAGAGCAACAAATACGGAATGATATACTCTGACACAGAGCCTAGTTGAGCTACTTTTAGCTTAAAAAACGCGTCTGCCAAAAGCACAATCAACGGAAGACAGACACCCATCACAAGCCCTGCCATACGGTAATGCCCACGGGCATTTATCCAAATCAAAAATAACAACAAAGGAGCAATTACAGCGACTTCTACCAACCAAGGAGCACCTCCTAACACTAGCTCACTGACTAACGTAATCAGAAAACTTACTATTAGAATAATTAAAAGAAGCTGGTGGCACAGGGCTATTCGCTTTTTATCCAATGAATGTATGTAATCTATATTAATAAGATGATGCATCTAAAGCTATTAATTTGTCTGTGATATACGTTTTAGAAAAACTCTAACCGATTATAGAGTGTACTTTTTGGCAAGTGTTTCACTCTTCATACACAGTACTCTACTGTTTAACATATTTAGTACCAAAATAAGTCATATTCAAAGGATAGTCTTTTTAAACTGAAAAATGTAATGATTTTCGTATCATTGCGACTACATACATATATCCTGATTATCAACAAACCAACATACCATAAACAAAACGAATCATGGAACAACACCTCGAGAATCAAGAACCCAAAACGACTGTATTGGCTACTAGCCTGACCTACGGATTAATCACAGGGCTGGCATCTATTGCATTTTACATCATCTTGCAGCTCACAGGGCAAGCCTTTAATCAAGCACTCTCTTTGCTTAGTTTAGTGATATTGGTGGGGGGCATGGTGCTGGCACACAAGAGTTTTAAGCAAGGCAATGAAGGTTACATGAACTTCTCTCAAGGCCTAGGAATAGGGACACTCATCAGCCTTATCTCTGGGGTATTGTCTTCAGCTTTTAGTGTGATTTATATGACTTTTATAGACCCTAATTTCATTGCTATGACACTAGAGAAAGCTCGTGAGCAGATAGAAACGCAAAATCCTGAGATCTCTTCGGAGCAGATAGATGTCGCACTAAGTTTCTCTTCATATATGATGCAGCCTGGCATATTGTTCGTTTTTGGGCTTATTTCCACAGTGTTCTTTGGCTTTCTTATTTCACTGGTTGTCAGTGCAGCTATGGCTAAGAAAGAACCTGTGTTTTTTGAATAAATCAGCGGCAGGTTGGGTAAAAGTTTTACGTAAAAATATAACCCTACAGACATCTGTACGCGCTTACCTTTACTTATAAAAGACATGAATACACAGACTATCAACTTATTTTAATCGGTGAATAGCCTATTTTGTTTTATAGGTGAATGCCTGTGAATTAAAATAATTGCACTATTCTTGCAAAAGAAGTTAGTGTCTGTTTAGGTATGGACAAAAATCGCTTTGATGCTTGTATGACTCATGTAAGATAAGTGCCAGTGAGTAGATAAAAGTAAACTGTTTTGGTCATCAAGTAAATTTGTGTACTCACCTAACAGTTTGCCGAAATACGTGTAAGTATAAATAAAGCGTTGTTGAGATATTATTCACTAAAACTTTTACCAATGTTATTAAGGGAAAGCTCTTTAAGGCAACGATTGTTCCTTGTATTCATGGGCTTTGTGGGCATCTTGGTGGCTTCTGCCTTGATGAGCTGGTGGTTTTATCAAAAAGCTGATAAGCTCAATGAGTTTAATCACAAGGTAGAGAACTTACTTGTAGAGGTCTTTGCATTATATAAGCTAGAGCAAGATTTTTTTACGCACGAGATTCTTACCCAAGAGTTTTATAAAACCAAGAAAAGTAAATCCCTCACTGAGCATCACGCACGGCTCAAAAAAACACAAGAAATACTTCAAGGTTTATCCCAACACCCTATAGCCACAAGCCTTGATGAAGACCAAATGTCATTCAGTGCCAAGCTCCTAAAAATTAAAGACAGCTTGCAGGCATACGGGCAGGTGTTTGATAAAGTCGTGGCACTCACCCTACAAAGAGGATTCATAGATGATGGACTAGAAGGGCGTGTAAGGGCTACTGCACACCAATTAGAAGATACAGGGCTGTATCCAGCAAAGCTGCTCACCCTGCGCCGCCACGAAAAAGATTATCTCTACAGAAAAGACACGGCCTATGTACAGAAGTTTACAGATACCAATACTGATTTTAGAGCATCTATACAAACAGACAGAAACCTGAGCAATACCCAAAAAACAGCATTAGAAGCCTTGTTGATGGAGTACCAAAGCCTTTTTCAGCAGCTTGTTCGCTTAGAATCTATCATAGGGCTTAACTATACCAATGGCAAAATATCAGGTAAAAGAGGGCTGCTGCGTCAGCTTGGCTCAGGGCTTATCTACGCCATTGAGGATATTCTTAAAAAAACAGACAAAAAAATCTTAGACCTCAAAAAGAACCATTACCAATTATTTGTCTTTTATTCGGCTTTAATGCTCTTAGGAAGTATCTCGATTAGCTATCTTTCTGCCAATAAAATCACAAAGCCTATCGAGAATCTGAGCCGAATCATACAGCAAAACGTAGATAACCGCTTTGATAGCCCCATAGAGCTTGCCAACACTGGCTCAAGTCGAGAAGTAAAAAAACTAAATAGCAATTTTAACCAAATGCTCTTGGAACTGCGTGAATACATCTATCAGATTAAAGAAAATAACCACGAACTAAACCAACAAAACGAAGAACTCAATGCCAATAATACCAAACTACAAGACTCCGAAGAAAGGCTCTCAAAGCTAAACTCTGTAAAAGATAAATTCTTGTCTATCATCTCTCATGACCTCAGGGCTCCCCTCAATACCATCGTAGGCTTTATGAAAATATTAGAAATTGATTTCCAAGCATTTACCGAAGAGGAGATTAAACAATTTACCTCCGAAACCCAAAAATCAGTCAATAGACTCGTCAATCTGTTAGACAATTTGCTGCAATGGTCTCTTTCTGAAACTGAAGACATTAAATTCGAACCTGAAAAACTAGACCTTAAGCAGCTTTTGACAGAAAACATCTCTCTGTATAAAATCACAGCCCAAGAAAAAGAAGTCAGCCTGAAGCTAGATGCCCAAGCACCTATCACAGTGTATGCAGATGCCAATATGGTTAATTTTATATTGCGTAACCTCCTCTCTAATGCCATTAAATTTTCTGAAAAACAGACCAGCATCAGCATCACAGCCCAGCATACTGGGCAGCAAATACACCTAGAAGTCAAAGACCAAGGGGTAGGAATCTCCGAAAAAAATATACAAAAAATCTTTAATGCCGAAGAGCATTTTAGCACCACAGGCACCCAAAAAGAAAAAGGGACGGGCTTTGGATTGCTACTCTGCAAAAATTTTGTAGAAAAAAACGGCGGCACGATTCACATAGAGAGCAAATTAGGAAAAGGCACTACAGTTTCTTTTACACTTCCTGCGGCTAGTTAAGGCTTGGATCAGTGGGGTAATGTGCCATGGCTTTGTGCTTGCCACCCATTTTTTTTAAGATTTCTCTCCAAAAATCTTTGGGAGGAGTCTTGAATAAAAAATCTGTGTCAGCCTCCGTAACTATCCAAGCATTTTCATCATACTCATCTTGTAGCTGCCCTGCTGACCAGCCAGAATAGCCTGCGAAAAATCTAATGTCTTCTTCATTGATTTTGCCTAGATTTATCAAAGATTTAATCTGCTCAAAGTCTCCACTCCAGCTCAAGTCTCCCACAATGGGAATAGAGCCCTCTATATGCTCAGGCATACAATGGATAAAATGCAGCGTGCTTTGCTCCACGGGCCCGCCTACATAGATGGGCATATCTGCATAAAGCCCTTCCGACTCTATCTCTTGCAGACTCATCGTACTGACTCGGTTGAGCACAAAACCAAAAGAACCGTCTGCACCATGGTTACAAAGCAATATCACACTGCGCTCAAAGTTGGCATCTCCTAAGAAAGGCTCAGCAATCAGCAATATACCTGATTTTAAGGAAGGTTTGCCCATAGATTTAAAAGATTATCAATTATACATCTACTCATCGAGAATCAATATAATAATTCTTTCTTAAAAAAAAATACTTTGATGTGCTTTCTATCTAAAATCTAATAAAAAACTAGGCTAACGAGTAAAAATCCACTCATTTTCTGTAGAGAGAGAAGCATTGAATTGGTAGCCCTCTTGGTCAAAATATTTGATTTGCTCGGGCTGTACTATCCTGTTTTTGATGATATAGGCACTCATCATCCCTCTTGCTTTTTTTGCAAAAAAACTTACAATCTTAAACTTGCCCCCTTTCTCTTCTTTAAAATTAGGGTAAATGATTTTCCCTTGAATATTTTTAGGCTTGACTGCCTTAAAGTACTCTTTGGAAGCAAGGTTTATGATTGTTTTTTCTTTTTGAATGTCCAATGCTTCGTTTATTTTTTGGGTGATTTTATCTCCCCAAAAATCATATAAATTGCTATGCCCCTCGATAGAAAGTGAAGTTCCCATCTCTAAACGGTAGGGCTTGATGAGGTCAAAAGGACGCAAAACGCCATACAATCCAGATAAAATCCTGAGGTGCTGCTGTGCAAAATCAAGGTCTTCCTCCACAAAGCTATCAGCCTCTAAGCCCTGATAGACATCTCCTTGGAAAGCATACAAGGCAGTTTTTTGGGTTGTATCACTTTTTTGCCAGTCTTGGTATCTTTCATAATTGAGCTGTGCCAGTTTATCACTGAGGCTCATTAGCCCCGCAATATCACTTGTAGAAAATGTCTGAAGTGCTTCTATAAGTTGGGCTGTTTCTTCTGGAAAAGCGGCCATACTTGGCTTTTGTATGGGGCTTGGCTTCTCAAAATCTAGAGATTTGGCAGGGGATATTAAGACAATCATTTTCTGTTATTTTTTAGTATCAAACCTAAAAACGCTCTGAAAGTTTGTCATTTGATGGGTAAATTTTGCTCTATCTTCCAAACCAACTCCTGCCAATCTTTGGGCTGATGCAGCAAATCTTTTTGGTTAATCTCTATGATGATGAGCTTGCCCTCATCATATTTTTGAATCCAATCTTCATAGCATTGGTTTAGACTTTGGAGGTAAGCATCCTCTATATTTGCCTCAAAATCTCTGCCCCGCTGTCTGATTCTTTCTTTGAGTTTGGGCAAATCAGCCCTCAGATAAATCATCAGGTCTGGTGCTTTGACGAAGCGTATGAGTGACTCAAAAATCTGAAAATAATTTTTGTAATCACGCTTGCTCATATGCCCTTGTGCCTCTAGAGTGCGTGCAAAAATATAGGCATCTTCATAAATGGTGCGGTCTTGAATGATGGGTTTGGGGTTTTGGCGAATGGAAATGGTTTGATTAAATCGGTTATTTAAGAAATAAACCTGCAGATGAAAAGCCCAACGGGGCATATCTGCATAAAAATCTTCCAGATAAGGATTGTCTTCCACAGATTCGTAACTGACATCCCAGTCATAGTGTTGGGCAAGTTTTTGGGCAAGTGTGGTCTTTCCTGCGCCTATATTTCCAGCGATGGCTATGTGCATAATTGTATTAAAGAGTGAGCAATGCACAAAGCTAATGCACACCTCTTAGAAATAAAAAAACTTCTCCGTACTTTGTGTTTTAAGAATGGTTTAAAAATAAAATGGCTATGTATTTTTACCAAAACATTCATTGCCGATAAATCAATAACTTGCCTACCTTCGATACTCTGTGGTCAGTTTTGCCCAATCAATGACCCAAGGGCTACGGATGGGTTTGAGTTTATAATCTACCAAAGAGGCATTGATGTGCAGCGTATTGCCTATCTGGGTCTGCCCATAATCTTCGTGGATATGCCCAAACACGTGCAGGCGAGGCTGTATGTGTGGCAAAAACGCTTTTAAATCTCGGCAGCCGCCTCTCAGCCCAAAAAAAGACCTATCCCCAATCTTGTGTGCAGGGCTATGCGTAATGAGTAAATCGGTATCTTGGGGTATTTTTTGCCAGTGTTTTCTGATGACTTCACGGGTCTTTCTGTTGAAGCCCAGACGCAAAAAGCGAGGTGTTACGGGAGATGCCCATATCTTGATGCCCTCTATCTCTACTCCTTCATCATCTAGGTAGATGGCATTGTAGAGGAGTTTTTTTGCCTTTTGCGGGTTTTGCTCCAGGAGGTAATCATGGTTACCTGCTGTAATAATTTTGTATTTGTGTGGCAATGTGCCGAGCCAGTCATTGAAATCTCTGATGATGGCCTCATCTTTTCCTTTGTGGCAGATGTCTCCTGCATGGATAAGAATATCTCCCTCGGGGATATTGATTTGCCGATGTTTGGTATGTGTATCAGAGAGGCAGACGATTTTCATGGCGGTGATTTATTGAAATTTATTTTTTTTGAGCCTTTCTTCACGGGTAGAGTCACAGACAGGATAGACATCTGCATTCTTGACAGAAATTTTTTTAATGGCAGCACAAGTAAACACAAACAAAGTATCAAATGAGCTGCGGTATTCTTTTTGGAGGGCTTGTATGGCTTGCAGGCTATTTTTACCTTCTTGTCTGAGTCCGTCATTGATGATGACTTTATGCACATCCCTTCCTTTTTGGGTGATTTTGAAGAGTTCGTTCATTGCTTTTTCACCTTTGCCAAAGATTTCATTCCATTCTTTTTTAAAAATTCGGTTGTGTTTGATTTCTAATTTTCTGATGTTTTCATCTTTGATACTGTCTGTAATGGCTTGAAGTTTTTTGAAATAAATGGCAGCTTCTTCTTTAATTTCTGAGAGGTCTTGTTGCATAGTCTCTAGCTGGTATTTGACATTATTGAGGCGGGCATTCCACTCAAAGGCAATATTCTTAAAGCTGACGATTTTTTTTTCGGCATTGAGTCCTATTCGGGCTTCTTTAAAGCCTCCTATGAGTATTTTCTCTGTTTCTGACCTCAAAAACTCAAAAGACCTGATGCTTTCTGAGAGTTTGATTTGTTGGCTAATGGCATATTCGGGCTGGTCAGTGCTGCAGGCCGTAAGGAGTATCATCAGGAAAAGGAAGATGCTGTATATATTTTTCAGAATCATATGATTTATTTGGATAGACTTCTTAATATTCTTGAAAAATAGATAAAAATTGAGATTTTAAGAAAACATTTCTATTTTTTATTCTCACATACTCCAAAATACTTTACTTCATTGGTTTTGTATGAGGTGGATTTGTTTGTTAAAAATCATTCAGGATTGTGTTTTTTGTTTTAGTTTTGAGTAAACTTTAAAGACACTTAGAGATGCCTCGAATTATTTGGATTATTTTTTTAACAATCAGTGCCTACATTTTATTATCTGCCAACATGGGCAACCTAGATGTCTATTCTCTAGATGAGGCCCGCAATGCAGGCTGTGCCCGTGAGATGCTAGAGAAAAATGATTGGATAATACCTACTTTCAATTATGAGTTGCGTGAGCAAAAGCCGCCTTTGCATTATTATTTTATGATGATAGCCTACAGTATTTTTGGTTTTGGGGAGTTTGCGGCTCGTTTTTTTTCGGTTGTTTTTGGTGTCTTTACCATTTTGGCTACCTACTTTTTTGCGGCTCGTTATTTAGATGAGCGCAGTGCCCGCTGGGCATCGGTGGTGCTGCTGGTTTCTACACATTTTTCTATTCAGATACATATGGCAGTGCCTGACCCCTACTTGATTTTTTTTACTACTGTGGGGGCTTTTGCCTTGTTTGTGGCTTACCAAGAGCAAAAGCTAGGGTATGCTCTTGCGGGGTATTTTTGTTTGGGCTTGGCTATTTTGTGCAAAGGCCCTATCGGGATGGTGATGCCAGGGCTGGGCGTATTTTTGTTTTTGGTCTTCTCAAAACGTTTTACTTGGAAAGACATTCTAAGGTTTCGCCCTTTTTTAGGTATTTTTCTGATGTTGTTGGTATCGCTTCCTTGGTATTTTGCGGTGCATTTTGCTACAGAGGGTGCTTGGACAGAGGCATTTTTTATGAAGCAAAATTTAGAAAGATTTAGCAGCCCCATGGAAGGGCACGGGGGTATATTTTTAATCACTTGGGCTTATGTCTTTGTGGGCATGATGCCCTTAGGTGTGTATTTGTTGCAAGCTATTGGAGTAGCTTACAAAAAATGCAATGAGCATCTTGTGTTGTTTTTTTGCTTGATGATGGGGGCGGCTGTCTTGCTGATATTCTCTATCTCCAGCACTCGCCTGCCCAATTATACAGTGCCTTTGTATCCTTTTTGGTCAGTGATTTTGGGTTATTATCTGGCAAATTTTGATTTTAATATACACAACAGACTCAGCAGGCAGCTCAGTACTTGGTTTTTCTTCTTGCTTACGCTTGTCCTTCCTGTGGGTATTTATATAGGGTTGGGCTTAGATGAAGCACTTTCTGACAAGGCGTATTTGGCATATTATTTTGCATTTTTGCCTGTGGGAGGCTTCTTGGCAATTATTTTTCTTTACCAAAAAAACTTCCCGAGAGTCATCACCACACAAGCACTCACTTTTGTGGCCTTGAATATGGTTTTTTTCTGGCTTGCCTTCCCTGAAGTAGATAAGGAAAACCCTGCCTATGTGGCACGCCAACAAATAGATTTGAACAAACCCATCATAGCCTATAGTATCTTTAATCCTGCTTTTGTATTCTATGCCCAAAAAGAAATTAAAAGCTATGATAGCCTGAGCGAACTAAAAAAAGCAATCAAATCTTTTCCTGATGTTTATGTCATCGCCAGAAAAGATAAGATGGACTCTCTCAAAACCCTACCCGAGCTAGAACTGGTGCTAGAGAGAAAGGATATCTTTGAGATTCCGACCACGATTATTATGCAAAAAAGAAAAACCGAAAAGTAAAAAAGCTTCTTCTAAAACTGAAAATAGATAAAAGGCTGTATCTCTGCAGAGCGTGCCTGAAACAATATCAACACGACAAGTGCAATCACGGCAGCCTTTGCCAAATCAGGCAATGTAACAAACCTTAAGCTAAGGTTATCTTTGTATTTGCGTGGAATCCAGTGAATAACATAAGCCAAAAGCATCAACAAAAACACCTCTGAATAACCCGACAATACCTGCGGAATCACTGACCACTGAAAACTGCTCGTAATCTGTGAAGTCATCTTAAAGACAGTATCTAAGCTATTGGCCCTGAAATATATCCAGCAATAACACACAAACTGAAAGGTAATAAACTGACCTAAAAAACGCCGAAAACCCGTAGGTTCTATGCCTTTTGTGCCTGTAGCATCTAGCCAAAACTTATGCACTGCCAATGCCACCCCATGCAGTGCACCCCAGATGATAAAACGCAGACTCGCACCGTGCCACATCCCTCCCAAAAGCATCGTAATGGAGAGATTGAGGTAAGTACTGACCGTAGTGTTTAGCTCAGGACGCATCAGTAGCAAAGCCCAAAAACCAATAATCAGACACACCAGCACAAAACTATGCCAATCTGACTGCACAAAAAGAAGCAGCCCAAAGCCCAGCAAACATGCAATGCCCATCAAAGCAATCCATTTTTTTAGGGGGTAAAGCTGCCACAAAGCCCAAAGGCTCACCACAATCAAGAAAAAAGCAAAATTACTCCACACCCACCCGTCTGCCACTAAAAAAATCACGAACACAACAGGCACACTCAAATAAGTAAACAAAGAGATATTCCGATTTCCTCCCAGAGAAATATACAGGTAATCTTTAAGCCAGCTAGAAAGTGAAATATGCCACCTTCGCCAAAAATCAGTAATGCTCGTGGCTACATAAGGAGAGTTAAAATTGATATTCAGCCTAAAACCCATCAAAAGTGCCAAACCTATGGCAATGTCTGTATAACCCGAAAAATCACAATAAATCTGAATGGCATAGCCATAGACCGCCATGAGATTCTCAAAACCCGAATATGCCGTAGGATTTAAGAAAACCCTATCCACAAAATTGATAGAAATATAATCCGAAATTAAGATTTTTTTGCCCAAGCCATTCAAAATCATAAATACTGCCAAGCCATATTCTTTTGCTTCTAAGCGGTAAGGCTCATAAATCTGTGGCACAAACTCCGATGCACGCACAATGGGACCTGCTACTAGCTGCGGAAAAAAACTCACATAAAACGCAAAATCTATGATATTACTGACAGGCTCAAGCTGCCTTCTGTAGATGTCAAGTGTATAACTCAATGTCTGAAAGGTATAGAAAGAAATCCCCACAGGCAATATGATTTTGCTGATGTCAAGATTAGTCTGAAAAAGCTGGTTGCTCCACAAAGAAAGATAATCTATAGGCTTAAACTCGGTCTGAAGTGCCTGATTAAATAAATCTGTGAAAAAATAAGTGTATTTAAAATAAGAAAGCAAACCCAGATTAATCACCAAGCTAAGCACCAAGAAGGTAGTACGCCAAGCCTGCTTTTGGCTGCGGTGTATCGCTGCCCCAAGCACATAATCTACCACAGTAGAAAACAAAATGAGGATGAAAAAAAAGCCTCCTGCTTTGTAATAAAAAAACAAACTAAACAGTAGTAAGAAAGCATTCCGAAGCATAATGCGGCGATGCACTCCCTGATAAATTAAGATTACTACTGTAAAAAAAAACCAAAAAATAGCGTCTGTGAAAATCATCGGGCGAGTTTCATCAAACAAGAACAAACCTTTTAAAAAATCCATCACGCCTATTTAATCCTTGTTAGATAAAATACAAAATAAATTTAGAAAAAACACCGTAGCCAGTAAATCTCGTCTTTTTTGGTAGATTGTCATTAGGTTTTTTATTAGTAATGAAATGAAAATTTAAAAATGCCAAGTCAAAAAAATCAGCCCTAAAAACTAGAAACCCCTTCTGACACGGTAGTATAAGTAATCTTGAATCAATGAATCATACAACAAATCACCCTGAAGATGATAGCCCTTGCCTGTCAGGTGGACTTTGTCCCAGGCAAACATGCCTGCTTTAAGCCAGTGATTGACCGAGCCTAGCCCCCCCATGATGGTGAATAAATCCCATACAGCACAGTCACTTTCTTCGGCAAGTTCAAGTATCTTTTTGCGTGCCAATAGGTTGCTAGGGTTTACCCCTCCCCCTGGCAGGCCGCAGTCGCCTGGAGTCGTAATCAGAATAGAGGCTTTCGGAGTAGCTGTTTTGATGCGTTGTATCAGCTTTGCAAGGTTTATCTTGTAGGCATTGGCATCAAAGTTAAGAGAGTAGGCGTCATTCGTGCCCAGAGATAAGATGACCAAATCAGGGTGAAGGCTGTGAAGCTGTTTCTCTAGATTAGGTACTTTGAGGTAAGAGCTGACCATTGCTCCATTCACACCCACAGAGTGATACTGTACGCCTTGCTCATCATTTTCTAAGGATACCCCCTCTAGCACAAATTTACTTTGGGTAGAAAGTTTTTTTTCTAAGCGAAAAGTAATCTTATCCTGAGGTTCGGGAAGGCAAAACTCTGCAAACCCATCTGCACTGAGGGCACAAGGCTCTAGCAGCCCGTCTTTGGTTACCACATTCACAAAATAAGATTGTGGGCTTCTGACATCATAATAGACCTTTACACGGGTAATGGGGTAGTTTTGCTCGTTGCGGGCATTGGGGTCAATGGTAAAACTTGCCGAGACATCAGAGGTCGTGGCAGTCATCCCGCCTAAGCCCCAAGAACAACTCGTAGAAATCTGAATGTTTTTGCAGCCTGTCCATTTGCCTGTATAACTTACTTTGAGAGAGCTAGGGTCATGGGAGTTGGCCATAGAGCAGGGGAACACATAGCCGCGCCCACCATTGCCTAGCAGCTTTTCTGATTGAAAGTGAGAGCGTACTCGATTAGAAAAAAAATCTGCCTGAATGTGTGAATCTCCAATATGTACTATGTTTAGTTTTTGTCTTTTATCCTCTAAAAGCCCATCTATAGCCTGATAGAAGCTCATCAAAGTACTTTCGGGGTAAGGGCTGATGATGAGATTATCTTGGTATTTCACAAAAGCACGGTACTCTTGATTGAGTGTGTATTTAGGCTTGGGCAGCTCTTCTACATACTGATAAGCCACCGAAGACCAAAGACCAATGTAGAGACTAATTAGATAATGCATTGAATTCATCATATTCACTTAATATTGCTTTGTATAGCATTTCTGAAACTATTCCTGCCCCTTTGGCAGTGAAATGTGTAAAATCTTTGTTTGCCAATGCCTGAGGCTGAGCAAATACCCAGCTAGGCATAGAGTTATGCCCTCCCATGGCTTCGTACAAATCCCAAAAAGCACAATCCGCCTTGAAGGCTGCGTTGCGTTGGGCATCTCTTATTTTTTCTATATTGGGATATGATTCATAGCCATTGCCTGTGTTATAAGACATATCTGATACGCCCACCACCAAGATGTCTAGCTCAGGGTCTAGGTCTTTCAGAAACTTTAACTGCTGATAAAACATGTTTTCGTACCAGCCATAGTTTGCTTGTGGATTGGGCACGATATTGACCCCAAACTGTAAAATGACGAATTTCACATTGAGCATGTCAAACTGTTTTTTGAAGTGCTTTGCATCTGCCCGCACAAAATCAACCCCTGAGCTGCCCCTCAGTGGCACATTGTCAAAGGTAATCCCTTGATTACAGTCTAGCATCACCCCATAAATCTCAGGGCTTGCACTGCCCGTAGCGATGCCTATCTGCACACGCTCAAAAGGCGACTGCAAAGGCTGCTCAAATACACCAAAATCTTTGCCTTGTTCTATTTTTGTTTTGATTTCGGGCTCACCTGGCAGCGTAAAACTCAACTCAAAGGGAGCATCTGCCGCTCTGTAAAGCACCTTGATGTTTTCTACTTTCTGCTGAATGGGTGAGGCATAAGGTGATTTTTGGTAATTGACGAGGGCTTTTGCCCAAGCAGGCTCTGCAGGCAAAGGCATTTTATAAATCTCTCCGAGCAAGCCATAGTGATTGGGGTTGGCCCTGCGATACTGAGGACCATACATATAGGTCTGAATCCAGTTATTGGGTGTGTTCTGTACGATAGAGCTTTTGCTGTTGAGCTTATCCACAAGGGCGGCTACTCCTACACCACAGCCACCAAATACTGCCTGAAATTTTTCTCTCAAAAATGCCGTAATCCTGTCACCTTCTAGCTGCGAATCACCAAAGTGGATGACTCGAATATGCTCTTTCTTACCTTTTTCTAGCTTTCTAAGCTGGGCAAAAAAATGATGCAATACATTTTCTTTTCCCTTGGGGTATTGTATTCTCAGTTCATCATTGAGCCTCAGAGAATCAGGCACATAGCGCTTGGTATTTGCTTTTTTATTATTTTTAGCTGCTTGGGTGCTGTCATTAGAGGGCTTAATGTTTTGTGTGGGTTTTTCAAATTTTTTGGTGATGTTGCTAATGTCAGCATATTCAGGCTTGCTGAAATTAAAGGTTTCTGTGATTTTAGGGATTTTGATTTTGTATTTTCCTCCGAGTGCTATTTCATCAGGCAACAACAAGCCAATGCTTAGTATCGCAAAGATAAAAAGGAGCATACGTAAAACATCTACGGGCTTTATCATCAGAATTTGAGTATTTTTAGCAAAAAAAATGAATTGCTTGATTACTTGCAAGATTTATACAAAAAAATAAGCCCTCTTACAAAAAGAGTACTTCAAAATATATTTTATCACTTCATAAGTCCTTTCATTACCTGCATATTGATTTCATCAAAGCTTAAAATCTCCTTGCCTTTGTGTTCTTTCATAAATTCTTCGGCGGCTTCCTTGCTTTTGTGTGGGATAAGGTCGGCACCCATAGGGCCAGGTACATCGCTTCCTGTTACATAAAAAGCCTCTTTTGCAGAGATAAAC
The DNA here is from genome assembly GCA_011390205.1 of Microscillaceae bacterium. Lineage (GTDB taxonomy): Bacteria > Bacteroidota > Bacteroidia > Cytophagales > Microscillaceae > JAABSX01. Next base: position 34,575 of record JAABSX010000018.1, on the reverse strand, counting down.
TTGCTGTCATAATAATCCATGACTTGGCTCTCAGCAAGGTTTTTCAAAATGCTTTTGGGCTTAAGGGTAGCTATAAACATACATTTGGTAGAGCAAAACCAGACCTCTTTGCCTGCTTCTGTCTTGATTTTGGAGTGAAACTGAGGATACTCTTGTGAAGGCATACCACAGTTGCCACAGTCATAGTTTTGGCTTGTTTCCTCGGCTTCATGTGCATGTTGTCCCTCTGCATGCTGCATTTCGTGTGCATGCTGCCCTTCTTCTTTATTCTGACAAGAAGATGATAAAAATAAAACAAGCCCAAGAATTAAAACAAATACAAAGTGATTTTTCATGATTGGTAAAAAAATAATGGATAGATGCTAAAAAATATTCGTTGCTGACGCAAAGTTATTATTTTTAGGTGAAGATTTACAAGAAAGTGCCATTTTACCTCAAGGCAAAATGGCACTTTTGGGAGGATAAACCTACACCCCGATTTTAAATGGATTTTATGACTGTGAGACTTTAGAAAAAATAGCTGCAAGATTGGGGATTTTGCTCATATCTCCTTCTACTTTTACCCGCCCTTGTATGAATGCCGTGGGTAAATCTAGCTCACCCCTGACGATGCGCATAAGGTGTTTTTCTTGTACTTTCACGAGTACATCAGGGCTACTGGCAGCACTTTTTCTGACAGTGGCAGGAGATTTATTAAGGTCAATCTTCCAGTCTGTGGGTTCATCACCTTCTATATGTACCTGAAACACACCCGAATTTGGAGGAAGTAAATTGGGGTTTTCTTTCAAAAACTCACGGATAGATTCAAAAAAAGATTCTGACTCCGCATTTAGCTCGGCTTGCTTTTCGGGCTTGGCTTGCTCGGCAGTGTGTGCAATGATGGCAGCCTCTAGCTCATTGGCAGATTCACGGAGATAACGTGTAAAGATGTCAATATCGGGCATGGTGTTGGCATCAGAAGTGGGGCTAATGCTCACAAGCCCATTGTAACTAAACACAGTAATAATCAGCCCCATGCCGTCTATAATCGGTGCCATTCCCATAACGGCAAGTGCCTTGTGTCCATTGAGATAAAGTGGCATCTGTGGGCCAGGCACATTGGTGATGGTTACATTAAATACAGGATTGTGCATCTCTGCGATTTTATATCTTGAGTAAATCTGTGCTGCCTGATTGGCTACGCCAAAAGGGACAGCCTCCGCCATCTTTGCAAGGGTCTTGGCACCCAAGGCATTTTGGTAAGTTTTGGTACGCATCGTGTTTTCTGCGATGGTTTCTAGCCGCTCGATGGGGTCTTCTACATTGGTGGCAAGCTGCACCAGCATAGAGGAGATTTGATTTCCAGAAGTGCCTTTTTCTTCGGCTTGGTTGCGTGTAGAGACAGGCACCATGCCCACCAAAGGCTTGAGTGGGAGTTTTTTCTTTTCTAAAAGATACCTTCTGAGTGCACCCGCACAGATAGCCAAAATGACATCATTGAAGGTCGTATCCATCAAATCTTTTAATGCTTTGACCCGCTCAAAAGAAAGCAAGGCACTGTTCCACTTCCTTCGAGGAGAGATAATGCGGTTGAGGGGGCTAGGGGGAGCCGTAAAAGGAGCCGTAGGGAGCTTGATATGCTGTGCCTGATTCATAAAGCCCAGCTTAAAAGTAGCAGTCAATGTATCTGCCACAATTCTAGGAAACTTAAAAGGCTTTGCCACAAAACTCATGCTGCTATTGACGATAAGCGAGACCGAGTCAGGCAGGGGTCTAGGCTCATACGGTTTGGGTTCTTGGAGTTTTGCAGGTTTGGAGCTCAAATCAAATAACAAAGCCATAATGCTCGTGCCTGCCATCCCGTCTATGGCCACGTGGTGCATCTTAGAGATGATGGCCACAGAGCCTTTAGGTACTTGTGGGATATTGTCTAGCCCTTCTACAAAAGTAAAATGCCACAAAGGCCGCCCACGGTCTAGGGGCTCGCTCATGATGCTAGAAGCAGTAGTGCGTAGCTCTTTCCAGCTGCCAGATTTGGGCAGGGCAATGTGCTGCAGGTGCATGTCCAAATCAAAGTTAGGGTCATCCACCCAATAAGGGTAATCAATATTAAATGGAACTTGCATAAGCCTCTGCCGCAGCTTCGGGATGAGGTGCAGCCTTGATTGAATTACTTTGCGAAAGTCATCAAATTTTAAAGAGCCTTCTATGACCGTTACGCTGCCTACGTGCATGGGGCTGTTGGCAGTTTCGGCATATAAGAATGTGGCATCAAGTCCAGTAATGGGTTCCATATATGTATATTTAATTTGAGTGAATGCTTAAAATTAGCTTTTTTCTACGAAAAACCATTACTTACGGCTCGTAATTTAGTTTTTTGATGCTAAATTCTATGGAAAACTCTTATCTTATTCATTTCACGTCTGGTGAGTGCTTCGTAAAGACAGGAGATACAGAAAAAAGCTTTTGGATGGTTTGACAGAAAATGTCCGCAAACCAGCGGGATTGAATAGTACTTCCCTTGCCCTATGTACGAAATTTAATAGAAGCACTTCAGCCTCACCTCTATCCGCCTTTTCGCAAACATAATGTTGTCATCAGTTTTTATGAAAACAGAAGATAGTAACCCCTATTTCAGCAAAAAAACCACCCCATAAAATACGGAGTGGTTTCTGATAAACAATAAAAACACATAATTGACTACAGACTACTCTAGAATTGTGCTTCCTCGGTAGAGCCTTTTAAAGCTACTGTAGATGACTGACCTGACATTACAGTGTTCTGGACAGCATCAAAGTAACCCGTGCCTACAAATGCTTGGTGCTTCACTGCTGTAAAGCCCTCTTTTTGTAAGGCAAATTCTTTATCTTGTAATTGGGCATAACCCGCCATTCCTCTTTCACGATACATCTTAGCCAGCTCAAACATACTTGTATTGAGTGCGTGAAATCCTGCCAAGGTGATAAACTGAAACTTATAACCCATTGCTGCCAACTCTTCACGGAAAGTTTCCATCTGAGATTCGTTCAGGTTTGCTCTCCAGTTAAAGGAAGGTGAGCAGTTGTAAGCCAGCATTTTGCCTGGGAACTGTGCATGGATTGCCTGTGCAAATTCACGTGCTTGCCCTAAGTCAGGCTTAGAAGTTTCCATCCAGATAAGGTCTGCAAAAGGTGCATAAGAAAGCCCTCTGTCTATGCCTTGCTCTAGGCCTGCTTTTACTTGGAAAAAACCTTCACTTGTACGCTCCCCTGTAACAAACTTATGATCACGTGGGTCTATATCACTGGTCAGCAAATCGGCGGCATCGGCATCTGTGCGGGCGATGAGTACGGTAGGCACACCCATTACATCTGCTGCAAGACGAGCCGCTACCAGTTTATTGATAGCTTCAGTAGTTGGCACTAATACTTTTCCGCCCAAGTGTCCGCATTTTTTGGCAGAAGAAAGTTGATCTTCAAAATGAACGCCTGCTGCTCCTGCTTTAATCATCATTTTCATCAGCTCAAAGGCATTCAGATTGCCTCCAAAACCTGCTTCGGCATCTGCAATGATGGGCACAAGCCAATGTGTATCTCCACCGCTTACACTCTGGATTTCGTCTGCACGCAAAAGTGCATTGTTAATACGCTCTACCACTTTGGGAACAGAATCCGCTGGATACAAACTCTGGTCAGGATACATTTGTCCTGCTAAGTTGGCATCAGCAGCTACTTGCCAGCCACTCAAATAAATGGCTTCTAAGCCTGCCTGTACTTCTTGAATGGCTTGGTTGCCCGTCAAAGCACCCAAACCCGCCACAAAATCTTGGCTATTGAGCTTGTGCCATAGACGCTCTGCACCCATGCGTGCGATGCTGTACTCAATGTTGTAAGAGCCACGAAGTGTGATTACTTCTTCGGCTGTGTAGGTGCGTTCTATCCCGTTCCAGCGAGAATTAGTAGCCCAATCATTGATTAAGTCGGAAATTTTTTGTTCTTTTGTCATGTCTTAAAAAGATTTAAGGTTTAAATTACGAAGAAAGAGCGGGTTGGCAGACCTGCTTTTTCTGTTTTTGCCCCCTAGCCCCCAAAGGGGGAATTTTAAAGCCCCTCTTGGGGTTAGAGGCTATTGATTTTTAATTTTAGATATATTGATAAGCTCCTATGGTGAGGAAGTCTTCAAATTTGGGTTGCTTTACCAGTTTGTCAAACAGCTCTGTGGCAAGGCTAAATTTTCCGTTCTTGTATCTTTCTTCTCCTACATATTCTTTGATTTTGGCTAACTCTTCGGGCAAAATTTGCTCATACAAGGCTAGATTTACTGAGCGACCATCTTCTAGGGTTACGCCTTCATTGTGAATCCATTGCCATAGTTGGGCACGTGAAATCTCAGCCGTTGCTGCATCTTCCATGAGATTGTAAAGTGCCGCTGCTCCTACGCCGTTAAGCCAAGATTCTACATAAAGGATTCCTACATTTAGATTCGTTCTCATTCCTTCTTCGGTGATTTTACCACCTTTTACGTCAAAGTTGAGTAAATCCTCGGCAGTAATCTCATAAGCTTGGCTCTTGGTTTCATCTTTTTGGTTGGGCTTGTCGCCTAGTACATTATTAAAAGAATCCATGGCTACGGCTACCAAATCAGGGTGTGCTACCCAAGTGCCATCAAAACCCGTTTGGGCTTCTAGGTCTTTGTCTTCTTTTACTTTGGTAAATGCTTTTTGATTCACTTCTTCATCTTTGCGGCTAGGGATGAAGGCAGACATACCGCCCATGGCGTGTACGCCTCTTTTGTGGCAAGTCTGCACCAGTAGTTTGGCATAAGAGCGCATAAAATGAGTTGTCATACCTACTTGGATGCGGTCAGGGAATATTCTATCAGGATAATTGATGAATTTTTTGATGGCACTAAAGATATAATCCCAACGCCCTGCATTGAGTCCACACATGTGTTCACGCAACTCATAGATGATTTCATCCATTTCAAAGGCAGCCAAGATTGTCTCAATCAAGACGGTAACTTTGACAGTGCCTTGTGGGATTCCTAATTCATTTTGTGCAAATACAAAGACATCATTCCAGAGGCGAGCCTCTAAGTGACTCTCTAGCTTAGGGAGATAAAAATAAGTCCCTGTTCCGTTTTCTAGCAAAGTCTTGGCATTGTGAAAGAAGTACAATCCAAAATCTACCAAACTACCTGAGACGGCTTCCCCATCTACCACGATGTTTTTGTCTTCTAAATGCCAGCCACGAGGACGAACAAATAGAACCGCATGCTTTTCTTTTAATTGATATGTTTTGCCATTGTCGGCAGTAAAATCGATGTTTCGGTTGATGGCATCTCTGAGGTTAATCTGTCCATCCATATTGTTGGCAAAGCTAGGAGAATTGGAATCTTCAAAGTCAGCCATAAATACCTTTGCACCTGAATTAAGAGCATTGATAATCATTTTGCGATCCACGGGACCTGTGATTTCGGTGCGTCTATCCTGAATATCAGCAGGGCAAGGAGCAGCCTGCCAATCACCTTGACGAACTTGCTCAGTCTCAGGCAAAAAATCAGGAAAAATACCGTTGTCTATGCTTTTTTGGCGTGCTTCACGCTTGCGAAGCAGCTCCAAGCGGCGGGCATTAAAATGTGTATGCAGTTTAACCACAAACTCAAGCGCTTCCTGAGTAAGTATCTCTTGATAGCTTTCGGTGATTTCTGCGAGTACTTCTATTCTATTTTCGAGGGTGCTGTGCATGACCATATTTTATTGTGTTTTATTGTGAAATATTACTTTCTGTTTTCTAGCGAAATTTCGCTGTAAGTGAATTTCTTTTGCAATAATAAAAAAGCCAATCCATATCTCCAAATATATTTAGCGAAATTTCGCTAAATAATTTATTAAAAATCAAACTTTCCTCAAAAAGTATAATTCATCTATAAAATAGTGCTAAAAAAGCTCTTTTGAAGCGGGTTCAAACGATTGCAAAAAATGGTTTGGACACGTTTCTCTTATTCATCTGCTGTGAAGTATTTTCTTTTTGTGTCTGAAAATATTCAGCAAAAAAAAGCCTCCCCCAAAAAAATCGGGAGAGGTTTTGATGAAAATTAATTGCCTACTTAAAAAAATAAGCACAGTTATTTTAGTGCTTCACAAGTTTGCTGACTTGGCGGCTGCCTTCTGCTTCGAGCTGCATGAAATAGACTCCTGAGGGTAATTTTTTTGTGCTTTGCTGCATTTGTGCTGTGATTTCTTCCAGTGTACCCTGCCACGTCTGGAGAAGGTTTCCCTGCTGATTCAAAATCTTTACCCTTAGCACTGCATTTGATGCCAAATTACTTTGGATAGAAATCTCGCCCAAGGTAGGGTTGGGATAAATCGTAAAATGCGGCTTTATACGCCCTTCAGATACAAACTCCACATTGCTCAGCGTGCTAGTGCCGTCTGTATCTAACTGGTTTAGGCGGTAATAGGCAGATTTGCTCTCAGAAATGATGACTTGATAATCTCTGATTTGGCTAGAGTTGCCTGCTCCTTCTTTAAAATAGATGGTCTCAAAGTTTTGTCCGTCCTCACTTTTCTGAATCTCAAAACCAAGGTTATCTTGCTCAGAGGCTGTCTGCCAAGCTATTTTCACTTCTTGCTCAGAGATTCTAGTAGCCTCAAAGCGTGTGAGCCTTACAGGAAGTGGAACATTGTTATCGCCCAATGTCCAAGCGGAGAACGCCGTAACAGGGGCTGTGGCAGTTACTTTATTGCCTGAAGTGGTAGAAGCAATCGGACTCCAGCTTCCATTCCACCTAAATAGCCCTATCGTAACTGTTGGTACACCTGAAAGTTCATCATTGGCATATTCTATACTGAGGGTACTGGCTGTTGGAGTGCCTGTTACGTTATAAATCTTACGAATGCCTGTGCCTGCTCCTCTGTAGTGGTAGCGACTGATGTTTACATCATAATCTGTAGAGGTGTGATTTAAGAATAAGCCCAAACCTGCGATGTCTGTTTCTGTACTCGTTACGGGGCGAGCATTGGCGACTATTCTTCCGCCTTTGCTGGCTTCACTGGTGGCGGTGGCATCGGTGATGAAGTGGTTATTGGCTCTATCTTCGGAGATACTGCTAGTGGCACCATTGAGTAGTAAATCATTGCCGTTGAGGTCTATGTCTCCGCTAGTAAGGGTTACGACTCCATCAGATTTATTGACGGTGATTTCCCTGCCGAAGAGGAGCTTTCCTGTAGGTTTATTGACAGTCAAGAAGTCAATATTAATAGTGCCTGTTCCGCCCAGATTTTGGTCTGTCGAGCCATTGAAAAGTACGGCTCGTTCATTGCCATTGAAAGTACCGTCGTTGGTGAAGTTGCCTGTGATGTGTAGGTCTCCACCTGGAGTAGTGGAAAGACTAAGTGTAGAACTCGATTCAATCGTTAAGTTTCCGAGCATTAATCTATGAGAAGCATCCGTATTAAAATTCAGACTAGTGCTATTGACAATACTGACATTGTGTGGTACTCCTGGTCCACTGTTTGTATTTTGATACCAAGATTCTCCTGCATTGTAGTTTCCGCCAGTATCATAAATCAAGGTAGAGTTTGCCTGATAGTTGGGGGCTTGGGTGGCTACTACAAAACCCCCTGAAAGGATGCGAAGACTGGAAGATATGTTGGCAGCTGTATTAGCTACAAAATCAACCCCTGTGGCGATATTGACCTGATTAAAAGTAGTGGTACTGCTGCCTTGTAACTCCCGATTGCCAGCACCTGAGAAATTGACCAAGCCATCGTTGGCTGTGAAAGTGCCATTGTTTATAAAATTACCACCTTGAATGCTCAATACACGTGCATTGCTTGCCTCACTGAGAAAGCCAGTGCTTGCGTCTATGGTTAGGCCTCCATTGATTTGGATGTTTTTTTGGTAAGTGATTGTGCCTCCATTCACAAATAAGAAAGAAAAATTACTCGTGCCTGTTCCTGAAATGGTCTTTGCAGCAGCTCCTTGAAAGAAAATAGCCCTGCCATTGCCAGTGAAAGTACCATTGTTGATAAGATTTCCCACTAAAAATAGGTCATTGCCCGTAGTGCCATTTTGCTGTAAGGTAGTAAATGCATCCATAGTGAGATTCCCTGCCAAGCCTCTATCAGCGGGAGGAAGATTGAGCGTCCAGTTACCTGAGCCTGAAGCAGAGGTAAGATTTACGTGATGGGGAGTGCCTGCCCCTACTGTAGTGCCCAGTCCTGTCCATTCGTCTGTAGTAGTGATAGACGCTCCGTCAGGAAGGGCGTAAGCAAGGGTAGAGTTGGCAGCATATACAGGTGGAATACCCGTGAATGTGCCTGTCCCTCTGGTGAATAGTCCATTCATATTCACAGTACCTGAATTGACAGAATTGCCATTAAAGGCAAAAGCCCCTCCGAGCTGTATGGTGGTCATGCCTGAGTTAGTAAATGCTCCTGCTGTGGCTGCACCACTGAGCGGATTGATGGTAAAAGTACCTGAATTGGTGAGGGTATTGGCATTGAAGCCACAAACTGAGGTGCCGTCACCTACTATGATTGTGCCATCATTTAGTGCTGAGCCCACTACAGTAGCTGTTCCTCCTGTGGCAAAGGTAAGTGTGCCGTTATTGGTAATTGCTCCTATGGTATTGTTGCTGCTATTGATGGTAAGGCTTTTGGTTGCATTGATGTTAATGGCTGCGGGTGGTGTGATATTTAAACTGTTGGTGAGCGTGATGTTGTGGTTAATTACTGCAGATGAAGTCGCAAGAGGAATTTCTCCACCTATCCAAGTAGCAGTATTATTCCAAGTACCATCTTGATTACTCACATAAGGCACATTAAAATCAATGTTATAATTAGCCCCTCCATTATTATATAAAAAAGTAGTAAGACAGCCTCCTGAAGCCCCTCCTGTAGCACTAAAATAAAATTCCAAACGATAAAATCCTCCTGTCAAGCCTGTAAGTAGGTTGGCATTAAGTGCTTCATCTCCCCATCTTTGGTCTCCTGCATTGGCACCAGTAATGTTAGCTGGGAGGGCTGTAGTAGTAAAGGGGTTATTGCTACTAAAAGGCAAATTATAAGTACTAAATGACGGAGGGGTATTGCCTATTTTATACACCCTATAATGGAAAGTTCCTCCACAAATATCCCCTGAACCATTTTTGAACGTATGGATAAAAGCCCCTTTTAGGGTAAGTGTGTTAGCTATCCCAATATCAAGTGGATTACTTGCTACGAAGCCATAGGTAGTTACATCTGTTCCATTCAGATTAAAACTCACTACTGCTCCAACTGGAGAGTCAAAAAAACCAGCTTGTGCAAGTACCATTTTTGGAGATAAGCTCCCCAAAACCAGCACAAACCCCATTAAAAGTAAAAATTTCTTCATTTCGGTAAAAGTTTAAATTGTTGTTGATAAATAAAAAAGACACTCGAGGGCAATGCCTCAAGCGCCTTGTTAGATATTATTCTATAATGATTCTTTGCGTATGTTTTTGTCCATTGAGAGAGATATTCAAGAGATACATCCCTTTGGGCAAGTGGCTGAGGTCAAGATTTTGCTCAGTGCTTTGCAGTACGCCTGTGGCTTTGATTTTGCCCTGTGTATCAGTTACTTGCAGTTCTCCCTGCCCCGAGAATCCTTGTATTCTTACTAAGAAACGCCCTGAATTGGGGTTAGGGAATACCTGAATACGCTCTCTAAGCTGAGGCTCTAGGGAGGTAGTTGGGTCAAAATTAAAGCGGGCTTTTACTTCATTGCTGTACTCAGAATCTCCTTGTGCATTGCTTGCCTTTACTCTGTAAAAGTAATCGGTATTATTTGCAATGCTATTATCTTGGTAAGTAATGATATTTTCGCCTAAGGTAGAAAGCTCTGCCCAAGTACCAGTTTCCCCTGTTTTGCGTTCTAATACGAAGCCTGTTTCGTTGCTAGAGTTGTCTATCCAAGCTAGATTTGCCTCCCCTTCGGCGATGCTTTCTAGGCTTAGTGTTGTGGGGCTTAGAGGAGCTACTTCTCCCTGCACCCAGACGCTGTAGCTGCGTGGAGGGAGGTCTATGTAGATTCGGTTTTGGTTATCTACTACGGCAGTAGGGAAATCTGAGCGACCGAGAACATCCGTAAAAGTAGTGCCTTGTGTGCTGGCTCTGATTTGGTGATCTACCTGTAATCTTTCTCCTGCAAAATTAATGGCTACGACCACCTCACGCCCTGTTGTACCTCCACTGAGCTGATAAATAAGAGAGGTATTTGGGAATCCAGAGATATAATTGCTGTTATAGGGTGTGCCAAATCTATTGAGATAATCCACCCCATTGGCCCCAAATATAAATGCTTTGTGAGCCAAGATGAGTTGATTGATTTCATTTTGATAAGCGGGCAAGCCTTCAGGGTGATAATCAAACTGAGCAGGACGATAGCCATAGTAATCAGGATAAAAGATACAAGGCACGCCTAGTTGGTTGTTGGTGAGCAAGAAAGCATAGGCAAGGTCAGTATCATTTTTGATGAGTGATTCAAAGTTAGAGTTTTCGGCTCGGTTGCGTCTAAAATCGTGGTTATTGGCAAAGCTTACTATATTGAAGCCACTCAAGCCTTGAGCTCTTAGATTGTCATTGAATACATTTCGGACATCATAGCCGAAGCCATCACAAGCCTGACGGAGGGCATCACGCAATAAGAAATCAAAGATTTTGGGCTGTATAGCCGCTTTGGTATCTTCATCCATTGCGTCTAGTACTTGCTGAACCCAGCCTGTGAGTTCTCCAGCATTTGTGCCATACCACTCCCCTACTACCATGGGAGGGTCATAACCTTGGTCGTGCATATAATCTAGCAAATCACCCATAAATGAAGGTGTAAAATGCTTGATGGCATCTACTCGCAGCCCTCTGATGCCTGCATCTTCCCAGTTCCATTTGGTCCATTCGAAGAGTTTATCACGGGTATCAGGCACAAATTGGTCATAATCATAAAAGAAAATCATGTGGTCCCAGCCAAAATCACCAGGGAATCCGCCCAGATTAGTGGGGTTTCCGTTGGGTTTAAAGTTAGCCCCTGTCATGCCTCCTTTGCCACTTGGCAAGCCTGTAAAGTTGGTGTAAGTTTGGTAGCGTACCTGAGGCATGAGGTCTGTACCTAGTTGCGGCCCATCACCATCTGCATCATACCAAAGCCCTTGGTCACGGTTGGCATTCCCATTCCAGATAAAGTGGTCTGAGTAATCTCCGTTTCTGTTGGCGTAGATGATGTAGAGTGTATCCCCTGCGGCATTAAAATCACTGGCAGAAAGGGTGATTTTGTATTCGTCTATGCCTCCGCTTGCATCTATATTGGCATCAAAATTACGCCCTAGTGTGATGGTGTTGAATTGCCCTCCCCCATTGTTAGGTTCAGACTCTGAGGCATCCGATTGATTTTGCCAGCCTACACGGTTGGTGAATAAATATAATCTGTAAGGTTTGTTATTGAATGCTCCATCTCCTGTGGCTGAGCGAAACGAGATATAGTAATCTCCTGCCCCCCTGCCTGTGCTTCCGCCTATGGGCAAAATAGCCCTTGACCTATCGGAGGGGTAGGGGTGATTGGCGGTGCTGTTGTAGTTTTTAATCCAGCCCTCTACGGAGGGGTTATTTTCAGGGAGTCCGCCATCACGGTGGTTATAGACCATATCCGCAATGGGCAAGACGTTATTTTGCTCAAAGGCATTGACCATGGCATCAAACTCTGCTCGAGTGCCTAGCCCTGTAGCTCCGTGCTCGCCTAAGTCATAGAGGTCTTTAGGGTCATATCCATTGCTAGACTGTCCGAAAGAGGCTTTTACGTGGGGAGGAATCCAGATTTGATTGATGCCTATTTGCCCGAGTGCGGCTGCTTTGAGCCGAAGTGTATCCGCCCATTTGTGCCCGTTGCTGGTTTTGGGGTAATCCCAATACCAGCCTTGCATCATAAAATCTTGAGCACACAGTGTCTGTGATGAAATGAGTAAATACATCCAAAAAATGAGATGTAAAGAATGATATTTTTTATAGTTCATTGCTATTGTGATTAGTGATTAGATACATTTTGGTGTTCTAATATACCCATTAATCCTATAAGTCTGAGAAGCTTTGTATCACTAATCAGGTAAGCATTTTGAATTTTTATTTAGAAAGTGCTAATTTTTATAGTATTTCTTATAATTAGGCCATTCGTTTAATTGATAAGTTTTTGACACATATTTTTCAAATAATGTAATTATACTGATTTTGCAAAGGTTTGCGATTGTTGATTCTTTAAACTTTCAGAGGGAGGGAGCTAAGTCTATGTACTTTTTATGGTCTTCATTTTAGCTCAGTTTCTAAAAGAGCATTCCCAAATAAAGCATGTAAGATTTTAGTGATTTTTTATCAATAAATTTTGATGCAATGCATATTTTTATCAAAAAATCAATAGATTTTATTAGTTTTGGATTATCACAAACCTAAATACTAATTTTTATGACGTATTCAAAATTGCTTTTTTTCTTTCTCAAAACTCTATTTTCAGGAATATTTATCTGCCTTACTCATCATACCCAAGCCCAAATAAACCCTCTAGAAGAGTATCCCGAATTATTCAGAGAAGTGCAGCTAAAAGCAGTTTATCCTGATTCTAAAACCTTCGCAGATGCCATCCCGAAAGTAGCCTCAGAAGAAGTAGTGGAGATGTATGACAGAGAAAAACAAAAGGCTGGCTTTGACTTAAAACAGTTTGTAGAGAAGTATTTTATCATCCCTAGTACGAAAGATGCCACTTATCAGACTCCCGAAGGCATCAGCTTAGAAGCACACATAGACACCCTTTGGCAAGTTTTGAGCCGCCCACCCGATACGATTTATAGCTCACTCATTGCTTTGCCTAAGCCCTACATCGTGCCTGGAGGAAGATTTAGGGAGATCTATTACTGGGATAGCTATTTTACGATGCTGGGGCTGCAAGTGGCTGGCAAGACTCAAGTGATAGAAAATATGGTGGATAATTTTGCACACCTTATCGACAAAATAGGTTTTATCCCGAATGGCAATCGCACTTATTATAACTCACGCTCACAGCCTCCGTTTTTTTCGCTCATGGTGATGCTCCTCTCCGAGCAAAAAGGAGAAAAAACCATTCAAAAATACCTTCCCCAACTTCAAAAAGAATATGATTTTTGGATGAAAAACAAAGAAAATCTCAATGCCCAAAATCCTGCACAGGCAAGGGTGGTCCGCCTAGAAGACGGTACAGTACTCAACCGATATTGGGATGACCAAGCCGCCCCTCGCCCCGAATCTTACAAAGAAGATGTAGAACTCAGCGAAAAAAGCAAACAATCCGAAGAAGACCTTTACCGCAATCTAAGGGCTGCCTGTGAATCAGGTTGGGATTTTAGCACCCGCTGGTTTGCAGATGGCAAAGACCTTGGCAGCATCCAAACTACTGAAATATTGCCTGTGGACTTAAACACTCTGCTCTATCATTTAGAAAAAATACTTGCCCAAGCATACAAATTAGAAGGAAACACAGCAGATGCCAACCGCTACGAAAAACTTGCCGAACAGCGTGCGGAGGCTATTCGAAAATATTTTTGGGGAGGAGATTTTTATATGGATTACCACTGGAAATCACAAAAAACAAGCCCTCACTATACACTGGCAGGTGCTTACCCTTTGTTCTTTGAGATGGCAAGCAAAAAAGAAGCGAAATTGGTTTCCAAAAAATTAGCACAAGATTTCCTCAAAGTAGGTGGATTAATCACTACACTGGTAGAATCAGGACAACAGTGGGACTCACCCAATGGCTGGGCGCCTCTGCAATGGATAGCCATTAAGGGTTTGAGAAATTATAAACTCACCAAAACAAGCCAAAAAATAAAAGATGCTTGGGTAGCTAGTAACAGAAAGGTTTTTGATCAGACAGGTAAACTCGTAGAAAAATACAATATGCTCAGTACCAAAGATGAAGCTGGAGGAGGTGAATATCCCCTTCAAGATGGCTTTGGCTGGTCTAATGGCGTGTTGCTTAAGCTGATTTCTGAGAAATAGTCTTCTATGCAGATTGTAAATCTTTGGCTCTGTAGCTGGGAGTAGAAATACTATACAGCTAGATTTAACTTATTGATTTTCAATAAGTTAAATCTAGCTGTTTAAACGATTATTTATGAGGCTTGCCCTCATTGGGTGAATCCCGACTAGCTAGGTCACTTGTGAAGACACAAGCAACGGCGAGAGACTGGCTTTTTTAGGCTTTTCTCCTCCGGTTCAGCTCTTTTTTAATGAGTGAATATTCACGGCTACTTTGTCCAGCTACAGAAGTATTTTCGGCTGCACGGCGAAATAGATAGGGCATTACAGCACCTACGGGTCCATAAGGCACATATTTGGCGACATTATAACCAGCCTTGGCAAGGTTAAAAGAAATATGATCACTCATCCCATATAACTGAGCAAAGTAAAAATTCTTATCATTGGGAGAAATGCCATTTTCATTCATCAAAGTGGTCAGCAGCTTACAGCTTTCTTCATTGTGCGTACCTGCATAGAGTAAGATTCTATGCCTTTTCTCTACACAAAATCTCAGGGCTTTGTTGTAATCCTCATCAGTGGCTGCTTTGCTGGGCTGGATTGGGTTAGCATAACCCAGTTGTTTGGCTCTGTCTGCCTCTTTTTCCATGTATGCACCGCGCACCAGTTTTGCTCCTAGATAATAGCCCTCTTCTTCGGCTCTTTCGTAGGCTTTATGTAGATTGGGCAAAGCCGATTGGCAATAAAGCTGATATGTATTAATGATGAATGCTACTTTCTGATTAAACTGCCGCATCATGGCATAGACCAGTTCGTCTATTGTTCCCTGAATCCAAGTTTCTTCCCCGTCTATAAGTAGGTACACATTTTTTTCGTGTGCAAACTGGCATATTTTCTCTAAGCGCTGGTAAGCTTTTTGCCAGCTTTCTTGCTCTGAGAGGCTGAGGACTTGCCCTGTTTGCTTTTTTGCCAAAAGGTCAAAACTCGCAAGCCCTGTTACTTTAAATACACAACAGGGGTAAAGTTGAGGATTATCAGCAGCCTGGGCAATGGTTCGGAGAGTTTCTTCGGCATTTTTTTCAAAGCCAGCTTCGGTTTTTTCACCTTCTACGGAGTAGTCTAGGATAGTCCCAATCCCGAAATTTGACAAAGTATTGACAGTATCAGCACAATCTTGGATGGTTTCACCCCCACAAAAGTGTGCAAAGATGGTCTGCTTGATTGCCCATTTCACGGGTAGATGCCAGCTCAGAGCCCATTTGAGGGTTTTCGTGCCGATATTGACCAGCCAAGGTTGGTTAATCATTGCGAAGAGCCAATAAGCTTTTCTGAGTTGTAAGTTGTTTTTTGAAGAAAACGCGATAGAAGTGTCTTCAAAAGAAATGGGTTTGTGTATATTACTCTCCATGCATTGTGCAATTTTTTTGCAAATATATGCACAAATTAAATGCTTTGTTTATTTTTTTGTGGTGGTGGAGGTGTATATTTATTTGAACATTCATATAAAAAGGGGGTTTCTCATCACTCCATTTTTCAATTTATTTTCGTACCCTCGTTGCAAATAAATATTCTGAAAAATATGCTCACTATTGGAAAAAATGACATCGGTAAAAGTTCGCTTTTAGAAGCAATATGGCTACTCATTCACAAGGCACACCCTGCGGCCATTTATTTTATATTCGGACAGAGAGGAGAGTTATTATACAATAATCCAAACAGAGAGGTCTTTGATGCCCAAAAAATGTTCGCTTTGTTTAAGAACCTATTTTATGGTAGAGAAATCCCTTACCAAGCCCAAGAGGCAATCAAAATAAGTGGTGATTTTTCACTTTCTACAGAAAGCATATAACTTTATTTTGATACTGTAGAAATGCCCAATCTTTTTGATGAACTCTCAGAGCTTGGGTTAAAAATTAGTGTGGGTGAGCAATCTGAAATTTTTAAACTTGATAAACTTAACAGACCTTACCATTTGGTTCGCCTCAATGGCAATGCTGAAAAAATAATGTACGTCTTGTTCAGACTAAAAATTTACAAGAAAATCAACTCTTTTCTCTCTGGAGCAGCATCGCCCTTACTGATAGAGAAGAAGATGTCGTCAAGGCTTTACAACTGATAGAACCTGAAATTAGTAAGATTACATTTGTAGAAGATGAGAGAAGTCGCTATCGAACTCGCTTTTATGTGAAATTAGAAAACTAAGAAAAAAGAGTTTTGTTGAGCAGTATGGGGGACGGTATCAATCATCTACTTGCCATTACTTTGCACTTGTTAAACTGTGAAAAGGGAACGCTTTTGATAGAAGAATTTGAAACTGGGCTGCATTGGTCTGTTAAGCTAGACCTATGGAAAATCATCTTGACCCTTGCAAAAAAACTAGAAGTACAAGTATTTGCTACTACCCATAGCACCGATACACTACGTGCGCTTACGCATGCCGCCGAACAGTTAGAAGAAACCGAGTCTATGCAAGTCATTAAACTCTCCAAGAAAAAAGAATTGATAAAAGCCATCTTATACCCTGAAGAGCAATTGTTTACAGCCCTCGAAGAAAATATTGAACTGCGCTAGTTATGAAAATACTTGTTGTAGAAGGAAATCAAGACAAGGCTTTTGTAGAGGCTCTCATGGAAAGGAGAAAGATTGATACAACACAAAGCTATGGCACTTTTGAAATTCAGGTAGCTCGTGGCTATGAAAAATCCCTGAACCTGAAAATGATGCTTTACTCCAACTAGCACAAGAAACAGTGAGCACATTGATAAAGAAACAACTCCACAAATTTGGTGAATCAGACAAAGAAAAAGCCATTTTACATACATGGTTGGCTTGGCAAAAGGAGCCATGGCTTTCACTTTCACAAGCTGTAACAGCAAGGTTTAAAAAACAATTTATCCTAGATGATAAGAAAGCAAATGACTTCATCACTTGGCTTCAAAAATTATTCAAGTACTCTCTTACACCCGGCCCCTCCCAATCACCCACACCTCTCACGAATTTTTAGAAATTACGCATCAATCCCAAAAAAATCTGTACTTTTGTGGCATGGTTTCGCTTCGTAATCAAGCGATTAAAATTAATGATATGTCAAAAAAAATTGTAAAAGTAGGTGATATAGCCTGTGGAGACGATTCACTCTTCCTTATTTCGGGTCCTTGTGTGATTGAGGATGAAAGCCTCATGATGCGTACTGCTGAGCATCTCAAAAAAATATCAGAAAATCTGAAAATAGAGATCATCTTCAAATCTTCTTATACCAAAGATAACCGCAGCTCACTGGATTACTACCATGGGCCAGGCCTAGAAGAGGGACTAAAAATCTTAGAAAAAGTCAAAAAAGAATTTGGTTTTACACTGCTTTCTGATATTCATCATCCTCACGAAGCAGCAGCCGCAGCTGATGTGCTAGACGTGCTTCAGATTCCTGCTTACCTTTGTATGCAAACATCTCTGGTAGTGGCAGCAGCCAAAACGGGCAAAGTAGTAAACCTTAAGCACGGGCAGTTTCTTGCACCTGAAAACATGAAGCACCCCGTCATTAAAGTAGAAAGCCAAGGCAATCATAACATTATCTTGACAGAGCGTGGCTATACTTTTGGCTACAATGATTTGGTGGTAGATCCCCGTAGTTTTTATCATCTTAACCAGCTAGAATATCCTGTAGTATTTGATGTAACACACTCTATTCGCAAATATGGCATCCCTAGCAAAGACTCCAAAGGCGGGGCAAGAGAATACCTCCCGACCCTCTCAAGAGCAGGTGTTGCTGCGGGCATAGATGGCATTTTTATAGAGACGCACCCCGACCCCAATACTGCACTTTGTGATGCTGCAAGCCAACTGTGTGTATTTGATTTAGAAGAATTTATGAAACCTCTCCTAGAAATACACGCCATCACCAAAAAATACGAAACCATTTCTGAAAAATAACTAAAGCCTAAAACTCTAAAACACGTATGGAATTATATCTTGATTCAGTAGATTTTAATGAAATAGAAGAAGCCTTCAAGCTGGGTTTCTTGGCAGGTCTGACCACTACACCTACCTTTATGCACCGTCAAGGAATTACTGACATTGATGGGGCTATTCTCAAACTCTCTAAAATGGTGCCTGTGCTACAGGTAGAAGCCCTCGGAGATACCGCCGAAGAAGTGCTTGCCGAAGCACAGCGTTTACTTAGTCTCGGATTAGAAAAAGACAAAACTGTCTTCAAAATCCCTGTGTCTAATGAAGGTGTTAGAGCCTGTAAAATGCTTCGCAATGAGGGCATGATGGTCAATGTGCACCTGATTTATACCCTTAATCAAGCCTATATGGCAATGGCAGCAGGCGCTAATTACGTCTGCCCACTCGTAGGCCGCCTGCAAGACCAAGGGCATGATGCCCTCAAACTGGTAGAGCAATGCACCGAGACGGTCAATCATTATGGCTATGATACCAAAGTAATGTTCTCCTCTGTTCGTTATCCTGAGCATATCCGTACTGCTTTACTCTCCAAAGTACATACCATTACTGCCCCCTGGAAAGTCATGAAAGTATTGACTGAAAATGTATTTACAGACCTCGGCACAGAGCAGTTTGTGGAGCATACCAAACTCATGACCGTAACCGTCAAAGAGGTCATCGCTAAGGCTAACCCTACTGTCAAAATGAATGAAACTGTATTTGAAGCACTTTCACGGATGACTGACTCAGGCTTGGGTGCTGTAACAGTGCTCAAGGAAAGTGGTGAGCTTGCAGGAATCTTTACAGACGGAGACCTCCGCCGAAACCTTCGCAACTCTGGCAAGGCATTGCTAGAAAAAGCCATGGGAGACCTTGTGTCTGCTGCCAAAGTACCCGTTACGATTACCTCTGATGCACTTTTATATGAAGCCGTCAAAATATTCAAAGAAACGGGCGTAGATAATATCATCGTTACAGAAAACAATGCACCTATCGGAATGATCGACATTCAAGATTTTGTGAAAATGAATCTTGTGGGCTAGGTCTTAAGCCGTGTAAAGTTATATATTTTGACCCCTTCTCCTCACGGGGAAGGGGTCAAACTTTGGATATGCTTTTGTAAATTTTATGAAGGGTTTTGGTCAGGTTCTACTTTTTCCATCCTGAATCCATAACTATTGGGGAAATAACCGATTTTGTAGGTCTGTATGCCGTTGTCTAGCTTTAATTCAAACAGAATATACCGCTCTCTGATGGGCAAAGACTCTCCTATTTCTTGCTCTTTGTTTTGTACGATGCTTTGCCGATTGTTGATGCCCATTTTTAGGTTTTCTATTTTTTCGGCATGCATTTTTTCATTTTTGGCATAAGTTACGGCTTCATCCCAAGTCAAAATATCTTTCTCTATCTTGGGCGGGTTATTTTGCAGGGCCTCTAGCTCGTCTTTCATCTGCTGAATCTGTGCCTGAAAGCCCACAAATTCGTGAATTTTTGCTGCGGTAGTTTCGTAATCCATCGTATTTCTAAGATTTTACCTGTAGAAGGCAATCTATCTTTATAATTAGTTTTTTAGGTCATCAAAAAAAGAATGTTCATCCGAATCCTTGAGCATTTCTTCGGCTTGCTCTGTCTGGTTTTCTTGCCTCTGCACTTCTTCTTCTTCTTCTTGTTGTTGTATGATATTTTGCTGGTCTATGAGTTCTTCTTTTTCTTCCAAAAACTCCTGTACTTTAGTTATTTTTTGGTCAATAGATTGAAGTGTACCGCCTTTTGTCTGAAAGTGATTGAGTTTGTCCAGGGAGTTGCTCATAAAGCCTTTTAACTCTAACAAGAAGTTTTCTCTGTGTTCTTCTATTTCTCTGAATGCTTGTTTTTTTTCTTTGACCTCACTGATAACTTCCTCTAGCACTTGTCTGGCACGTTCTTGTGATTTTCTGACGATTTCTTTTGCCTGTGCACGTGCATCATTGAGCAGTACATCCGCTTTGATTTGGGCCTCTTGTACTTTGAGTTCGGCAGTTTTGCGGGCTTGCTCCACGATATTATTGCTGGTATCTTCGGCAGTTTTAAGGGTTCGGAAGAGAGAGCTTTCCACTTCTTTGAGTTTTTGAATTTCTTTTTCGAGGAGCTGTGTTTTGATTCTTAGCTCTGTGTTTTGCTCTGCCATAGCACTCCATTCTTCTGCGAGCTGTGTCAGAAATTGCTGAACCTCCTCACGGTCAAAGCCTTTTCCGAATGACTTTACAGTAAAATTCTTTTGTTTGATTTCTATTGGGGTGATTTTCATAAACTCAAATATATATTAAGTAACTGTACTTTTTGTATCTAATCTATACTATAAAATAAACATTTGCAAATTAAGAATTAAAATTGAATTTTTAAAATCAATGTTCATCAAAATCTAGCTGCCATACAGAGATAAGCCTGTCATCACTTCCTGAGATAAGTTGCTGCCTATGGGCACTCCATAGAAGTTTATTGATAGAGGTACCGTGCCCTGCATGCCTGGCACGGTCTATTACTTTGCATAGCTTAAAAGTATGGCTATCCCATATTTTGATAGATTTATCCATACTTGCCGTGGCAAAGTGCAGCCCGTCAGGGCTATACACCAAATGATTGAGTGCGTACATATGTGCTATGATGGATTCTTGTAAGTGATATTTTTGCTGCACATCCCAGATTTTGAGGTGGGCATCACGGCTACCACTCAACAAAAAATCTTCATTGGGGCTATATGCCAGTGTAAACACAGAATTTTTGTGTGCCTGAATGGTATATTTTAATTGTTTGTTTTCTAAATCAAAGATTCTGATACAATCATCACTATAGCCCACTGCCAGCTCTGAATGTCGGGGAGAAATGGCGATGCATCTTGCACTTTTATCACTGGCAGCCAAGTATTTTTTAACTGCTAGCAAGGCGCTATCTAAAATAAGCACCCTGCCATCACCACAGGCGACAATAAGCTCATCTTGGTGTATTTTCATATCAAAAATAGCAGCTTTGGTGATTTTTACTGATTTTAATTCTTTTTTTTGCTCAAGGTCTATGCGGTGAATCCCTTCAAAATTTTGAGCAATGAGCAAGTTATTTCCTAGAGGCTCGGCACAGAGGGCATAGATAGAATTGGGTACTTTGGCGATTAAATCTCCGATTTCGGGTTTTTCCAAATCCCAAGATGCCACGATGCCGTCACCTCCTGCCGAAAAAAACCGTCTGGGTGCTGCCACAGCCTGCTCCAGAGTATATACACAATCACGGTGCCCTGATAGGGTATTTATTTTATTTACTTGTATCATGCTTTTTATCTATGTATGAAGGTTCTCAAAAAATAAAAATGACTTAAAACAGCTATTTTTAGCTAATTTTTTGTTTTTTTGATGTTCTAAAATTCATTGACTACAAATCTAACTATTTTTACTGTGGCTTTGCGTATCCTTTATCAAGTAAACGAGCGTTGTAGCTGGGCACTTTGGCACATCACCGAAGAAGAAGCAAACCTGCGTGAGATTTTACCTATCAGCACTGTGGATGAAGCTTACCTACACAAAATCAGTCATCCTGATAAGCGAAAGGAATTTTTAGCAGCTCGTATCTGTATCAAGGCACTTTTAGAAAAAGAAGGGCTGACCTACCAAGGGCTTCCCAAAGATAAATTTGACAAGCCTTTTTTAAAGCACTCTGCCGCCCATGTGTCTATCTCACATACCCTGCAAGTGGCTGTTGCTATCTTGCACAAATCAGCCGTAGGGATAGACATAGAGCCGATTCGCCCCAAACTCTGGCGTATTGCACATAAATTTTTAAACCCCTCAGAGCAAGTATTTGTAGGAAAATCATTGGACAAACTGACCCTTATCTGGGCTGCCAAAGAAGCACTTTATAAGCTGTATGGCAAAAAAAAGTTGAGCTTCAAAGAGAATATGTCCGTACAGACATTCCAGCCCGAGGCATCTGGTTCTTTTAAAATTGATTTGTTCTTAGAAAATGCCCCTCCTATAACTTACCCTGCATTTTACCATAAATGGGGAGAGAATTTTGTAGTGTATGTCTTAGATTTAGAAAAATAAATATAAGTTACTCAGAATTTAATAAATTAGAAAGCCCTTGATAATCAGTACTTTCAGGAGTAAAGATAAACTACTAGTACCTGATATCTGTTTAAGCAAGAGAAGTATTGGTAGATTTATATGACCGAAAAAGAACCACAAGCACCTGAGCCAATCCCCGAAGAAGCCCCTAGCAAGAAGCCTCGCTTGCTACGCTACCTCTGGCGTATGGTCTATCGTGGTCTGAAATACAGCTTTATTGCAGTATGTTTGCTTCTTCTGAGTATATATATTTTGATACAATTTTCGTTTTTTCAGACTTGGCTTGCAAGTTATGGCACCGACTATCTGAGCCAGCATACGGGCTTTCGGGTGAAAATATCCTATGTTTACTTAGATATATTTGAGAGTAAACTCACACTCAAAGGCTTGCATGTGCATGACCCCAAAGACCGCACCATCATCTATGCAGAGCAAGTACAGCTTGATTTTGAATACAATTCTGTATTGAAAAATGGAGATTTTCACGCCCAAGAAATCAGCCTTTATAAAATCAGTGCCAACCTTACAGTAGATAAAAGAACAGCCCTGCTCAACATAGATGAGTGGATACTATCGCTAGATGCTTTATTTGCCAAAAAAGAACCCAACCCCAATGCCGAGCCTGTGATAGTTACTTTTGACAAAGTCAATATCTCAAAAAGTTATTTTGGATATACGGATGAACGCATGCCCTTTGATGGCAGTGAGCGGATTGATTTCGCACATTTTGGCGTAGATGAACTCAATGCAGATTTAGAAAATTTTAAACTCTGTGCAGGTGATGTAGAAACAAATGTTCGTTTGCTCAAGGGAGTAGAAACCAAGACAAGGCTCAGGATTCATCATTTAAGTGCTTTTTTTAGGCTGACAGAGCAGGTGATGGATTTTCACAGATTGCGCTGCCAAGTAGGTGATACAGAACTCAAAAACGGGATTTATCTAAAATTTAAAGAGCGGGCAGATTTAAGCGATTTTATCAATAAGGTAAACATCATTGCATATTTAGACAGCAGCGTAATTCATACCAAAGATTTGGCATATTTTGCACCAGAGGTCAAAGACTTTGCAGATGTGTGGCGAGTTTCGGGTATTTTTAGGGGGAGAGTCAATAATTTTTCACTCAGTAAATTAAACCTTGCTTGGGGAAATGAAAGCTACCTTAGAGGAGATGCTAGTTTTGATGGGCTGCCAGACATAGAAAACACCTTTATGCAGTTTGATTTTGAAGAGGCAAGCATCCAACCAAAAGAATTAGAAGCTTACCTAGAGCAGCCCAATGTGTCGGCAGTTTTGGATCGCTTCGGACACTTGCGCTTTAAAGCAGCCTTTGTAGGCTTTTTGAATGATTTTGTGGCAAATGGAAATTTTAATACAGATATTGGCAATTTTGTATCTAATATCAATCTAAAGATACGCCCCAATACCACGGAATCTTATTACAAAGGAGAACTAAGCACACAAAACCTAGATTTGGGTTACCTCATCGAATTACCACAGCTGGGCAAGGTAAGCATGACAGGCAATATAGAGGGCAAAGGGTTTAACCCTGACTATGCACAGCTAGAGATGGATGCACAGCTAAACACTTTTTACTTCAATGCTTACCCTTATCAAGGCATTCATGTAAAGGGAAAACTTAGCAAAAAACATTTTGAAGGAGCACTCACTTCTACAGATGCTAACTTTGACCTTGACCTCAACGGAGAGCTAGACTATAACCTTCGGGCAGCAAATGCAGACGAACCCGCAGGCAGATTTGATTTAAAGGCAGATGTACGCAATATTGACCTACAAGCACTTAACTTTATAGACAGAAAACTTACCATAGCTGGAGGGCTTCAGATGGATACATATGGGCTGAGCCTAGATAGCCTCACAGGAGAAGCACACCTGAGAGGGGTTGATATCAGGCTAGATGAAGATTCTCTCTCTATGCAAGCGCTAGATTTGATTACTTTCAAGACCTTTGAAGGGGGGCGGTTCTTTACCTTGGATTCAGACTTTCTGAACTTTAATGCTGATGGCAAGTTTATTTTCTCTCAGGTGTTCACCAATCTAGAGACACTTATAGGAGAATATATTTTGATTTTTCAGAATATACCCGAAAAAATAGCCGCATACTATGACAAGAAGAAAAAAGAAGACATCTCTAACTATAATTTTAATTTTGACCTCAATGTAAAGAATATTAATCCTGTCTTGGCACTTTTTCAAGACCCCGAAACCATTCACATCTCTCCAGATTTTGAGTTTACAGGTTCGTTTAGCCAAAACACACTCACACGCCTAGAAATCTATACGACTCAAGCCATCGATACATTTTACTACAAGGGCACTAGCTTTTTTAATTCTAAGCTAAATATCAATACCAATAAAAGTCTTTATGCCCCTCTCTTATTTGCAGACCTTAACCTTGAATCGGAGAAGCAAAATTTTGCGGGGACTGCCACTGAGAAGCTATTTGCAAGTGCTACTTGGGGGGGCAACCTGATAGATTTTTTGCTCAAAGCCCAACAACCTCAAAGCAGTAACAAAGCAGATTTTGCAGGTACTATCCAGTTTTTTAAAGACAGTACTCAAATCAAATTCAACGAAGCCAACCTTAGGTTTTTGGATGAAGAATGGAGCATATCTCCCGATAATAAAATCAATATTCAGCCTCACCTTATCGCTTTCAAAGATATTTTACTGAAAAATAATGCTTTTGCTAGCTCACAAATCAGAGTACAGGGCATTTTATCTGACACCCTTCTTCAAGAGCCGCTCAGCATCAATATACAAGATGTAGAACTCTACCCCTTGGCTGATTTTTTTGGACGGGATGTGAGGGGCTTACTTAATGCTGACATTGCTCTTATTGACCCTTACAATAATTTTCAGGCGACTGGAGCTGCCAGCCTTGAGAATCTCTTGATTGATGAAATACTCATCGGAGATTTAGATGGCAATGTAAAATGGAAAGGAGAAGAGAAGAAACTAGGCGTTGATGCCAAAATATACCGAAAAGGACAGTACATTCTTGACCTCATGGGGGATATCCTCCCCGAAGACCCCAAAAACGCACTCAGATTGCGGGCAGATTTTAACCGTACAAACCTTGAAATAGCCGAGCCTTTTGTGAGCTTTTTATTCTCAAACCTAAGAGGAACAGCCTCGGGTGTCTTGGATATCAGTGGTACACTCAAAGAACCCCTCATCACGGGCAGCCTTGACATCCCTAATGGGCGGATGCGTATCAACTACCCCAACACAGTCTATGACCTTTCGGGAAAAATTATATTCAAGCCCAATCAGATTTCTGCCCCAAACCTAAGTATCTATGACCAGCAAGGAAGCAGGGCAAGTCTGGGGCTAGAAGTCTTTTTAGATAATTTTAACAATCCGAGCCTTGATATGAATGCCCGCTTTTTTAATTTTCAACTACTCAATACCACCTACGAAGATAACAACTTGTTCTATGGAAGTGCCTACGGCACAGGCACACTGGGCATCAATGGATTCTTAGACAGACTCAACATGGATGTAAGCGCAAGGAGCGAAAAAGGCACAAAGATATCTCTTCCTTTAGATGGCTATGAAGAGGTGGCTCAAAAAGAATTTATTTATTTTGTGCAGCCTGGGCAGACTAAGCTAGACAGTAACTATGTGCAAAAAGTAGAATTGGGTGGGCTGAATCTTAACTTTAATCTAGAAATAGATCAAAATGCAGAGTTTGAGATTATTTTTGACCGCAAAGCAGGAGATATCATTCGAGGGAATGGCAAAGGCATTGTAGATTTGAGTATCAATCCAGAGGGAGATTTATCTTTATTTGGGTATTATATCATAGAAAAAGGACAGTATAATTTTACATTTGCCAACCTCGTAAACAAAGCATTTGAGATTAGACCTGGCAGCCGTGTTACTTTTAATGGAGATATGTTTGATAGCCAACTCGATGTATCTGCCATCTACAAAAAAAACATCCCCCTCTCACCACTCATTGACATAGAAAATGTACCCGACCCTGAGAATGGAGAATACCGCCGCCCCTATGAGGTCTCAGCCGTCATGGAGCTTAAAGGCAAATTATTAGCCCCTGAGATTAAACTAGACCTAGACCTGAGTGAAGCCAAAAAAACGCCCAATATCAATCTACAAACAGCCATCTATCAGCTAGATACGCAGATTAAAAATGATGAACAAGAGCGTAGCCGCCAAGTATTTAGTCTTTTGATACTCACCAGACTCTCCCCACCCAATTCTTTCAGAGGGGGTGGGGTAGCAGGAACAGCAGGCAGCAGTCTGAGTGAGTTACTCTCTAATCAGTTTAGTAACTGGATATCACAAGTAGATGAAAACCTAGAGCTTAGATTTGATGTGGATGCAAGCAACCTCAATAACTTTCAACTAAGTGTCTCTTACAGCCTTTTGGATGGAAGGCTACGTATCACACGTGATGGTGGGTTTATCAATAATCAAAATCAAGCTGATTTCACAAGTGTAGTAGGAGACTGGACAGTAGAGTACTTGCTGACTCCTGGTGGTAAATATCGCCTCAAAATGTATCACCGAAGTGACCAAAACTTAATCAATACACTCAGCAGCAGCTCAGGAGTTAGTTTTGTGCATACGGCCAGCTTTAATAGTTTCGGAGAGTTATTTTCATCTTCTAACAAAAAGAAAAAAAGTGAAAAATCACCTACTCAAAAACCTGACAACAAAACTGATAAGCCCCTCACAGACACCCCCTTGGTAAGCACTGATAGCCTCAACACTACCGAAAAAAACGAAAAAGCGATGAGCAAAAACAGGCTTCCTTTTGAGCGAAGAGTCAATACAATCCCTACCAAGCGCCAAGACTTAGACAAACTCATAGAATCCTCCTCTTCTAAACCTAAAAAAGAAAAACCTAGCTCTGAACCCGTGCAGCCTCCTAGCCAACCCAAAAAGGTATTTCCATTAGAGCACCGATTTAGCCCACCTCCTAGGGTAAAAACAGAGTTAAACCAAAGCAAACCTTAGAATGTAAATTAGGCGACTTTCTTTCCTCAATTCTTAATTAGTTTGTATCTTTGGACACATACTTCTTTAATATTATACCTACACCCAAAATAAAATAACATGATACAAACCCAACTCTCTTCTGCTGAAATCATCGCCATCGAAGACAAGTACAATGCCCACAACTATCACCCCCTACCCGTAGTGCTTGCCAAAGGTGAAGGCGTATATGTCTGGGATGTAGATGGAAAACAGTATTATGATTTCCTGTCTGCCTACAGTGCTGTGAATCAAGGGCATTGCCACCCAAAAATCATCCAAGCACTCACCGAGCAGGCAAATATTCTTACACTGACTTCAAGAGCTTTTTACAACAATGTGCTAGGAGAGTTTGCCCAATACATCACTCAGTACTTTGGCTATGAGCGTGTTTTGCCTATGAATACAGGGGTAGAGGGAGGCGAGACAGCCAACAAACTTTGCCGTAAATGGGCTTACCAAGTAAAAGGTGTTCCTCAAAATGAAGCCATTATTTTATTTGCAGAAAACAATTTCTGGGGACGTACCTTGGCTGCAGTTTCATCTTCCTCTGACCCTGTAGCCAAAAATGATTTTGGCCCTTATTTGCCAGGATATCAGCTTATCCCCTACAATGACCTAAATGCCTTAGAAGAAGCACTCAAAAACCCCAATGTAGCGGGTTTTATGGTAGAGCCTATCCAAGGTGAAGCAGGTGTGGTAGTCCCTGATGACGGCTACCTCAAAAAAGCCTACAACATGTGCAAAGCCAACAATGTACTATTCATTGCCGATGAAGTACAAACAGGCCTAGCACGCACGGGCAAAATGCTTGCCTGTGATTATGAAGATTTTCAGCCTGATATTTTGATTCTCGGAAAAGCCCTCTCTGGCGGTGTATTGCCTGTCTCTGCTGTACTAG
Organism: Microscillaceae bacterium; assembly: GCA_011390205.1. GTDB lineage: Bacteria > Bacteroidota > Bacteroidia > Cytophagales > Microscillaceae > JAABSX01. The sequence continues at coordinate 6,641 of JAABSX010000018.1, read as the reverse complement.
CAAATAATGAGATAATGGGCATCCTTAAGCCAGGTGAGCACGGCTCTACTTATGGTGGTAATCCACTATCTTGCAAGGTAGCCATTGCAGCCCTAGAAGTACTAAGAGAAGAAAATTTATCCGAAAATGCCTTCCGCCTAGGAGAAATCTTCAGAGAAAGAATGAATCAGATGATAGCCAAGACTGATCTGGTGAAGCTTGTGCGTGGCAAGGGCTTGCTCAATGCCATCATCATCAATGACAGCCCTGATAGTCAAACTGCTTGGAACCTTTGCCTTGCACTCAAAGAAAATGGCTTACTTGCCAAACCCACACACGGCAATATCATTCGCTTTGCTCCTCCCCTTGTGATGACCGAAGCCCAACTGCACGAATGTGCCGACATTATAGAAAAAACCGTTCTGGAATTTAAAAAATAAATACCTTTCTTCAAAAAACATTCATCAAATCTCTGATGAATGTTTTTTTTGATATTACCTAAGTTAGCCTCTTTCCTTAAAATATCGTAATTCTCTATCCAAAAATAAAATATCTGGGCTAACTTTACAAAACCATTGAATTTAGGCAATAGCACATAGATTGGCTATTTGATAATCAATAATTTAATTATTCTAAATGAAATATAAATATGGCGAATCAATTGTTAAAAGGAAAAAAAGGCATCATCTCTGGTGCATTAGATGAAAACTCAATCGCTTGGAAAGTAGCCCTCAAGGCAAAAGAAGAAGGAGCAGAGTTTGTGCTTACCAATGCCCCCGTAGCGCTCAGAATGGGTAAAATTAATGAACTGGCTGAAGCCTGTAACACCATCGTCATCCCTGCAGATGCCACCAAAGTAGAAGACTGGGAAAACCTATACAGCCAATCTATGGAAAGATTCGGGGGGAAAATGGATTTTATGTTGCACTCCATAGGCATGAGCCCCAATGTTCGTAAAGGACGTGATTATGGAGATTTAAAATATGAGTGGTTTCAGCAAAGCCTTGATATTTCGGCACTTTCATTTCACAAAATGCTCCAAACTGCCGAAAAAATGGACGCATTGAATGAGTGGGGGTCTGTTGTTGCACTGTCTTACATCGCTGCGCAGCGTGCATTTGCGAGCTACTCAGACATGGCTCAGGCAAAAGCTGTCTTAGAATCCATAGCCCGCAGCTATGGTGAACGCTACGGAAGGCTGAAAAAAGTGAGGGTAAACACCATCTCTCAATCACCTACTAAGACCACCGCAGGTACAGGGATAGACGGCTTTGATGCCTTTTATGCTTATGCAGAGAGCCTTTCTCCACTAGGAAATGCATCGGCAGATGATTGTGCCAATTATGTGCTTGCTATGTTTTCAGATTACACCCGAATGGTTACGATGCAAAACCTCTTTCATGATGGAGGCTTTTCTTTCTGTGGAATATCAGATGTCATTGTAGATAAAATGAAGCCTTAGTAGGCCGCAACACAGGCGGGAGGTAGGGCGTAATTACCTGAAAATCTACCTCTCGTTTTACTTTTCTGTATCTACTTCTACCAGTACTTTTCCTTTCTGAAGATTAGACAGATTTATCTTGTAAATCACAAACAACAATAGACTCAAAGAGCCCGTAACTCCCAGCAAAATCATTGCTGTGAAAGGAGCAAAAAGGGTTTTTGCTTCCAGATTGTGTAATAAATACCTTTGCTGAAGTCCATTAGCGAAAATAAACAATAGTACATCTATCAAAAGGATGGCAAGTATTCCACAAGTCAAGAATACAGCACTTGGAGATAAGGCATAGCCCACCCGCTGAAAGACTCCTTTGGATGATTCGGCATTGATCCGTAAGCGGCCTTTGTCATCTATTATCAGTTCACTAGAAAGTGAAGGGGTTTTGATATTGTGTGTGTTTTTACTCATATTTTTACTTTTTAGGATAAGAGGATAAGAGATAATTAAAGTAAATTGTTTGACAATTCACTTCATTACATCCACAATAATTATTGACTGATGGCTAGGTTCTAATCCCCAAATAAAGATAATCTATCCAAGAGCGTACTAAACTACGTCCAAAAAATCGATGTAATTCTGCCAAAATATCAGGATTCACTTCTAAATCTTCTACAAATTGGTAGTCCGTAACCCTCAATTTACTCTGGTACTTTGAAGTCTTAGGACTGTGTGTACCTGAGCCATCTACCCCTATATTCTGTATGCGTGATTCACGAGGATAAACGGCGTATCCATTGTGCTTAAAGTGGGCATATATCCAGCGAATAGCCCAAGAATCTACCAAGCCTTTTTGCTGCTTAAAAAGCATCGGAGTCAAATCAGCCCCACCCTTGTTAAATTCTCTTTGGAGCAGCTTGTCTTTCTTAAAGTCAGAAAAATCCCTCAGTTCCCAGTCCGCTTTTTGCCATCGGTCTTTCCACGTAGCCCAGCCCCAAGAAGACGCACGAGGAAGTGCATACACTGAGTGTGGGTATTCATCTGAAATATTCAAAGGAAAACTATAACCAGAAAGAGAAAAAACAGCTTTCTTATCTTGATAGTAAATCAAAGCATCATTCATATACTCCAAAAAATCATCCGTACAAACCATGTCATCTTCTAAGACAATCGCACAGGCATGCCTTTCTAATACTTGGCTCACCCCCCGAATTACTGAATTGGCAAGTCCTTGATTATGTGATGAGTGATGAATCTCTACTTGTGCAAAACCTTGTATATTTGATAAAATCTTTCTAGTCTCTCTGACAGCTTCCTCTTCGCCTGCGTCCTTTGCCCCATCCGAAAATATAATTAAATGGCTCTCTCTTGCCAAAGGATTTTTGGCCAAAGCCAGTAGTGTATTGAGCACATGCACAGGGCGTTTGTATGCAAATAAAACGATGGGTGAATATTTCATAAGATATGAACCTAATCTAGTGTAAGTATTGTTCAAAAATAAGTATATCCCAAATGTGACCGAATCCTTGGTAATGAGTCATACTTACTGTAAAGATTAATTAAAAAAAAGACATGAACAATTTTACTTTAGAGTTTAAACACAAAACACAAGAGGTACTTGATGCTAATCCAGAAGGGTTTAAAAGTATCCAAAATTTTGAGAATGAACTTTCAGAAAAAGATGCATTTAAGCTTGCTCTCCGCAAAGGAGCCAAAATACCTGATTTCACACTGCCCAATGCCTATGGAGAGCAGACTTCTATCAAAGATTTATACCAGAAAGGCCTTCTCGTAATCGTTTTTTATAGAGGACAATGGTGCCCTTTTTGTAATTTGTACTTACGAAATCTTCAAAAATCTCTCTCGCTGATTCAAAATAACCCTGCTTCACTGGTTGCTATTTCACCCCAAACCCCTACAAGCTCCCTTGCAACCAAAAAAGAGTTTGACCTAGATTTTGAAGTATTGAGCGATGTAGGAGGCACAGTAGGAAAAATGTTTAATCTTATCTACACCGTACCCGAATACCTTACCAAAACCTACAAAGACTTTGGAATAGATATAGAGCAATTTAATGGCAAAGGCAATATACAACTGCCCTATCCTGCTACTTACATCATTGATAATGAGGGAGTTATTCTACAAGACTTTGTAAGTGCAAGTCTCAATAAAAGACAAGATCCCGAAGAGATTATCCATTTTTTGAAGCAAAGCTAATTTTTCAGGTCTTATCTTGGCATTTGATACTGTGAATCTATTTTCAAAAAATAATTTTCACAGTATCTTTTGTATTTTTAGGGCTAAATTAAAATATTTTGGAAGACTACACAAACCGCCCCCTAGTAAGTGTGATATGCCTCTGCTACCAGCACGAGAAATATGTCAAAAAAGCACTAGAATCAGTCATTTTCCAGAGCTACCCTCATATCGAACTCCTCATAGTAGATGATGCAAGCACTGACCAGAGCACAAAAATAATTCAATCATTTATCAATGAACTAGCACTTTACAAAGATGCTTTTCAGAACCCTTTGCAAGCCGAAGCACGTGCAAACATGCGTATCGAGTTTTGGATTAATTCTGATAATAAGGGAAATTGTACTACTTTTAATGCTGCTTTCAAAGAAGCAAAAGGAAAATACATCATTGATTTGGCTGCAGATGATGTATTACTTGATGATAGGATTGCAACACAGGTAGATATTTTTGAGCAGCTACCTTCTAAGTATGGTGTAGTATTTAGCAATGCACTTCATATCGATGCGTCAGGTCGGGTATTGTATCCCCATCACCCAATAGACAGTTTAGAAAAAAGCAAGGAAAAAATCCCAACAGGAGACATCTATCAAGCAGTATTAGAGAAATATTTCATTTCTACTCCTACCATGATGATTAAAAAAGCTGTACTAGATGAATTGGGTGGATATGATGAAGATTTAAGTTATGAAGATTTTGACTTTTGGGTACGCTCCTCTAGAAAATACTTTTACCATTATCAAGATAAAATCACTACGCTCAAAAGAATGCTTCCTATATCTCATTCTAGTGCCTTCCGTAAGAGAAAACACAACCCTCATCTTGCTTCCACTCTGATTGTTTGTAAAAAAGCCCAACAACTGAACCAGAGTCCCGAAGAAAATAAAGCGCTTGTAAAATGTGTTACTTATCATTTCAGACAGTGTTTTTTTACTCAGAATCATGATTTAGTTCGTGCCTACTATGATTTTTTAGTCCAACTAGAAGGCTCTAGCAGTCAAGTTAGATTGATTCTGTTTTTATCAAAATACAAAGTAAATGTCAGTTACCTCTACAAATCATACAGTAGAATACTGTTTAGGCTGCGAGGAAAATAAAAAAGCTACCCTTAAAAGAATAAGAGTAGCCATTCTTAAAACGCTAAATTGTTAGACTATTTTTTTGAAGTTTGTGCCTGAATAGCGTCTTTTACTTTTCCTACCTGCTCGTCCATCATCTTGATATATTTACGGGCATTTTCGACGAAATTGTCATGCATTTCTTTCACTTGCGTAGAGGGGTCATAATTCTTAACACCAAAAGAAGTAGTAAACATACCAGCAAAGCGATCATAAGCGGTTTTCCAGACAGAAAACATTTCTCCTGCATTGTCTTTATAAAAATCAAGCATTTTTTCACCTGAGAAGTTACTTGACAAATCCTTGAAAGCATTCATCCATTTCTCACTAAACTTCTCTTGTGTATCTATCCAATCTTTAATAAAGTCGGGAGTCTGATCTGTCATAACTTGATTTTTCAGAGCTTTAGCCATTTCAGTGGTGATGTTTTCCTGTTTTTCAAACCAATCTTTGTACAGGGTTCTAGCTTGTTCGAGTGCGTTAGACTGTCCTACTAAGCTGCGCATCTTCTGTGATGTTTCGGTAAGGTTTTCAACGGATTTGCTTTGGGCATTTACTAGGGCTTCTAGTATTTGTTTAGATTCGGCCATGTTTTTTAAATTTTAAGTGATATAATCAGTAATCTTACATCTAAATATATGAATTAATCGTCAAGAATACCCAAATTTTTGAAAGAAATTATTGAAAGAATTAGAAATACACTCCGATAAAATAATAGTAATTAGTAAATTTTGTACAATTCATCACGAAAGTTATATTTGTATCCTTGGTAAGTTATATTTTTTTATAGCAAGAAGCTTGAGTTTTTTCATAAAAACATGTCGTTCTAGTGTGTAACTAGGTAGAATCTACTAGACAGGACAAGGACATGTACACATAACAAAAAATTAAATGGTGTAAGGGCATAAAAAAAGCCAAGATTGTTTAAAATCTTGGCTTATAATACTTACCTGGCATTGACCTACTCTTCCACCTTTGACAGCAGTACCATCGGCGCGAAGGGGCTTAACGTCCCTGTTCGGAATGGGAAGGGGTGTTCACCCTTGCTAATAACACCATTAAGTAATTTCTTAAAGTCTTTGAGACGGATTAAAGTGGAATAACTAGTGTATAACAAACTAAAAATACAGTATCATAGAAGTATTCGGGTAATTAGTAATGCTCAGCTTTGACATCTCTGCCTTTATACCTACATCCTATCAACGTGGTCATCTACCACAACCCTCAATGGAAATCTCATCTTGAGGCGAGTTTCGCGCTTAGATGCTTTCAGCGCTTATCTCTTCCCGACTTAGCTACCCAGCAATACACCTGACGGCATAACTGGTGCACCAGCGGTCAGTCCAACCCGGTCCTCTCGTACTAAGGTCAGCCCCTCTCAAATTTCCTACGCCCACCACAGATAGAGACCGAACTGTCTCACGACGTTCTGAACCCAGCTCGCGTGCCACTTTAATGGGCGAACAGCCCAACCCTTGGGACCTTCTCCAGCTCCAGGATGTGACGAGCCGACATCGAGGTGCCAAACCTCCCCGTCGATGTGAGCTCTCGGGGGAGATCAGCCTGTTATCCCCGGCGTACCTTTTATCCTTTGAGCGATGGCCCTTCCATGCGGAACCACCGGATCACTATATCCAAGTTTCCTTCCTGATCGACTTGTCGGTCTCACAGTCAAGCTCCCTTATGCCATTGCACTCTACGCACGGTTACCAAGCGTACTGAGGGAACCTTTGAAAGCCTCCGTTACTCTTTTGGAGGCGACCACCCCAGTCAAACTACCCACCAAGCACTGTCCCCATCTCTGGGTTAGACTCTAGATAAGCAAAGGGTGGTATTTCAACAATGACTCC
>JAABSX010000017.1 GCA_011390205.1 Microscillaceae bacterium | reverse complement strand
GGTGTTGAACAGGGCTTGTTGTTTTTTTCATTGGGATAATCTTTAAAATAATACCATTTAAGAACTCCTCTTTTCCTTAAAACTTCACTCATTTGATACAAGCTACAGAGCGTATCTGTGCCTTCGATACTTAATCCAGTCTTAAAAGGAAAAAATAGGTAGGGTTATTTCTAAGACTCTGTATCTACAAAAAAGTAGTACTTAGCGAGACAAGTTACTTTTTCTACCTATTTTTAAGAGCTTGTTCAAATATACTAAAAATTGTACTTTTGAACTATGGTACAAAGATATGAGTTAAACAGACAGACCAAAGCTAATGGCTTGTTCTCCTCTACCAAAATTGCTCCTTGAAAAGCATAATTCAAGGAATTATATTTAATTTTAACTTTTAAAACATCTTTATCTAATAAAAATCATGAAACAACTTACTTATTGCATACTAGTACTCTTATTTGTGAGTGCCTGTGTACCTACCAAAAAGTATAAATTACTAGAAGCACAGTATAAAACACTTGACGACAACAATCGCTTGGCGAACAATGACCTTTCTTCTACTAAGACAGCCCTAAGCTACTGCAATAGCGAAAAAGACAGGCTTGCCTCAGAGATCGAGTACCTCAAAGGAGTGAACAGAAACTTGATGAACAATGTGGCTGACATGACTAATCTCACCAAAAAAGAAGCTGAGAACTTAGAAAAGTCTTTAGAAAAAATCAGAGAAAAGGATTTACAAATCAGAACACTCAATGAGGCCATCAACCGAAAAGATTCTATGACCATCGCCTTGGTTACAAGCCTCAAAAGAGCTGTAGGGGCTGATGACAAAGACATTGAAATCAATGTAGAAAAAGGCGTAGTAATGGTATCCATTTCCGATAAGTTTTTGTTCAAAACAGGAAGTTATGACATCAGCCCTCGTGCCAATGAAGTGTTGGGCAAGGTAGCCTTGATTCTAAAAGACAGACCTACATTTGAAGTATTGATAGAAGGGCATACTGATAATGTACCCTTCAAGCGTGGAGAACTCATAGATAACTGGGATTTGAGTGTAAAAAGAGCTACCTCACTGGCTCGCACCTTGGTTACTCAGTTTAAGATTGCACCTGAGCGTTTGTTGCCTGCTGGCAGAGGTGCTTTTATGCCCATTGCTTCTAATGACACAGCCGAGGGAAAAGCCGCCAACAGACGCACACGCATCATTATCATGCCCAAAATTGATGAATTTTATGGTTTGATAGAAGAAGGAATGAAGGGCGATAAAAAGTAATAAAGGCAGACTTAGGAATACGAGCCTAGGCAAAGTCTTTTGCTGGCAGTCAGACGTTCCACTTTTTTAAAAAAGTGGAACGTCTATCCACATTTCTAGAAAATGTCTCTCGAATCTTGGTTAGTCTATATTTGTAATCCCGACTTCGGATTATAAAGATTTTTAATCTAAACTGGCTTTGCACAATTTCTATTTTTTTCATTACATTTATGGGAAGTTTTACCCTCAAACACAAAAAAAGCAGATGAAAACTATCCTATTACAAACAGAAGCATTAGACAACCTTGAGCTATTGATTGCTTTTGCCCAGCGACTAGGTATTCAGTGCTTTGAAGCAAATGATAGCTTAGACCTCAGTGCCGCTACTCCACTCACTCACGAGCCTTCTACACAAGCCGAAGCATCTGACAGCAGTTTGCTTTATGCAGGATTGGGCTTAGATGAAGAGGTGGTTGTGTATGATTTGCAAGCGTTACAAATGTCAGAGGAAGATGATTTATACAATACTTCTTATGATGATGATTTTGACAATGCCAAGAAATACTTTGGAGCTTGGAAAGATGACGAAGAAGAAACACTGGAAGACCTTTTGAATATGCTTACTCCATGAAGAAGATTAAATACATTTTAGATACGAACATTTTTGTTTTACTTGCGAAAAACGACATCTTTGGGAACTTCTTCGAGGAGGAGTACAGAAATCAAGCATTAGCAGAGTTTTACTACACTATGATTACTTTGGGCGAGTTAGATTCTATTATCAAACAAAATAATTGGGGAAATAAAAGAGTAACAGAACTCAACAACATAGTAAAAGGCTTCAAATTAATTGGCATGAAAAGCATAAAAATCATAGAAGCCTACGGAACACTTGATGCTTTCAGCCAAGGCAAACTCAAGAACCACCCGCTACCTAGCGGAATGACAGCCCGCAACATGGGTAAGAATGACCTTTGGATAGCCGCAACTGCTTATGCCACCAATGCCACACTTATCACCACTGATAAAGATTTTGCACATCTTGACCCGCAGTTTATTAGCATAGATTATATTGATATTCAGCAGTTTAAGTGATGAATTACTTTTGAAATTTAGTATTTCTTACAAGGACGATTCCCTGCTAAGTTTAGTTTCTGCTCATCTATCTGCCCAATCGCTGCGTATAGACAAGTAGTTATTGGTTATTAGTTGCTGTGAATGATTGATTTTCAATGTTTTCCGTATAAATTGAATATCTACAACCACTTAATCCTAAAAAAATAAACATACCCAAACAAAAACGAACTCACTACATGAAAAACCTACCTCTACAACTTCCTTGGTTACTTTGCTTGCTTACTATAATCTCGTGCTCTAGTGGCACTTACTCCAGCGGCAATTCTGCCTCTTCAAATACAGGATGGGCAAATACGGAGTATGCACAAGAAGATGAGCTGCCCCTTTCCCAAAATAGAATCGTGATTTACAATGCCTCCCTTACCCTCATCGTAGAAGACCCCGAAAGCCTCAATAAATCTCTACAAGGCATCGCCGAAAGCTATGGAGGATATTTGCAAAAATCAGGGACTGAAGAGGCAGTGCTACGCATCAAAAGTGAAAAACTGGAAGAAGTATTGGCAAAACTCGAGACAATGGGCAAAATAAAGAACAAAAGAATCTCAGGAGAAGACGTAACTGAAGATTACCAAGACCTAAAAATCCGCCTAGACAATGCCGAAAAACTACGCAGCAGATACCTTGACCTGCTCGACAAAGCCAAAGAAGTAGAAGAAATCCTCAAAATAGAGCGTGAGCTAGAGCGCATCAATACACAAATAGACCTCTACAAAGGCAAACAAAACTACCTAGACAACCAAGCCGCCCTTGCTACCATCCGAATAGACATTGAAGAAAAGGTAAAAGCAGGTCCCATAGGTCTGATTTTCGTGGGTGCTTACAAGGCTGTCAGATGGCTTTTCGTCTGGAAATAAAACAAAAAGAATGACCTGTGCATGTGCCTATCTTGGCACAAAAATTCAAAACAAACCTGAATCTTTGGGTACTTTTATGGTTATTCGAGGTGCTTGTCGTATTTTTGGAAAAAGACCTCAAACGAAAAAATAAAAATCATATACCATGAATAAATCCAGCCTTATCTTTGAGCAATCTCCTTGGCTCATCATCGTGTGTCTGGCAGTGGGTGCTTTGTATGCCTTCTTACTTTATCAAAAAAAAACAGCCTGGAGCAAAACACTCAACTATGGCTTGGCTTTTTTACGCTTTGTGGTGGTCAGTGTGCTGTGTTTTTTGCTTTTGCTTAATCCGCTCATGCGTCAAATTAACAATACCGAAGAAAAACCCAGTGTGGTCTTTGCCATAGACAATTCACAATCTATCCCCGAAAGTACGGATACAAGCAAACTTAACAAACTCTACCAAGACCTTGAAAAAATAAGACAAGACCTCCAAAATGCAGGCATTGACACAGAAATCCAGAGCCTTGACCTTGCCAATACCCCCAAAGATATCCGCAGCATTCAAGCCAATCTCCCCGCTACCAACCTGAGTGCCATGCTCGGAAATGTTCAGAATAACTATGAAAACCGCAACCTAGACAAGGTGGTGCTGGTCTCAGACGGCATTTACAATCAAGGCATTTCGCCTGCTTTTCGTAATTTTGGATTTCCTGTTTTTACGCTCGGGCTAGGAGATACCACACGCCAGAAAGACATCAAACTACAGACGGTCCTAGCCAACAAAGTGGCTTACCTAGGCAATGAATTCCCAGTAGTGGCAGAGGTAGAAAACATCGGCTACCCGAGGCGTACACTCAATGCATTCCTGACACAAAACGGGCAAATCTTAGACCGAAAAACACTCAACTTTGCCGGTGATGAAGACATACAATCGGTTACTTTTTATACCAATGCCAAGCAAAAAGGCATGCAGCACTATGTAGTCAAAGTGGATGTGCTCGAGGGTGAGTTTACAGCACGCAACAACAGCAGAGATGTCTATGTAGAAGTCATAGACGGCAGAGAAAAAGTCTTACTGGTGGCCACTGCCCCTCATCCTGACATCAAAGCCCTCCGAAGTGCCATAGAAAAAAACGAAAATCTTAGCTTTCAGGTCTATCTCCCAGGCATCAATACCTACAAGGATGACAAATATGACGTAGTTATTTTTCATCAAATCCCTAGTATTTTGGGGAAAGGAAACGAACTGATTGCCAAATTTAAAGACACCCCAAAATGGTACATCCTAGGGGCTCAAAGCGATTTGAATGGCTTTAACAGAGCCAATGAAGCCGCCAAAGTAATCGGGAGAATGGGCAGAACAGATGAGGTTACACCCGTATTTAATCCTACTTTTAATAAGTTTACTTTTGAAGCTGATAATATAGCCAAACTAGAAAAACTCCCCCCTCTGACTGTCCCCTTTGGAGAATACAGAGTCAGCAATGGCGCCCAAGTATTGCTACAACAGCGAGTAGGCAATATAGGCACAGACAAACCTCTTTTGCTGCTCAATGAAAATACTAAAGGAAAAGAAGCCGTGCTACTAGGTGAAGGACTTTGGAAATGGAGATTAGAAGAATATGCCCTCGCCAACAGCCACGAGGCTTTTGATGATTTGGTCAATAAAATAGTACAATACCTCTCTACCAAAGAAGACAAACGCCGCCTAAGGGTCTATCCTGTCAATACTGAATTTTTTGATTTTGAGAAAGTAGTCTTCGAGTCCGAAGTCTATAACGAAATCTATGAACGAGTCTATGATACTAAAATCAACCTCAGCCTCACCGATGCCACAGGCAAAACCAGCACCTATACCTTTACTTCTGCCGAAGGAAATACAAGATTCGAAATCAGTGGATTGCCCAAAGGAGTCTATAGCTATGCTGCCACAGCACAAGTACAAGGACGCACAGAAAACGCTAAAGGGCAGTTTACCATCAAAGATTTACAGCTAGAAGCCCTCAATAATACCGCAGATTTTAACCTACTGAGACAATTGGCCCAAAAAACAGGAGGACAGTTCTTCACTGCCAACCAAGTAACAGCACTCGGCAAAATACTGCTAGACTCACGCCGCCCCAATCTTATCCATAGCACCGAAGATTTGCAGGAGATTATCAACCTTAAATGGCTCTTCTTCTTACTTCTAGGGCTCATAAGCATAGAATGGGCTACCAGAAAATATCAAGGAAGCTATTAAAATATACATCAAACTATGCACATAAATCTCAAAGATAAAAATATCTTACTGACGGGTGCAAGCCGTGGAATAGGGCTTGGCATCGCAGAGCAGCTTCTCGCCTCAGGGGCAAGTGTAGTTTTGCATCATCACCGCTCCTCAGAATCTATCCAAAACCTAGAACAGCGCTACCCTCAACAAGCCTTTGGGCTAAAGGCTGATTTATCAAAACCCGAAGAAGTAAGCCAAATCTGGGACAAAGCCCTTCAGAAAACAAAAAAGCTGCACGCACTCATCAACAATGCAGGAATCGCCCTAGAATCACCTATAGATCAAAATGAAGAGGCTTGGCTTGATGACTGGGCCAAGACCATGCAGGTAAACCTTACATCGGCTGCCGCTCTTTCCAGAAAAGCTGCACAGCATTTTATCTCACAGCAGATAGCAGGTAAGCTCATTCACATCTCTTCTAGAGCGGCTTTCAGAGGAGATACCCCTGAATACATGGCGTATGCAGCCTCCAAAGCAGGGCTGGTGGCTTTTAGCCACTCTATGGCACGGGCTTATGGCAAGCAAGGCATTACCTCTTTCGTAATTGCACCAGGATTTACACAGACAGACATGGCACAGGATTTTATAGCTAAATACGGAGAAGCCCACGCCCTGCACGACATTGTGCTGCCTACACTCACACAGCCCCAAGACATAGCACCGATGGTAACCCTGCTCGTCAGTGGGCTGGCAGACCATGCTACAGGCACAACGATTAGCATCAATGCAGGAAGCTATATCAGGTAGTGGGCTGTATGACTAAGAAAATAAATAGGCAATACCCTTGTCTAAACACATAAAAAACTATTATCTTTATACCCGTGTTTAAGATTTAAAAATCAGCAAATGATAAAATTTGACCTAAAATATTGGCTCAGAGATTATTTTGGATTTTCTAAAAAGGAAATCAATGGATTTTTTGTGCTGAGTTTTTTGCTGTTGCTGATGGTCATAGCACCTTGGTTTTATCCTTTGTTTACCTCCCCTCCCAAAATATCTTCACAAGACCAGATACAACTAGACAGTCTCTTGGCAAGCCTGCCCGAAGTACAGCAGACTTCCCAAAACTATGCACGTAAATCATACCCACCAAGAGAAAAAAGCAAAGCCAAAGAACTTTTCGCCTTTGACCCCAATACTGTCAGTGAAACAGAACTCAAACGTTTGGGCTTCTCGGAGTATCTCACAAACAATTTTTTAAAATACCGCAGCAAGGGCGTGAAATTCTATCGTGCAGAGCAGCTCAAAAAAATTTATGGAATGGAACCCGATTTTTTTACACAAATCGAGCCTTACATGACCTTTCCCGAGCGAGCCAAAAAACAATGGAAAGATAAAAATACTGAGAAAAAAAACTATGCTAATGATGATGAACAAGATACAGAGCCAGTAAAAAAATATACGAAAAAAGTAACACAAGCCTTTGACCTTAACCAAGCCGATACAAGCATGCTGCGACAGGTCAAAGGCATAGGCCCTGTACTTTCGCAAAGAATCATAGAGTTTAGAGAAAAACTCGGAGGCTTTATAGATATACAACAGGTGAGAGAAGTCTATGGGATTAGCCCCGAAACAGCAGACGAACTACTCAAATATGCCTCTCTGACAGCAAGCGCTGATATTAAAAAGTTAAACATCAATCAAGCCAGTAGCAAAGAGCTTGGTGAACATCCTTACATTAGTAAAAAACAGGCAGATGTAATCGTGCAATATCGCACACAGCACGGAGATTTTAAAGAACCGAAAGACCTGATGAAAATCAAAATACTAAATGAGGGCTTTATCTCCAAATTAGCACCATATTTGCAATTTGACTGATAGATAATAGACTTATACAAAACAAACTGGGGGGTAAGTATCTCTTAATTTTTGGAATCAAAACAAAAAACATAGAAATATTACTAAATTTACTCACAAAACATAGTAAGAAAAATACATTTTTTTTTAAATTGCATCTTTATTCCGTATAAAAGCCAGTTTTAATGAAACCAAAAAATAACATTAGGCCGGTGGAATATCAAATTTCGGCAAAATATGAGCGAAGAAAGATTAACACTTTTCAATTATTTCAATGACATGAATAATCAAGAGATTATCCTTACCTTTAAGGGGACAATCTCTCAGGATATTCTGACAGACGTGGGCATCAGCCTCCGAAGCAAGCTCGAGTCACATACCATCAGCAAAAAAACATTTGCGATTTTTGTGGAGCTCGCACAGAATATCTATCATCATTCTGCTCAGAAAGAGTATTCTGCAGTAAAAGGGCGTACTGCAGGAGTAGGGGTGATTTTGATTCAAAACCAAGCCGAACACCTGACACTGTCCTCAGGAAATTTAATTGAAGCCTATAAAATAGAGGGGCTTTCAGAAAGATGTGAGTACATCAACACATTAAACCCCGAGGAATTGAGAGAATACTACATAAAACAAAGAAGAAGACCTACGGGCGGAGTAGGCGCCAATATTGGATTGATTGACATGGCACGCCGCTCAGGTAACCCCCTAGAATATCAAGTAGTGAAAATTGATGATGAGTACTCTTTTTTCGCACTATCTATTAAAGTAAGCAAACTAGAAGATTAGTTCAAATCGAAAAATCGGTTAATTTTATGGACAAAATAGAAAATTTTTATATTGAAAGCTCAGACTATATCCCTGAGGTAGATTTTAATGCGGAAACAGGTGTATTAAATATCTCTGGTGAGTCTTACCACGAATATACACTTGAGTTTTTTGAGCCGATTTTTGATTGGCTCACAAGATATACTGCCGAAGAAGGTAAGAAAATAGAGCTTAATTTCAGAATGAGCTATTTTAATACAAGTTCTTCCCGTAGATTTTTGGAGATTATGAATCTCTTAGAAGATTATCACTACAATAAAAAGGGGGATGTTTGCATCAACTGGCATTATGAAAAAAATGACCTTGATATGCTCGAAAGTGGAGAAGAATATGCAGAGGATGTACGCCTAGATTTTAATCTACTCCCCTACTAAAACCACCCCCACATAAAACAGACACCTGAAGCAGACTGGAAATAGGCATACCTGATGCCATCTCCAGTCTTGCTATGTTTGCACCTAACATATGCCTCGGCTACAGATACTGTAGCTCTTGGTGTATGAGAGGAGCTATAGACTGAATGCTCAGAAAACCTCCCCCCTGCTGCTCTGCCAAGTAATGTGTGTCTGTGCTTACCAATCCTTTAAAGTAGCCACTTTTTTGTATTTTTTCTAGTCCTTGATTGCTGAATAGCCCATGGCTAGTGATGGCATAGATTTGCTTTGCACCTGCATCTAAGTAAGCCTTGGCTGCCTGTATCAATGAACCTCCCGTTCTGACCATATCGTCATAGATAATCACTGTTTGGTCTTTTACATCTGCATTGATGCCCGTAATCTGGGTATGCTCCCCGCTCAGGCGTTTTTTAAACACGAACGCTGCCTGTACCCCCATATCATTGGCAAGCGACTCCACCCACTTGGCTCGCCCTGCATCTGTGCATGCCAAAATAAAATCATCTCCTCCTAGTTTTCGGGCTTGCTCTATAATTAATGGCTTACAATAGACATGCACGGGTCTGAGGCTTCCTTCAAAATAGTGTGGCAGCCCTTCACTATGCAGGTCAAAAAGCATGATGCGGTTTCCTCGTGCCGTATGAGGAATAAAAGAAAACAAGCGGGCCCTTGTTTTTGCAGTGATTACCTCCCCTCTTTTGACCGAACGCTCCATAGTAGAGTAGCCAAAATAAGGTACAATCAATGTAAGTGAGTGTGCACCGTGTTTTTCCATGGCACAGGCAAGGTCATACATTTCCAGTGTATCTTGGTCAGAGACTGTCCCCCCGATAAGTACCAAATCTCTGCCTCTGATGTCTGTCAGGATGCGCTGATAACGCTCTCCATCAGGAAAATACTTCACCTCTACCTCTCCTAAATGATAGTTACCGAGTGGAAGTAATTTATCCCGCAAATAACTGTACTTCTGCGTACTAAAAATAATTTTGTCTGTCTCCATGCTTTTTTGCAATAATGATAAATGATAAATGATAAAAATATGGGTAAAATGTTTATATTTTCACTTACTGATAGAAGCCCTTTGGGCAGGTATGCTCCATTGAGAACTTCTCTGGGTATATTTCAGAAAAAATGCCCGATAGTAAAGATAATCACTTTATGAATCATTTAAAAATAGATGCCCTCAGACACAAAATATACTCCTTACCCAGTGATGATACACAAGGGCTGTGCTTGTTTGATTTACTTAATCGTGGCAGTGTTTTCCCCACATTTTAGCATGGCTTTCCCGAAGTAAGGGTTTCTAATTTCTTTTTCTTTGCTGAGCCAGTTTGCCCCTTTATCTCTGTCTGCCATCGGGCAGTAGTCCACAAACAAAGGCTCTTCTGGGCTTCCAAAATTTTTAAAAATCACAACTATCTGCTCTGAAATGGCTTTGAATGATTTTCTCAATATCTCAATATCTTTGGCTTTTGAGGCATTTATGAGCTCTTTTTCAAGAGTACCGCTGTGTTTTGTCCAGACATTTTGCGCTTCTCCCGTAAACATACGTCCATCTACCTTACCCAAAATAAGCAATGTTTGTTTTGTTTCCGAAAGTGCTTTTTCAAAATCATCTGCCACTAAAGCATCTTTGAGTGCCAAATAAGTATTCAGAAGTGGTTTTAATACTTCTTTCGTACTTTTACTGGTGGGGATGTCTTTTTTTTGTGTGCTTTGATTGCTTGTTTGTGTCTTTTTTTCTTGGGGTTTGTTTTGAGCACCATCACCATGGTTATGCCCCGTCATGGCTATTCCGCCTTCGGGACTCATCATACTTGGTTTTCCTGCCAGTTGTGCAGCAGCGTCTATACTGAATGTGCCATTGATTGCTATTTCTTCTCCTTCTTCAATACCTTCATTGATAATATAACTATCTCCGAGTGCTGCTCCAAGTGTGATTTCACGCATCATAAAACTTACCTCTTTGGCGTTTGCATTTTTGACATATACCACTGAGCGTTCGCCTGTCCACATAACGGCGGATTTGGGCAGCACAATGGCTTCTTTTTGATGCTGGATAGGATGTGCAATTACACCTTGAGTAAACATTTCGGGCTTTAGACGTGTGCCTAAGTTATTCAACTCTACCCTTGCTGAAGCCACTCTAGTTTTGGGGTCAATGATGGGGTCAATAAAGGCTATTTTTCCAGTAAAAATTTCACTTGGCAAAGACTGTACGCTGAATGTTACCTTATCACCTAGTTTTACCCACGGAATATCACTTTCATATACATCAAAAAGTATCCAAACTGTATTCAAGTTTGCAATCTCGTAAATAGACTGCCCCTTCTGTATGTAATCACCTAATTTTATTTTTTTGTGAAGAACAATGCCCGAAAAATCTGCTAGAATCGGAAATTGTTCTTGTATTTTTCCTTTTTCAAGGATTTGCTTGATTTGCCCTTCGGTGAGTTTCCAGTTTTTCAGTTTTTCTTTGGCAGCTTGATACAGTCT
Organism: Microscillaceae bacterium; assembly: GCA_011390205.1. GTDB lineage: Bacteria > Bacteroidota > Bacteroidia > Cytophagales > Microscillaceae > JAABSX01. The sequence goes on along the minus strand of JAABSX010000017.1, from coordinate 57,421 downwards.
AGGCTGTTCTTCTTTGATTTTGTGGGCTTCGAAAAGCTCTTCTTGTGCTGTGAGTAACTCTGGAGAATAGACATATGCCAAGACCTGCCCTTGCTGAACGGACTCTCCCGTAAAATTGACCATGAGTCTTTCTACCCTACCAGGGATGTGAGATGACTGTGAAAATATTTTGGTTTCGTTTGCTTTTACCTTTCCATTCATCCTTACTTCTTTGAGGGGCTTTTGTCTTTGGGCAATGGTTGTTTGGATACTTGCCAGCTGCATTGCAGTAGGTGACATTCTGATTTCCATTGGGTTTTCTTGGTCAGTGTCATTTGCTAGAGGGATTAGCTCCATCCCACACAGGGGGCATTGCCCTGGCTCATCTTGCCTTATTTGTGGGTGCATAGAGCAGGTCCAAGTTTGACGGGCTGATTGTTGGTTTTCTTGTGTTTCAGAAGTGTTTTTTCCTGTCTGAGCAAAAAATAACCAGCCCAGTGCAAAGCCCAAGACAAGTGTAAGAAGGGCTATGTAGATTGTTTTCTTATTGAGATTTCCCATTATTTTATTCAGATTTTGTTGTCAAGTAATCAATTTTGGCGAGTGCCGTGTGATAAGCCTTGATGGCTGTGGCTTCTGCCATTTGGTATTTGAGCAATTCTTGTTGCATTCTGAGTACTTCCTCAAAGTCTTTTCCTGAATTGCTGTAAGCAGTTATTAAAAGGGTGATAATTTGCTCAGTTTTTTTGATTTGTCGGTCATAGAGTTCCAGTAGTTCCCTTGATTTTTGTGCTTCGTACCAAGCCATTTCATAAGCCGAAATCAGCTGATTTGTAAATGCTTTTTTGTATGCTTTGATGGCTTCTTGGTTGTATTGTGCTTCTTTGAGGGAAGCATCGTATTTTTTTCTAAAAATCGGAATACTCATGCTGAGCATAGGCATCCATATATCTTTGCCATTGTCGCTAAATGTATTATTGCCTTGTGCTACAAGTGCATAATCAAGCCCAACTCCAAACTTTGGCAAAGCCTGTTTTTTGGCCAACAATTCGGCTTGTTGGGCAGATTGATATTTTAAATCATAGGCTTGCAAAATGGGGTGATTTATCAGAAGGCTGTCTTTTCGATAATTTTCAGGAATTACAGTCAATGACAGTGTGTCAGCCACTAAGACAGGGAGTGTATCCACACGATTCAGTAATTGATTGAAATAAACTTGCAAGGGTTTTAGTTGGTCTTGGAGTAGTTTTACATCGGTATCGTTGTTGTCCGTCATAATATCTACCCTTAAGACATCTACCATTGTGCCTTTGCCATTTCTGAAAGAAGTGATGGCAAGCGCTTTATAGGTTTTTAAGATGGTATTGTTTTTTTGTTGTAAGGCTACTTTACGGTTTAGCTCATACAAGGGATACCACGCCGACTTTACTTGCATAAAGAGTTCATTTTTAGCCTCTAAAAACTCTTGGTATTTTGCTTGGGCTTGTAGCTGAGATACATTTCCTGCTGTTTTGAGTGTCCCGAACCAAGGGAACATTTGAGACAAGCTAATTCTTGTCCGTTGTGGGCCTACTCGGGTTTCTACTGGACTGATAAAGTAGCCCAAAGACAACGTAGGGTCAGGCAATGCACTTGCCTGTGCCACTCTCTGCAGTGCAGCCTCAAACTCTGCATACTTTGCTTGGAGATGAGGATTGTTTTCGGCAGCCATTTTTAGATATTCTTCCAGTGATTGGCCATTTACCAGCACCGCAAGCCCCATCAAAAAAAGCAGTGTAATGTATCTCTTGTATCTCATTTCTTTTCTTTTCTAAGTTTTCGTTCTTCTCTCCAGCAATAAAGCACTGGCACAATAAAATAAGTAATAGAGGCGACTATCATCCCACCAAAAGCGGGAATAGCCATAGGAATCATAATGTCTGCACCACGCCCTGTAGAGCTCAGCACGGGCAGCAAGGCAATAATGGTAGTGGCAGAGGTCATAATGGCGGGCTTTATCCTTCTCTGACCTGCTATCAGCACGGCTTCTCTGATGCCTTCGAGTGTGTTTGTTTTGTTTTTCTTAAAACTTTGGTCAAGGTATGTCCCCATCAATACGCCATCATCCGTAGCGATTCCGAACAAGGCGATGAAGCCCACCCAGACTGCCACACTGAGGTTAATGGTCTGCATCTGAAAAAGTAACCTCATGTTTACACCTAACATATTAAAATTAAAAAACCAGTCTTGCCCATAAAGCCAAAGCATCAGGAAAGCCCCACTAAATGCCATAGCAATCCCCGAGAAAATCATCAATGCTGTGCTTACAGACTGAAACTGGAGATATAGAATAAGAAATATAATGGCAAGGACTAAAGGCACAATGATGGCCAAACGCTTTTCGGCCCTTAGCTGATTTTCATAGCTCCCCGAAAATCTGTAGCTAATCCCTGATGGCACAAGCAAATCACCTTTGTCTATTTTATTTTGGATAAATCTTTGTGCTTCTTCTACGACATCTACCTCTGCCTGCCCATCTTTTTTATCAAACAGGACATAGCCTACCAGAAAGGTATTTTCACTTCTAATCATCTGAGGGCCTCTCACATATTCTATGTCTAATAGTGCTGCTAGAGGCACTTGCACCCCTGTAGGAGTGGGTATCAATATTTTTTTTAGTTTTTCGGGGTCATCACGCAGCTCTCTGGGGTATCGTACTCTCACTGGAAATCGCTCTCTGCCTTCTACAGTAGAGGTGATTTGCATGCCGCCAATCGCCGTCTCTATGGTCTGCTGAATGTCCTCTATGTTTAGGCCATATCTTGAGATGGCATCCCTATCGATATGAAGGTGCAGGTAAGGCTTGCCCACAATTCTATCAGCAAAAACAGCCTCTGATTTTACAGAAGGTACTTCTTTGAGTATTCCTTCTAGCTCGAATCCGAATTTTTCTATGGTTTTTAAATCTGGCCCATATACTTTGATGCCCATTGGTGCACGCATCCCTGTCTGGAGCATGACCAATCGTGTCTCGATGGGCTGGAGCTTTGGGGCAGACGTAACTCCAGGGATTTTGGTAACTTTCACAATCTCATTCCAGATATCATCTGAAGAAAGAATATGGGCTCTCCAATTTCGGAAATAACTTCCGTTTTCATCTACAATGAGGCTTTCTTCTGTTAGCCCTTGTAGCAAAGCCTGTTCATTAGAAACTGTATCACCCGATGCCAAGATAAAATCGCCTGTTTTATCCACTTTGAATCGTTCACGATGTCCTTTTTTACTGACAAGGTACTCAGGCTTGTAATTGATAATGACCTCATACATCGAAATGGGTGCGGGGTCAAGTGCAGACTCTACACGCCCCATTTTACCTACTGCCAGTGCTACTTCGGGGATATTTGCCAAAAGCATGTCCAGTTGCTGTACGACCATCTTGTTTTGCTCTACACCAGCATGGGGCATAGAGGTAGGCATCAGCAAATAGCTGCCTTCATTCAGTGCTGGCATAAACTCTTTGCCCATTCCAGGAAATGCCTGAGAAAGCCCAGACCAGACCGCAGTACTGCGGATGTTCAAGCCAACTTTAGCAAGTCCAGTAGCCACCACACCAAATACATTGTGAAAGCCTAGCCAAACAGATGCCCCTAGAAAAATAATGGATAGAGGAAGGATTAAAAATTTCACCTTGTTGGCAAGACACCAAGTCAGGATTTTTACATAGTATGTTTCTAATACATAAAAGGAAGATAAAATCACAGTAATCATGCCTGCAACAAAGATAAAATTCAAGAAAAGAGATTTTCCTGCTCCGAGGGGCATCCAGTAATTTGCCAATAAACAAACAACTGATACTACAGCAATTATCAGTGTGGATGATTTGATGATGCGCTGTATGAATCTGACAATGTATGTCTTTGATGGTTTTTCTGCCCCTGCTTCTTTGCCTTTGACTTCTTGTAAAATACCAAAGACAGCAAAAGCAAGTAAGGTGCATCCAGCCCAAATAAAACCAAAAATCAAAGACAACACCCCAGCAATGCCTAAGAGGCTGTTGCCGAGTATCTTGACTTTTTTGTTTTTAATGCGAAAGCCAAAAATCCAGTGTGCCAAAGTAGGCAAAATAATGAGTGCCACAACAAGGGAAGCCAGCAGGGCAAAGGTCTTGGTGAATGCCAAAGGTCTAAAAAGCTTGCCCTCGGCAGCTTCCATTGCAAAAACAGGCACAAAACTGACAATCGTGGTGGAGACCGCAGTTACAATCGCTGAGCTCACCTCTGCTGTTCCGTTATAAATCGTATCAATGAGTTTTTGACCAGGAGGGGCTTCATCTATGTGTTTAATGACATTCTCAGAAAGCACAATTCCTAAATCAATCATCGTCCCGATGGCAATGGCTATGCCCGATAAGGCCACAATATTGGCATCTACACCAAAATAACGCATAGCAATAAAAACCATTAGCACAGCAATGGGCAACAGACTAGATATTAAAATAGAAGCCCTCAGATTTAAAACCATCACAATCACGACCAGTATCGTAATCAGTAATTCTAATGAAAGTGCTTCTTCTAGTGTTCCTAGTGTTTCATTGATGAGCTGTGTTCTGTCATAAAAAGGCACAATGGTCAATTGACTTTCTACACCGTTGGCAAGTGTTTTTTTGGGCAATCCAGGAGCGATTTCTTTGATTTTGTCTTTTATATGGTTAATCACCTGCAAGGGGTTTGAGCCATAGCGGGCTACTACGACACCACCTACCACTTCTGCCCCATCTTTGTCTAAAAGCCCTCTTCTTGTGGCGGGGCCTAAGCTTACCACTGCAATGTCTTTTACTCTGATGGGTACATTGTCGTTTACATCTACTACTGCTTTCTCTATGTCTTCTATTGATTTGATATACCCTAAGCCTCTCACTAGGTATTCTGCTTTGTTGATTTCAATGGTTTTAGCCCCTACATCTCTGTTAGATTTTTTTATTGCCAACATTACTTTGTGCAGGGGGATATCATAAGCTCTCAAGGCATCAGGGTTTACATCTATCTGATACTCTTGCACATATCCCCCCACAGAGGCGACCTCCGATACGCCTTCTGTAGCATTCAGACCATATTTTACATAAAAATCCTGAATGGTGCGTACCTCGTGCAAGTCCCAGCCACCCGTAGGGTTTCCGTTCTTGTCTCTCCCTTCTAGTGTGTACCAATAGACTTGCCCGAGGGCAGTGGCATCAGGACCGAGGGCAGGTTGTACGCCTTCGGGGAGCAGACCTGAGGGCAAAGAATTTAGTTTTTCTAAAATCCTTGAGCGAGACCAGTAGAAGTCTATGTCTTCATTGAAGATAATGAATATGCTACTAAATCCGAAAACGGACGAACTTCTGATAGATTTCACGCCAGGAATCCCCAGCAAAGAAGTCGTAAGTGGGTAGCTAATTTGGTCTTCAATGTCTTGAGGCGACCTTCCCATCCATTGTGTAAAAACGATTTGTTGGTTTTCTCCAATATCAGGGATGGCATCTACTGCCACGGGGTCAGAGGGCAATGCGCCTATTTTCCATCCAAAAGGTGCAGTAACCAGCCCCCAAACCACCAATAAGATAATGAGCAATAAAGTGATTAGCTTATTGTCAAGAAAATATTTAATAATTCTGTTGAGCATCTCTTTAAATTTTAACCGTTCTTAATCTCAAAGCATTGCCAATCACTGATACGGAGCTAAAGCTCATTGCCAAGGCTGCAATCATGGGCGAGAGTAAGATTCCAAAGAAAGGGAACAATACGCCTGCTGCTATAGGAATGCCCAGCGCATTGTAAATAAATGCAAAGAACAGATTTTGCTTAATATTGCTCATTACTGCTTGACTTAATTTTTGGGCTTTCACAATGCCTTGCAAATCCCCTTTTACCAAGGTAATCATGGCGCTTTCTATGGCTACATCAGTGCCTGTGCCCATGGCTATTCCTACATCACTTTTTGCTAAAGCTGGGGCATCATTTATACCGTCTCCTGCCATGGCTACTACCTTTCCTTGTTTTTGCAACTTCTCCACTTCTTTCAGCTTATCTTCGGGAAGCATACCAGCCTGAAAATCAGCCAAATTGAGCTCTGTAGCTACAGCTTGTGCTGTATCCTGATTATCACCTGTAAGCATGATTACATCAATTCCTTGCTTTTGTAGTTCTTCAATGGCTTTGGCACTTGTGGCTTTGATTTTATCTCCAATGACGACATAGCCAATCACTTTTTTATCTACAGACAGGTAAGATACCGTCTTTCCTTGTTTTTGATATTTTTTTGCTTCTTCTTGCATTGCAGAAGTAATTTCTGCATTTGCGTGTTCCATCATTTTTGGATTTCCCAAAGCTATTTTTTCACCTTCAATCGTGGCTTCTACGCCTTTGCCCGTAACGGCCGTAAAGTTTTCTGATTTCACGGCATCCACATTTTGTTCTTTGCCATACTTCACAGTCGCTTCTGCTAGAGGATGCTCGCTGTTGCTGTTTACAGAGATGATGTATCTCAACAGCATTTTTTCATCATACTGCTCCTGAAAAGAAGCTGCTTTTTCTACTGTGGGTTTTCCTTCGGTAATCGTTCCTGTTTTGTCAATGATTAGCGTATTTACCTTGTTTAATTTCTCCAATGCTTCGGCATTCTTTATCAATACGCCATTTTGAGCACCTTTTCCCACACCCACCATCACAGACATAGGCGTAGCCAAGCCCAATGCACAGGGGCAGGCAATGATTAAAACAGCAATGGCATTTACGAAAGCATAAACATAGGTAGGCGCTGGCCCCCAAATAGCCCATACTACAAAAGTGATGAGAGAAGCCAAGATAACAACAGGCACAAAGTAGCCCGAAACTTTATCTGCTAAGTTTTGGATAGGGGCACGGCTTCTGCTGGCATTATTTACCATGTGAATGATTTGAGAAAGCAAAGTGTCACTGCCTACTTTTTCTGCTTTCATCAAAAAAGATTGGTTGCCATTGATAGTGCCGCTTGTTACTTTATCGCTTGTAGTTTTATTGACAGGAATGGGCTCGCCCGTAATCATAGATTCGTCAATGGTGGTTTCTCCTTCGGAAATAACGCCGTCCACAGGAATTTTATCGCCTGGTTTTACTTTCAAAATATCACCTAATTCAATTTTATCAATGCTGACTTCTACTTCTTCACCATCCACTATTTTGTAGGCTTTATTGGGAGCTAGTTTTAGGAGTTCTTTTACTGCTGAATTGGTTTTGCTATGGGCACGGGCTTCTAGTAGTTGTCCTAAAAGCACCAAAGTCAATATAACTGTTGCAGCCTCAAAATAAACATAGACTGCTCCCGAATCCGTTTTGAATTGTGCTGGAAAGACCTCTGGAAAAAGCATCCCCACGACACTGAATACCCAAGCTACACCCGCCCCGATACCAATGAGTGTAAACATGTTGAGATTCCAAGTAATAATGCTTTTATAGGCACGCTCAAAAAACATCCAAGTGGCATAAAATACCACTGGAATAGACAAAACCAATTGAATCCAATTCCAATGTTTTTGTTCTACTATTTTATAAAGTGGATTGTTGGGAATCATCTCGCTCATAGCAATTAAGAAGATGGGCAAAGTAAATACCGAAGCTATCCAAAACTTTTTCAATAGTTTTTTATATGTTTTTTCTTCTGCTGAAAGGTCGGGCTCAAGCGGCACCAAATCCATTCCGCAAAGAGGGCAAGCACCTGCTTCTTCTTTTACCACTTCGGGGTGCATAGGGCAAGTCCACTGTGCTGAATGGCTTGCTGATAGGCTTTGTTCTTCTACCAAATCCATCCCACAGACAGGGCAATCGCCTGCTTTGTTGTATGTTTTTTCGCCTTCGCAGTGCATTGGACAATAGAATGTACCAGTGCCTTTTGCTTTGGGGTTTACTTCCTTTTTAGCTTCTGACTTATGTTGATGCTCGCCTTGTTCATGAATGCTGTAATTTCCGCCATCATTTTTTAAGACTTCTTGCAAAGTTCCCAATGAAATGTGTTTTTCCATTTCAATGGTGGCTTGAGCTTTTTCTAAATCTACCGTAGCTTTTGAAATGCCTTCTACTTTTGACAGTGTTTCCTCTACGTGATTTTGACAGCCCTTGCAGGTCATTCCGTCTATATGATATGTATGTTTCATTTGATTTTTTTTTTAAAATATAGCAAAGCAACCCTAATAAAATTTTATTAGGGTTGCTTAATTGAATAATTCAAATTATTTGATTATTTCCTTTTTTCAGGCACAAGTTTGGTTAGCTTCATCCCACATTTAGAACATTCTTCATTTTTTTTACCCGTGATTTCTGAATGCATCGGACAAGCATACATTTTTGCATGATTTTCCATTGTGTCGGTTTTGTCATGCATCATTGTACTGTCATCATTCATCATCATAGTACCATCGTTTGTATTATGAGAATGATTAGACATCATTGTACTATCATTATCCATCATCATCTTGCCATCGTTCGTGTTATGAGAATGACTGGGCATCATTGTGCTATGATTACCCATCATCATCCCATCATTATTCATATCATGAGAATGATTGGACATCATTGTACTGTCATCACTCATCACCATCTCGTCATTGTTCATATGATTTGAGTGATTATTGGATTTTTGTTTACAAGAGACCAATATGAAAGCCATTAAAAGTGCTAAAAAGATTATTTTTTTCATTTTTAAATATTTTAATTGTTGAAGAATTTCAACAAAGCAAGGTTCAATAAAAAATCTTAATTAAATGTTACACAATTTCATGAATGAGTTGCATAATTAACTTATTGAATTATTCAATCATTTCAACCGTTTTGCCACAAGAAAGCATCTCAGAGCCATAATAAGGATTCTTTACTACATTTTCTTTGCTGAGCCAATTTGCCCCCTTGCCATCGTTTGCCATTGGGCAATGTTGGTAATAAATGGGAGTTTCTTGTTTTGAAACCTTGAGTAGTTGATACATTTTATCAGACAATGTATCAAATCGATCTCGCTGCGGTACGAGCTCCTTGGTTTCTTTGATATATTCGGCATCAGACTTCAAGTCATTCATTACTTGCATCCAGACTGTATGCGTTTCTGCTGAAAGCTCATCCATTTTTACTGCATTGATGGCCTGTACGAGTGCCTCTGCGTGGGAGGAGGCAGATGCTGCATCAGAGGCAACTAAAGCATCTTTTAGGGTAAAATAATGCCCTGAGACAGCCTCAATACTGTTTCTGAGCTGTTTGCTGTCTGTGCGTTCTTGGTTCTGTGTAGTACATGAGGAGATAGATAGCAATACGAAAATTGCCATCAATATTGAGATTGATTTCATTTTATTTTATTTAGGATTAAGAAAATAAGCGTCTAAAAAGCATTTTTTTTGCTTTTGACAAGACAGATCTGTGGCTGTCAAGATATGAAATCAAGCTATTTTTGGGGGAGTCCAGATAGAAAAGAAGTCTGAAGAGTAAAACACATAAATAATGGCACACTTCAAATCATCTACAAGTAGGAGATTGGGCAAAGATTCGATAAAGTCAGGCAATACAAAAGCGAAAGAACTCGGGGTAGCACAGTGGCAGGAAGTATTTTCACACTCACCTTGGCAAGATATGTCGTGCTTTAAACAGGCATCCTTGTCGCAGCAGCCTTTAGATTTGTTTTGTTGTTTTGATTTACAACATTGTATTGTTTTTACATCTTCTGCTTTATCACAAGCATACGTTTTTTCTGTGGGTATCCATAGGAGACCTAATAAGATAAAAAACAATATGTGGATAGTTTTATGCATATATCTGTAAAAAACAAATATACATATATTATTTTTCTTTTCTTTTCTTTATTTTATATTTTTATTTATTTTACACGTACATTTATAATTCTCCTTGCTATGCATAGCCTTTGCTTCCTAGTTGGGTATTTTAGAAATGGTGATTCATTCTAAACCTTGTTTACACTTCGATAAGCCATTTAGATACCGACTAGCCGTGTGTCATTTCTAAAACATTAACTACCAATCACACAATACCCTATAGCTTGAAAAACGCAGTTCCAAATCAAAATAATATTTGGTACTAAGCAACTTTTTACGTAACACCAACGCAGCACATCACAAAAACAAGACTTTTCAAAAAATAGAGATACCTTTTATCTAAAATTTACGTAAAAACTATATGATAAAAAGATTTAAAAACAGAAAATAAGAGACACTACCGGGCTATGTACATTTTTAGGATTTGCGAAGAGAGTAGCTTTATCTTCCTTAATGACACAAACCTATCTACCTTTTATCTGTTTATAACGTAAACTTAAAATAACACCAAAACAACATATACTTATTCCTTCATGAAAAAAGTTACAATTTTGCTTTTCATACTCTTTACTACACTCACTGCATGTACTTCTGATGATGAAAAAACAGAGGAAGAAGTAATAAAAAAAGATTCTTCTTATAGCCAGAATGATACGGTAAACTACCGTCAGACCAATCAAATCAAAGGAAAACAAGACAGCAGCAAGACCGCTCAATTTACTAAAAAAGACTCTAGCAAGGAAGACAAACCCACAGAAAAAAAACTTACACAACCCCTCACTACACTCAGCCCACAGCAAAAACTACTAAAATCTATCCCCGAAGGAATAAAAGTGGAGTTTGCAGCACCAGATTTTTCTATCATCCAAGATGACACACTCATCTTGGCAAAATCAGGAACATTTGAGATAAACTACCTTACACAAAGCCTCAATGATAGCCTCATCGCCCAAGAAATGTATGATTATGGTGGAACGAATGCCAAAAGCTATCTTATCTCTCATAACTACATCACCAACATTGCCATGAGAAAAAACGGTAAGTTGGTCGGGGCTAAATCAGTCCAAAAGCAAATGTTTAAGGGTAAAGTAGATGCAGATTTTTTAGAAAAATCCATCATCAAGCATCCCGAATTTGTAAGATTTGATGAAGAAAAAAATGAAGCTATTTTTAAATTTATGATGGGGGTTCCTAATACAGATTGGCTTGTATTTGCGGCTATTAACCTCAATGACAAAGGCACGCTAAGAATTATAGAAATCCTGATTCCTGATTTATGAATTGTAATCCTCTCTAATGCCCACTTTTTTTCTGATTTTATCACGTAATCGTACTAGGTCTGCCTCGTCTAGGTTATCTTCCTCTTCGAGGGTCTGATTGATTCGCAAGACGACCTCATCCAATTCGTTCACAGAGTCTTGCATTTTTTTGAGTAATTCTCTCAACTCCGATTGCATTTCATCCATTCCTAGTAGGCTTGCCAAGCCTTTTACCCTGCACAGGGGACCTCTGAGAAGATGTGCATTAATGAAGGCATACTCGGCTAGCTTTCCATTCTGTAATTCTAAATCTCTAGTTCTGGAGGATACCCGCTGCTCTAAATCTGCATTGATTTCTTCTATCTCTGCTTGTTTGTCTTTTAGCACTTCGTTTTGTAGCTCGATTGCGAGGCTTTGTTCTACTATCTTCTGCCGCTCAAGGCGTAAAAGATTTGCTTTGTAGGTAATGGTAATAATATCTGCAATAGATTGCGCAAAATTAATCATTTCGTTAGACCAGTGTACTGCCTCATGCTGCTGCTCTAGACAAACCACCCCTGATAGCTTCCCTTCCAAAAAGAAAGGCACATCTAGCATAGATTTTATCTGACAGGGGATGAGATAAGATTCTCTAAAATCTTGTAGTGTAGGGTGATGAATGGCATCATCTGCTACGATGATATTTTCGTTTCGAACTTCTTGAAAATACCTCGGAGCAACTGCCTCATACAGTGTGTTTTCTTGAAAAAACTCCTGTTTATCTGCCTGATACACGATAAGGCAAGCCAGAGATTTTAAATCATCCTCAAACTTCCATATCCCTACTCTAGACACATTTCCGAGCTCCGAAGCTTGTTTTGTTATGTATTTTAGCGCTTTATCCCAGTCGCCTAATTGTATGACTTGGTCTTTGTTGAATCTGAGTAGGGCTTTGTTAAACTTAGCAAGCTGATCATTTCTAAACTCCATTTCTTCTTTTTGGGCAGCTATGACATCTCTCTGATCAGAGATTTGCTCCTGACCTTGGATAAGCTCTTCATTTTGGTGGACTATCCTCTCACTCTGAGACAGCACCAGTTCCATCTTACGGTTAATTTCTTCATTTAATTGATAAAGCCGCTTCTCCTTTTGATTCATGACTTGCCTCAATACAAACACGATTGAGTTCATCCCAAACCAAATAATGACTTGTGTGATTTTATTTTTAATATCTAAAATAGGCTCAAGAGATCGCTCAATATCAGTATCGATGCTTTGAAGCATCCAAATATCTATAAACAGGACGGCAAAGAAAAGTAAGCCTATCCAAAAAAATAAATCTAATAGGTCTTTCTTCCAATCAAAAATCACAAACGGAATCAAAGAAAGCAGTATCAGACCATAAGGATACCACAAAAAATGAGAAATGCTTATTTTACCGACTATGATAGGATACACAAATATCAAAGAAAGTATACTCAGCAAGAGTAAATGCCTGCTCCACCTTAGACACCCTTGCTTATTAAGCCACAAAACTAGAGAAAGCATCCCAATCAAAAGAAGATAGCGAAAAGCCATCACACCACCATTCAGATACCCAAAAATGCTGATGGAAATGATAAACAATGCTATGTAATTGGTACTTAATACGTGAAAAACCTCCCTAGAGCTTCTGGTCTCTTGGTTTCCAAGAGAAAAAAGATATTTTACATATGCAGCAGCATGTGCAAATAAAAATGTAAAAAAAGTAAAAGGTATCATACCATGATGCTCTATGTATCTGACAACGTACCAAGTCAATTAACAATACTATCACAAAAAATATACAAAAAAGTAAATGACATCTCTTTGTATGAATATCTTCAAAATAAAATCTCGTATCATTTGTAAGTAACTGATAGCTAGACTTTTGTGTAATTCTTAAAAATCACCCTAAAAGCAAATGTTTTCGTAGCCAATATATATAAATAACTTCTAAATTACCAATTTTGGAAGCTTTGTTTTAATTTTGTAAATCTCAATAAACCCAAAATCAATGGACACATTCAAAAAACTTCGTCAGCTTTTAGAACTAGAAAAACAAGAAGGACTCCAACAATATAAAAACCAAATGCTCCTCACACCCCTCAAACAAAGGCGTGAAAAAGGACTTACTTGGTATCCAATAAAGATTAACGGCAAAGAAATAGGTGCAGGAGAAAGTTTTTACCTCTCTCTCGAAAGGATTTCTCACCTTAATCAAAACCATAGCTTTCAGGTAGGAGATTCTGTTTCTTTGTTTCACCAAACCGAAAAACATCAAAAAATACCCGCCGTTTCGGGAGTCATCGCAGGAGTCTGGAAAAATAATATGAGAATAGCACTCAATGTAGATGAACTGCCCGACTGGGTTGAATATGACAACCTCGGCATAGATATTCTCTTTGATACGGTCAGCTTTAAAGAAATGGACGAAGCCCTCCAAAAAGTTATGAACGCTCAAGGAGATAGACTCGCACAACTGAGAGATATACTGCTGGGCAAACAGGAGGCTACTTTTAGCCCCATCACCAAGCCCGAAAAATACGGCATCCCTCGTGCTGCACTCAATGAATCTCAAAACCAAGCATTGCTCAATATCTTGGCGGCAAAAGATGTAGCCCTTGTGCATGGGCCTCCAGGCACAGGCAAAACCACTACCCTCGTAGAAGCCATCAAACTAACTCTCCAAGATGAAAAACAAGTGCTCGTAACCGCCCCAAGCAATACTGCCGTAGATTTACTGACTTTCAAGCTCTTAGAAAAAGGAATCAATGTACTCAGAATCGGAAATCCTGCCAGATTTCAAGAAGAACTAGGGGTAATCAGTCTAGAAGGGCAAATAGCACAGCACCCTGACTTCAAATACCTCAAAAAACTTAGAAAAGACTCCGAAGAATTTCACAAAATGGCCAGCAAATACAAGCGGGTCTTTGGGCACGAAGAGCGTGAACAACGCCGCTTACTCTATACCGAAGCCACCCGAATGAAAGACGAGGCGCGATCATTAGAAAAATACATCGTGGATGACATTCTCCAACAAGCGCAGGTCATTACGGCCACTCTGGTAGGTGCAGTCAATAAATACATCAGATACCGACCTTTCTCCACGGTATTCGTAGATGAAGCCGCCCAAGCCTTAGAGCCTGCCACTTGGATACCCATCATCAAATCTGGGCGGGTCATCTTTGCTGGAGACCATCAGCAGCTGCCTCCTACCGTAAAATCTTATGAGGCTGCAAAAGAGGGACTTTCTCATACTTTATTTGAAAAAACAATGGCATCCCAGCCCAAATCTTCTACACTATTACGCACGCAATACCGAATGCACGAAAAAATCATGGGCTTCTCTAATATTTATTTTTATCAAGGGCAACTCATCGCAGATGATTCTGTACGCCTGCATCACCTTGCAGCACACCCCGATGATACCGTCTTGGCAAGCCCCGTGGAGTTTATAGATACGGCTGGATGTAGTTTTGAAGAAAAAACAAATGAAGAAAACAAGAGCCGCTACAACCCCCAAGAGGCTGACCTTCTCCTCAAACATCTGCAACTTTTGATAGAACATATCCGACAGACTGCCCCTGACCTGCTCCAGACAAGCCTTTCGGTAGGAATTGTATCTCCTTATCAAGCACAAGTAGAATATCTCCAAGATAAGATTCAGGAGGAATATCCTGCACTACTGCACGAAATCCCTTCTTTGAGCATTCATACTGTAGATGGTTTTCAGGGGCAAGAAAGAGATATGATGTACTTGTCTATGGTTAGAAGCAATGAAAAAGGACAAATAGGGTTTTTAAGTGATGAAAGACGGATGAATGTAGCACTCACCAGAGCCCGCAAAAAACTCATCGTAGTGGGAGACAGTGCCACACTAGGGCAGTCTGCTTTTTATCAAAGATTTTTGAGCTATGTAGAGCAAATAGATGCGTATAAAAGTGCTTGGGAGTATCTTAGCCTCTAAAAAATAGGCTGGTCACGCTGATAAGAGATAAGCTCAGTATATGTATTTGCTAGTAGGCTCGCAAGTTCTTGCCCTAGCTCCATGAGGTCTTCGTCATTATCAGCATAATGCCACTCAATAAACACCTTGTGTTTAGGAGACACACTTGCGTCGAGCATTTTAAAAATATCTAACAAAAAACGCCTAGAACTGGAGTTACAATACTCTAAGCTGACACAGAGCCGAGTAATCTGCTGGGGCTCTTGGGCTAAATACTGCCGTACCCATTCAAGATAAGGCTGATAAAATTTGAAGGCATTTTCGGGAATAGAGCGCCCTTTGACCTCAAAAATGCCCTTTCCTGCATCAAAAGCCATGGCAGGAGTTCTACGAGAAGCATCGGCATGCATTGTATTCATAATCTAATGATAATAAAATGATGGTTTTGATTTATAAATCCTTTGGTGTGTGTATGTTGTTAAGGGTAGAAAACCACAGAAATCCACCCTTTTATTACCTATGAAAAGGTGTTCAACTATAACGAAAATCTATTTTGACTGTTGTATATATTGATTAAATACACCTTAGAAATATAAAAACTATTCAGGTAGATTTGTTGGCTTATTTTTTTTACTAAACTCTAAATTACTTCACAAATGGAACTCACTTATTACGGACATTCTACTTTTGCTGCCAAAGTAGGCGGTAAAAACTTACTTTTTGACCCTTTTATCTCTCCCAATGAAAAAGCAAAAAATATCAAGGTAGAGGATATTCGGGCAGATTACATCTTGCTCAGCCACGGACACCAAGACCACATGGCAGATGCCATGCCCATTGCCAAAAACTCCGATGCCATGATTATCTCTAACTACGAGATAGTCAGCTGGTTCGGAGGGCAAGGGCACTCCAAAGGACACCCTATGAACCATGGGGGTAAAGCCAGCTTTGATTTTGGACAGGTAAAATATGTCAATGCCATTCACTCAAGCGTATTGCCAGATGGCACTTATGGAGGCAATCCTGGCGGATTTATTGTTTATTCAGAAGAAGCTACTTTTTATTTTGCAGGAGATACTGCCCTGACACTAGACATGCAGCTTATCCCTCGCTTTGCAAAGCTAGATTTTGCTATTTTGCCCATAGGTGATAACTTTACTATGGGCTATGAAGATGCCATCATTGCGGCTGAATTTATCCAATGTGATAAAATCTTGGGGGTGCACTATGATACATTCCCTTACATAGAGATTGAGCACCAAAAAGCCAAAGAAGCTTTTGCGACAGTAGGCAAAGAACTGATTCTGATGGAAGTGGGTGAGACCCGTAATTTCTAATTAGTTTGTTACCTCCCTATGTATGAACAAAGTCCACAACAACTCAATGGTTATCGTGGGCTTTGTTCATATTTTAAGTTCTCAATACACTAGTCATTAGAAAGCCAAGCTTCTACTTCTTCTTTTGTAGGATTTTTGACATCATTGAGTTTCATTTTTTTGCGGGTTCCGCAGACATCATTGAAGAGTTTGTTGATGTTTTCTTCACTCTGTAAGGCTTCAATCGTTGCATAGCCCAGCTTTTGCAAGATAGGCACTAACTCTGCACGGACTCCTATTTTGACGTAATCGGCTTCTTGTGCCAATGTAGGTTTTTTCTCTGGACGCATCTGAGGGAAGAAAAGCACATCTTGGATAGAAGGCTGATTGGTCATAATCATAGACAAACGGTCAATCCCGATGCCTAGACCAGCCGTAGGAGGCATTCCGTATTCCAAGGCACGCAAAAAATCTTCATCTAGCACCATTGCTTCGTCATCTCCACGCTTGCCTAGCTCGAGCTGCTCTTGGAAGCGTTCTCTTTGGTCTATAGGGTCATTGAGTTCGGAGAAAGAATTACAAATCTCTTTGCCATTGCAAATGGCTTCAAAACGCTCTACTAAGCCTTCTTTGCTTCGGTGTTTTTTGGCAAGCGGCGACATCTCTACAGGGTAATCTGTGATAAAAGTAGGTTGGATAAGTTTGGCTTCACAATGTTCTCCAAAGATTTCATCTATCAGTTTGCCTTTTCCCATAGACTCATCTATTTTGACATTGAGCTTTTGGCAGGTTTCACGAAGTTGGGCTTCATCCATCTCCGAAATATCTATCTGAGTAAAATGCTCAATGGCTTCAAACATCGTAAACCGCTTCCATGGTCTTTGGAAGTTAATGATATGCTCTCCTACTTTTACCTCTGTAGTGCCGTGTAGATTAATGGCTATTTTTTCTACCATTTCCTCTACCAAGTTCATCATCCATTCATAGTCTTTGTAGGCTACATAAAGTTCTATTTGGGTAAACTCTGGATTATGAAAACGGCTCATGCCTTCATTTCTAAAATCTTTTGAAAACTCATACACCCCCTCAAAACCACCTACGATGAGTCTTTTGAGGTAAAGCTCATTGGCGATGCGTAGATACAAGGTCATATCCAGCGTATTGTGATGTGTTTTAAAAGGGCGGGCTGCTGCACCCCCATACAAAGGCTGCAATATAGGTGTTTCTACCTCGAGGTATCCTTTTTCGTTGAGGTATTCTCTCATGGTGTTCATGAGTTTGGTACGCTTTACAAAAGCATCTTTGACGTGTGGGTTCACCACCAAATCTACATAACGCTGTCTGTATCGTTGCTCAGGGTCTGTAAAAGCATCGTAAATATTGCCATCTTTGTCAGTCTTAGGCAAGGGCAAAGGCTTAAGAGATTTGCTCAGGAGTATAAACTCTTTGACATGCAAGGTGAGCTCGCCCATTCCTGTACGAAACACAAAACCCTTGACTCCTATAAAATCACCGATGTCTAATAATTTTTTAAATACCTCATTGTAAAGCGTCTTGTCTTCTTGGGGGCATACCTCATCACGATTGATATATAATTGGATTCGCCCTTTGCTATCTTGAATATCTGCAAAAGAAGCCTTTCCTTGTACACGCAAGCTCATCAAGCGTCCTGCTAGGTTTACTTCTGAATATTTACCAGTTTCTACAGACTGTTTGGGCTCTAGCTCAGCACAGTCTTGCTGAATATCAGCCGTATAGGCATTGATAGGATACAAATCAGCGGGATAAGGTTCTATCCCGAGTTTGCGCAGGGTTTGCAGTTTTTCCCTTCTAATTTGCTCTTGCTCACTTAGTTGCATGGGTGATTTTTGTTATAGAAAATTGTAAATCAAGTGTAAAATTAGTCAATCCCCCCAAAAGCACAAAATCTATTGTTTTTTATCTTGCAAAGAGCTACATATTTATACTAAACAAAGGATTAGATACGTTTGATAGATTGATATGACTGTAGTAAGTAAAGAGTAAGTTTTATGTATTTTATGCTCTATTTTTTTTATTGCTTAAAATTTATTACATTTATCTATCACCTAAAAAATACCAAAAAAAATCATTCTTCACCTGAGTTTCGAACAAATATTCATTCTTACTGATAGTGTGTAGCTATTTTACTCTACACACTCAATCTATTGACACCAAACATAAACTATGAAACAGCAGGTAAAAAATCTTTTTTTCTTGGGTAGGGAAAAAAATGCACATTCTACACTCACTACCCACTCGGAGGCAAGCAGCACTTCTGATTCGCTCTCATTTTATTCTCAGAGATTATTCGAAAAGGTAGTAACTAGCCTCAGCCCTAGCTCCCAAAAAAGAATCGCTATTTTAGGAAAAAACGAAACAGCCTTGCGTTTGGAGCATTTTTTTCAGCAGCAAAAGACAAACGGACAGTCCGTTCAAAGTATCTTGGCGTATCATACCGAAATATCAAGCCCCTCTTTAGAGGCAGATATTGAGGCGTTTAAAGCTCTTTGTCTTGGCGAGGGCATCAATGAAATCTACTGCACACTGCCCGAAAACACTGCCTTTACTCAGCATCTAGCAAAATTTGCAGACCACAATTTCATCTATTTCAGAGTAGCTGGCCACTCTCCAAATGAAGAAAAACCCACAGCCTATTACTATGATACTGTGCCTATCATCCCACTCAGAACTGAGCCACTTGCCTCACAAGCAAACCAAATGCTCAAGCGCAGTTTTGATGTCGCTTTTTCGCTGCTTGCACTGATTTTTTTAGTGCCTTTTGTATTTCCACTGATAGCAATTGCCATCAGGCTAGAGTCTAAGGGGGATGTTTTCTTTGTGCAGCAAAGGCCTGGCAAACATAACCGCCTTTTTCCCTGCCTCAAATTTAGGTCTATGCGTTCTAACAATGAAAGCGAAAAACAGGCCTCCAAAAACGATATGCGCATCACTAAAGTAGGTGCATTTTTAAGAAAAACATCTCTAGATGAGCTTCCTCAGTTTATCAATGTATTGCTGGGACACATGTCTGTAGTAGGCCCTCGCCCCAACATGGTCAAACAGCTCGAGTATTATGAACAAGTCCTTGATGAATACAGTGTACGGCATTTTATCACTCCTGGCATCACAGGTTTGGCACAAGTAAAAGGATTTAGAGGAGAAACACAAAGTGATGAACTGATGCAAAAAAGAGTGGCATTGGACCTGACTTACATGCAGCAGTGGAGCTTCTGGCTAGACCTTAAAATTATTTTATTGACAGTCTGGAATATCTTCAAGGGCGAAGAAATGGCTTATTAATTATCTCTTTTTGAGATAGATTGTTTCCAAAAATGACACACTTATCTGGCATCCTAGGCATCAGAAAAATAGATTCTTTGTCTGCCAAAACACAGGCTGTGCTTTGCTGAGTATGTTTTGGGTATCTCAGTGTGGCAAAGACTTTTCTGTAGTAAGAATCTAGTAAGGATTTTGCTAAAAATCTATAAAAGCACTAAAAAACAATAAATCTCAAACTATTAAAAAAAATAAAGATGTATGGAAAAAAGGAAGGTAATTAACTCTTGGATTTCGACTGGTACTTTTCAAGACTTCATAGATGGTATCTTTTTTCTGACAAAACACAAGAAATCTTCTTATGTATGCTTTGCCAACGTACACATGGTGATAGAAGCCTACAAAGATGCAGAATTTCAAGAAATCTTAAATCAAGCAGATATTGCCTCCCCTGACGGCCGCCCTGTTTCATTATACATGCGTCTTTTTGAGGGCTTTGAGCAGTGCCGAGCCGCAGGCATGGATGTCTTGCCTGCCTTGATAGAACGAGCAAACCAAGAGTCATCTGCTGTTTATTTTTATGGCTCTACGGAAGATGTGCTAGAAAAAATCTGTGAGAAAATCAAACAAGATTACCCCAATGTACGCATTGCAGGTACGTACTCCCCCCCTTTTAGAAAACTCAGTGAAGAAGAAGACCAAGAAATCGTGGAAATGATCAATGTGACTAAGCCAGATTTGGTATTTGTAGCACTGGGCTGCCCCAAGCAAGAAAAATGGATGGCAAGCCATTATGGCAAGGTCAATGCCTGTATGTTAGGGGTTGGCCAAGCTTTTTTGACCTTTACAGGTTTAGAAAAACGCCTTCCAAAATGGGTGCGTGATTACTCCCTTGAGTGGGCTTACAGGCTGATACAAGAGCCCAAACGCCTCTGGAAACGATACTTCACTACCAATACGCTCTTTTTGTGGCTTGTTTTCTCCAGATTGCTTAAAAAAATAATGGGTTTGGATAAAAAAAATATCCCGCAGCCTTCCACATTCACCGAGGTCAAAAACACAGTCAAATAACACTTATTTATTTTATGAAACCTACATTTATTACTGTCTTTTTTGTACTTACAGTTTTTTTTGAAGGCTTTGCACAGACATCTACGCCATTTGCTTTTGAAAAATATGTATATGACCCTGCCCGAGAATCCAAAATAAATCAAAGCCTAGATGCCTATGCCTTTGAGGGCGATGATACGCAAAAACGAGCACTGCTGCGATCATTTATCAAAGGAGAAATTGTATTTACAGATTATGTACTATTGGTAAATGCCCTTGGATATACACTCAGCCAAAAAGAAAAAGAAAGCCTTTTTCAGAGAATAGATCTCCAAATAAGCAGTATGGACAGCAGCCACGCAGCCTATCAAAAAGATTTACTTGAGTTTCAAAAGCGTCAAATAGAGCGTCAAGAGGTCATTCCAGAGATATTAGGAGAAGAAAACCATGTCATACGCATTTTAGATTTTGAGAAAGACGGACGGGCAGACATGCTTTTATTTCCTCGTATTTTCTTTGGGCCTTCACCAGGTTATATCATTTATGCCTATCAAGATGGTAAGTTTAAAGAGATTCTTAACAATCTAGGAGAATTTGTGGTCATACAGCCCCAAAAAAAGCAGCTTGTATTGCGTTACATGCTTTTGCCGATTGAAATGACAGAATGTGAGATACTACAGACGCTTGTATATTCATTTAAAAACAAGCATTGTATCACTGCCGCCAAGCAATATTATGCACGTGAAACATTTATCCCTCCTTCTCTTTTACGCCCTAGTCCTTTCAAGCTAACAAGAAAAGCCGCACTACGAATCAGCCCAAAAATAGATGACAGCCCTAAACCAAGAGATGAAGAAGGGAATGAATACTACATTGATACGCTGACACATACTTTGAGAGGAAATATAGTGGCAGAAATAGGTGCGAATAGTGAGGGGTTTATTTTGGGCAAAGAGGATAATTGGCTGCTTGTCGCCTTCAAACCAGATAGTAAGATCATTGCCAATAGCTTAAAGCATGGCATGGACTCGATCTATTTTGATGAAAGTGGTACATTGGTAGAAGAACCCCTAATCAAGCCCTATCTCTGTGGATGGATTGAAAAAAAAACAATACAGAAGTAAGTACAACTGCCACCACTCGCAATGCAAGCAAGTAGGGCTACAGACTTCTATTTATTTTTCTACAAAATTTTTATACCTATGGCGTTGCAAAATGCCTTACTTAAACAATTACGAATCATTTAAGACAAACTCCCATTTCTCGTTTTGTATCTTCACGAAAATCAAAGATGAGGTCATCTGTTACTTCTTTGGTCTTTCTTTCGCTGGTCATAGACCTCTTTTTTAAGATGGTCAAGGTATAAAATACCATCAAGATGATCTATTTCGTGCTGAAAAATCACAGAAGTAAAGCCTTCAATGGTTTCTCGGTGCTGCAAGCCATCTAAGCCATCATATTCTATCACAATGGAGCAAGGACGCTTGACCTCTGAGCTAAAATCAGGAATAGACAAACAGCCCTCCATGGTCAGTTTGGTGGAATCACTGTATTGGACAATTTTAGGATTCAGATACACCTCAAAAGGCATCTGATCGGCCTCCTTGTCAAAGCGCTGCACCCATATAATTCTTCTCGGGATTCCTACTTGTGGAGCAGCAATGCCTACTCCCAAAGAATTGGGGTCTCTGACTGTCTTATAAAGTCTGTTGATAAAACCCAGCAAAATGGTATCACTGGCATCAGGCTTTACTTCTAGAGAAGGCATTCTCAGAAATACCGAATCTACATAATTGGTAATTTGTAGCACACGCATGGGCTTGCTAGAGTCAGCGTCTGCAATCATATTGACCTCAGCAGGGCTAAAAGCTTTGTAGTTTGTCTGTGCTTGAGCATTGAAGGACAGAACAACAGATGCAATGATAAGATAAAGAATTCTAGGCATGATTTTGAGTTAATAATTTTTGATGGTATTGGATTAGTCCTTCCATAGGATTTTGAACGATTTCTTTGATGATTAAATTTTTATCGTGGGCTACTTCGTGCAATATTTTTTGATAATGCCAAGCGATAGAACCCGTAAAAAACAAAGGCAAACTGAGCTGAAAGCCGGGCAAGGTCAGGATACATTTCTCAATGAAAGCCGTAAATGCCTCTTTAAGTAATTGTATAATGTAGGGCTGCTCTATTTGCTCTCTCAGGAAAGGTGAAAAAGAAGCCAAATATCGGTTGGGGTAAGGCTTCTGATAAACCGCCTCTAAGACAGTTGCTCTATTTAGATTAAATTTTTCGGAAAAAAGTGTTTGTAAATCTTGGGGCATCTCCGCCCGCAAAAAAGCTGTTACAAGTTTTTTACCTAGATATGCTCCACTTCCTTCATCTCCGAGGACATAGCCTAAGCTGCTTTCGGGGCTGGTGATTTCTTTTCCATTGTATCGGCAGGCATTTGCCCCTGTGCCTAGGATGGCTGCAATGCCCGCCTCGTGTCCGCACATACTCCGCACAGTGCCCAACAGGTCGTGGCTTACTTCTATTTTGGCATGCTGAAACACAGCTTGCAGTGCTTTCTTGACCAGCATTTGATTGGGTAGGAGCGCGCAGCCTGTTCCGTAAAAGTATAGATATTCTATGTTGTCTTTTTCTTCTAGCCTAAGTGTTTGTCTGAGCACCTCTTCAATCTCAGCTTGTGCCTGCTGATAGGGATTGATACCTGGGCTTTGCCCCAAAATTTTGGCGTTTTGAGTATTTAGCAAAGCCCATTCTGTTTTGGTAGAGCCACTGTCAGCGATAAGTATCATATTTTAGCTTATTTGGTATTCAAAAATACTAAAAAGCTTTAAAAAACCCACTTTGCTCATGATATTAGTTTTGGCGTATTGCGTTGAGTGCTGTTTTTAAATCAAAAAAGGGCTACACACTGTGTATCCCTTTTTTGATAATGGTGATTGCATGTATTTTATGTTATGCAATCTCTATGCGCTTGAAACCTTTGATGTTTAGGTCTGCACTTACCTCTTTCAGTAGTTGGGCGATACTCTTAGAGTTATCTTTCACAAAATCTTGGTGTAAGAGTGTATTGTCTTTGTAGAATTTTTTGAGTTTTCCTTCTGCAATTTTCTCCAAGATGTTGGCAGGCTTTCCTTCTTGAAGGGCTTGTTCCTTGCCTATTTCTATTTCACGGTCTTTCACTTCTTGTGGCACATCATTCTCATCAAGTGCTACAGGCTTCATGGCTGCGATTTGCATGGCGATGTCTTTTCCTAAATCACTGACATCATTTGCACCTATTCCGTTCATTCCTAGCAATACGCCTAACTTTTTGTTAGAGTGTAAGTAAGTTACTACGTGTTCGGCACTCATGGTCTCGTAAGAAGAGATTTCGATTTTCTCTCCGATTTTACCCATGAAGTCAGTGATATAGTCATTGAGTGGTCTTCCCGCTACATCTTGTGCGAGGAGGGCTTCTGTATCGGCAGGTTTATTTTTGATGGCAGCCTCTAATACGGTATTGGCGAGCTGCACAAACTCATCATTTTTAGCTACGAAATCAGTTTCGCAGTTAAGTGCGATAAGGACAGCCTCTGTGCCTGCTTCATTGGTGAATACATTTACTACACCTTCTGTGGTTTCACGGTCAGCGCGTTTTGCGGAGATTTTTTGACCTTTTTTGCGTAAGATGGTAATTGCCTCTTCGAAGTTTCCGTTGGCTTCTTCTAGGGCTTTTTTACAATCCATCATACCTGCACCTGTCATTTTGCGCAGTTGGTTTACGTCTTTGGCAGAGATTGACATTTTTTTTTAAATTTGGGTTTGTTAAATTGTCAAGAGTTCAAAAGTATTTTTGAGCCTATGTACCTAGATTAGATAAGCTATTTTTCTAAAAAAGGTTTAGGAATTATAGTAGAAATCCCTTATAAAAAAATTGAACATTCAGTGATTGAATGTCCAATTTCAAGGAGATATTTTGTGAAGATTACTCTTCGTCTTTTTCTTCTATAATTTCTTTTTCTTCGTCTTTGGCAGCATCTACTTTGCGTTTGGCATTTTCTTCTTCTTGCATTTTTTGGTCGTCTTTTTCACGTTTGCGTTCTGCAAGACCTTCTTCTACTGCCGATGCGATTACTTTTAGAATAAGGCTAATAGACTTATATGCATCATCATTGGCAGGGATAGGGAAATCAATTTGATTCGGATTAGAGTTTGTATCTACGATACCGATAATGGGAATCCCGAGTTTTTTTGCTTCTGCTACTGCGATGTGTTCACGCTTGATGTCCACCACAAAAAGTGCTGAGGGAAGTTTACCTAAGTCAGCGATGCCTCCTAGTAATTTTTCTAATTTATCACGTTCACGAGTAACGGTGAGTCTCTCACGTTTTGCAAGATTCTTGAAGCTATCCTCCTTCATCATTTTCTCGATAGAAGACATTTTCTTCAAGGACTTACGTACAGTAGCGAAGTTGGTAAGCATTCCACCTAGCCATCTTTCAGTAACGAAGGGCATTTTGAGGTCTTTTGCGTGCTCCTGTACGATGTCTTGCGCTTGCTTTTTAGTGGCTACGAACATCACTCTTTTTCCAGAGCGAACGATGCTTTTAATGGCATTCGAAGCTTCTTGTAGGCACACCAAAGTTTTATTGATATCGATGATATGGATACCATTTTTTTCCATGAAGATATAGGGAGCCATTTTAGGGTCCCACTTGCGGGTCAAGTGGCCAAAATGCACACCTGCATCTAGGAGGTCTTTATATTCTACTTGTATCATAATATTTTCGAAAAATCTATTATCGTTTACTAAACTGGAAGCGACGACGAGCCTTGCGACGACCGTACTTCTTACGTTCTACCATACGAGAATCTCTTGTAAGGAATCCCTCTTTTTTGAGAGGTGGGCGGTTTTCAGCATTGTATTCGCACAAAGCCCTTGAAATAGCCATTCTTACTGCTTCTGCTTGCCCTGTAAAGCCACCACCTGCTACATTGACCTGGATGTCAAAAGTCCCTACTGCCTCTATGAGGGTGAGGGGTTGCTGGATTTTGGTTTGTAGGACTTCGGTAGGAAAATATTCTTTAAAATCACGTTTGTTGACCTTAATTTCTCCATTTCCCGGCTTCATATAAATACGGGCTACCGAGGTTTTCCGGCGACCAATCGTATTAATTACGTCTTTCACTTCACTCATTTGCCGTCTATTTCTTTAGTTTGGATTATAATTTGAATTCAATTTTTTCGGGTTGCTGTGCTTCGTGTGGGTGTTCTGTTCCTTCATAGACGAATAAATTATGAAAGATTTTATTACCTAATCGATTTTTGGGAAGCATCCCTTTTACTGCCTTTTCTATCAGGATAGTTGAAGACTTACTTGTGACTATCTCACGTGGGCTCGTAAATCTTTGCCCTCCTGGATAGCCTGTGTGTCTCACATAGGTCTTGTCAGTCCATTTTTTGCCTGTAAGGCGGACTTTGTCGGAGTTGATGACAATAACATTGTCTCCGCAATCTACGTGAGGGGTAAAATTTGTTTTGTTTTTACCCATGATTACTTTCGCAATCTGGCTAGCCAATCTTCCTAGCACTAATCCTTCTGCATCGACCAATACCCACTTCTTATCAACAGTATTCTTATTAGCCGAAATTGTTTTATAACTTAATGTATCCACTTCAGTATGGTTTTTAAATTCACCGCTTTCCTTTAAAATGAGTGCAAAGCTAAGGTTTTATTCGTTTTTATGCAACCTGTATTGATTTTTTTTCTAAAAAACTCTTTGATATTTCAGGTATTGTGTTTTTCTAGCTGATTCAAGGCTGCCTTGATGTCTTTTGGGTAAGGAGCTTCTACTTCTGCGGGGCTACCGTCTAAGAGTTTGAAGCTAAGTTTTTGGGCATGGAGTGCAAATCTGACCATGAGCGGTTTTTCTTCGGTATATTTTTTTAGCTTAAATTTTTTCTTAATCTCCGAAATCATCAGGGGCTTTCCTCCATATTGCTCATCTCCGATAATGGGTGCTTTGAGGTAGGCAAGGTGTACCCTTATTTGGTGCATCCGCCCTGTGGTAGGCTGGCACTGTATGAGGCTGTGCTTTTGGAAGACCTGCAATGTCTGAAAAGTAGTCAAAGCCTCTTTTCCGTCTTGTGTATCTATTCTGACCATGCCTGTGTTAGAAGATTTGAGGGGCTTGTCTAGGGTCAGGTTTTCAAATTTATGGATACCATCTACAATGGCATGGTAAATCTTGCCGACTTCTCTCTCCTGAAACTGTATGGCAAGGTGTCTGTAAGCCTCTGGATTTTTGGCAATGGCAAGAGCTCCAGAGGTTTCTCGGTCTATTCTATGGGCTACCTGAGCCGTGGCGACGTACTGTTTTGCCAGCCCTATGACATTTTGTTTTTCGGCTTTGGCACGGTCATCCAGTGTAGAGACAAAAGGGGGCTTGTTGATGATGATGTAATCTTCATTCTCGAATACAATGAGTTCTTCAAAGTTTATTTTTTTCATTCGTATGTTTATTCTTCTAAGAGATAAGTGGTATAGATTGTATCATGCCCTGTGAATGGTTAAAGGGCTTCTTGGGTGGTTTTTCTAACCTGAATGTAAAGGTAGTTCCTTTTTTCATCTTGCTGGTTACTTCTACCTTAGATTGGTGTGCTTCTATGATGTGCTTCACGATGGCAAGCCCTAGCCCTGAGCCGCCTTTGGTCTTGGCCCTGCTTTTTTCTATCCTATAAAATCTCTCAAAGATGCGGTTAAGGTGCTCTTCAGAGATGCCTGGGCCGTCATCTTCTATGCTGAGTTCTATGTGGTTTTCTAGTTCGTGAATATAGAGAATTACATTTCCTTTTTCATTGCCGTATTTGATGGCATTCTCTACCAAGTTGATAAGCACCTGTTTGATTCTGGGGCGGTCAGCCCATACAAGTGCATTTTTGATTGCTTGCTCATCAAATTTTAGATAAATACTTTTTTTATGTGCTTTTTCTTCTAGCTGCTCAAAGGTTTCTTGGGCAATCTCATACAAGTTAAAGGCTTTGAGTTCCATCTTCACGATGCCCGCCTCCATTTTGGAGAGAGTGAAAAGGTCTTCTACCAGATTCTGCAATCCGTCTAGACTTTTGGCAGCTTTGTAAAGAAATTTATAGCGTACATCCTCATCATCTATAGCCCCCTCTATAAGCGTATGTATGAAGCCTTGTGCGGCAAAAATGGGGGTTTTTAGCTCATGAGATACATCGGCCAAAAACTCCCTTCGGTAAATAGCCAATTTTTTGAGGTGGTTAATTTCTTTTTGTTTTTTGGAGGCATAAGAATAAATCTCGTAGTTTAATTTTTTGATAGGACTAAGGGCATGCCCATTGCTGCGCTTCATGATTTTAAATTCTTTTTTCTTGAGCTTCTCCAGCATAGCATAGGCTTCATTGAGTTCTCCTAAGATGAGGTACTCCACAGTAAAATAAATCAACAAAAAAGAAGACGAAAAAGAAAGCGAAAAGGCAACAAAAAGAACAAGATAACTCACCGAAGGCAGCAAAGACAAGAAAGCCGTAGTAACCCCAGCTATTGAAAGCCCTAACACAAAAGCAACAATCCGCGAACTAAAATACATAATGAGTCTATTTTATGGGTCTAAATTCTTATACATCTAGTTTATAGCCTACCCCTTTGACAGTCTTGATATAGCCATCTCCTATTTTTTCACGCACTTTTCGGATATGCACATCTACAGTGCGTGCAAGCACATAGACATCAGTGCCCCAGATGTTCTGTAGTAAATCTTCTCTGCTATAGACCACATTGGGGTGGCTTGCCAAAAAGAACAAAAGTTCAAATTCTTTTTTGGGCAGGTTAATCACTTCTTCTCCTCTTATGACAGTGTAACTGACCTTGTCTATGACCAAATCTCCGATATTGAGTTGGTCTTGTGAAGGCTGTTTTTTCCTTTCTCTTCTAAAAAGTGCTGCAATGCGGCTCATCAAGGCTCTAGGTTTGATGGGTTTGATGATATAATCATCTGCTCCTACATTAAAAGCTGCTACCTCTGAATACTCCTCTACCCTTGCCGTCAAGAATATGATGTAAGTTTCTGCCAATTCGGGGATTTCCCGAATCATTCGGCTTGCCTCCACCCCATCTACTTTGGGCATCATGATGTCCATCAAGATTAAATCTGGAATCAGTTTTTTTGCTTTTTTGACGGCTTCCTCGCCGTCTTCTGCTACAGTTACGCTGTATCCAGCTTTGACAAGGTTATACTCAAGTAATTCTAAAATATCGGGTTCGTCATCCACTACCAAAATCTTTTGGTTTGATTGGGTACTCATATCTATTTATTTTTGGGAATTAAGGAATTGGTCTAATGTATTCAGGAGCATTTGCCCTCTTAGGTTCTTTGCTATGATTTTGCCCTGTGGGTCTATCAAAAAATTCATAGGAATAGAACTGATACCGTATTTGAGTGCGGCGGCATTGTCCCAGCCCTTTAAATCTGAGGTGTGGTATGTCCACTCAAGTTGGTCATACGCAATGGCTTTTTGCCAAGCTTCTTTATTATGGTCTAGTGATACACTGTAAATGGTGAAGTTTTTATCTTTGAACTGCTGATAAGCCCGCACAAGCGCAGGACTCTCTTGGCGGCAAGGCTGGCACCAAGATGCCCAAAAATCTAACAAAACATACTTTCCTTGTAGTTGATTCCAGTTGAATGGCTCTCCCTGGGTGTCTGGCAGTGTAAAAGAAGGAGCCGCAGAGCCTATCTCAATTTTGGGCTTACGATGTGATTCTTCGGAGTTTTTTTGAGGCTGACAAGCCACCAAAAGTATCAAAATAATACAACTATTTATTGATAAGATTTTAATATAATCCATAAATATTTTCTAACCCGTGTTGGATTTTATTTTCTACTTCAAAGTTAATCAAAACTATTCGAGTATAATAAAAAACTAAAAACTTTAAGCCTATAATCTAAATTTACTTGCAGAATTTTCTTACAGGAACACTCACTTTTCCTAATCTTTTTTAGGCAAATTCGTATAATTATTTGTAAGCCTTTCAAGCAGCACTTCTGAAATTTTTATACTAAAATGATAATCTAATCTATGAAAAATCAACACGCCTTACTCATCATTGATGCTCAGTATGATTTCTGTAACCCAAACGGGGCTTTGTATGTGCCTGGGGCAGAAAAAGACATGGCAAAGCTCTCTAAAATCATCAAAAATAATCTAGACAAGATAGACCATATCTGCGTAACACTTGACTCCCACCCCGTCAATGATATCTCTCACCCCTCTTTCTGGCAAGACAAAAATGGAAAATTTCCTGCACCCTTTACCCAAATCACACTCAAAGAGGTCAATGAAGGAAAATGGACTCCCCGATTCTACCCCGACAAAGCCCGAAAATACCTCATTGACCTAGAAGCCCAAGGACAATTTCCGCACTTAATCTGGCCTGAGCACTGCCTCATTGGCTCTAAAGGAAATGCCCTAGATGACCAGCTCATGGAGGCCCTCATAGACTGGACTCGCACGGGCAAGTACTACCAAGCCGTTACCAAAGGGACTTACCCTATGACTGAGCACTTCGGGATATTTATGGCTCAAATCCCTGTGGCCGACCGCCCCGAGACTCAGCTCAATCAAAGCCTTATCAAGACCTTAGAAAATTTTCAGAATGTCTATATCGCTGGTGAAGCAAAATCTCACTGTGTGGCTACTAGCATCAAACAGGCTCTTGATTATGCCCCTGGGCTGGCAAGCAAAATGGTCATCATAGAAGATTGTATGTCTGATGTACCAAATATGGGGCATCTAGCAGACCCTATCTATGCGGAGGCTCGTCAGAGAGGGATTCGCTTTGTGAGTTCTCAAGATTTACAATTTAACTAAGCTTCTCAAACAAAAAATAATAATTCACTCAAAAAATATAAAATTATGAGCGACTTTGATGCAGTAGATTTTAACCTTACTTTTAATAATTTTAACCCTGATGAGATTCAAGTAGATGAGACCATCAATGCAGTATTTGCGGTAGATGTCTCCCCTTCTATCACTACTTATGTGAAGGATTTAAACCATGCTTTCAATGATTTTACAGAGACGATGCAAAAATCTCACGTAGCGGAGCAACTTATGGTCTCTATCATAGAATTTGATGACAAGGTACGGGTCAAAACAGGTTTTCAGCCCATCAAACAAATCCCTAAAATGGATTTCAGGCCTACAGGCTCAGGCACCGCCCTCTACCAAGCTACCTACCAAGGGCTAGATATGGCGATAGATTACCGCAATAACTTAGAAGCCTCTGGTGTGATGGCGAAAACTTTGCTTTTTGTGATTACAGACGGCATGGACAATAGCTCAAAAGTGAATGCCAAGCAAGTCAAAGACAAACTAGAAGGAATTTTGACTCAAGAGCAAAATGCCTTCTCTTTTACTACCATCCTCTTCGGGGTAGGGCATGCCAAAGGTTTTGAAGATGCCCAAAAATCAATGGGCATACAGCACATTGCCAAGGTAGGCACTTCGGGGGCTGAGATTCGGAAGATGATTAATTTTATCAGCCAGTCTATCAGCAAATCGGCTGGCAATCAGCAGATTAGCTTCTAAAACTCAAAAAAAGGAGGCAGTAATTTGCCTCCTTTTTGTTTTCATACTATCTTCTTGCAGCCATCTCTGCCACGGTCTGCCCTATGGCGAGCGAGGAAGTAGCCGCTGGCGAGGGAGCATTCAGTACGTGAATAAACTGACGCTCTTCTAAGATTTTAAAATCATCTAACAGGCCGCCCTCTCTATCACAGGCTTGAGCCCGCACTCCTGCTTCTACGGGCTTGAGGTCGTCCATTTGCACTTCTGGCACGAGTTTTTGAAGGGCTTTGGCAAAGGCAGCTTTTGAGAAAGAGCGATACATCTCACCCAAGCCTATTTGCCAGTATTGCATCGCTACTTTTTGGAATCCAGGCCAACGCAGTGCCTCTGATAGTTCTGCAAAATTTACATCAGTCTTGCGGTAGCCCTCTCTTCTAAAAGCAAATACAGCATTAGGCCCTGCTTCTATTCCTCCATGAATCATCCTTGTAAAATGCACTCCTAGGAAAGGAAAATTAGGATTGGGCACTGGGTAAATTAGATTTTTGACCAAGTGTTGCTTGTTTTCATTGAGCTCATAATACTCCCCTCTGAAAGGAATAATCTTCACATCTACCTTGTCTTGGGTCATTTGAGCCACTTTGTCAGAGTATAGCCCTGCACAGTTGATGACCAGCCTTGTGCCGTAAGCCCTGCGAGTGGTGATGACGAGCGAGGCATTATTTTCAGAATGAATATCTAAGACACGCTCACCGAGGATAATTTCCCCTCCTGCTTCCTTGAAGAGTTGGGCATATTTGAGAGATACCTGCTTGTAATCCACAATGCCTGTCTGTGGCACAAATACGCCTGCTATCCCTCTGACGTGAGGCTCATATTCTTTGATTTCTTCTTGTCTGAGCCATTTTAGCCCTTCCAATTCATTGGCTTCACCTCTGTCAAATATATTCTTCAGGGCTGTGATTTCGGATGAATCAGTAGCCACGATTACCTTGCCGCAAAGCTCGTAGGGAATGTCTTGTTTTTGACAAAAATCAATGAGCATTTCGTATCCTTTGAGGCAGTTGATGGCTTTGAGGCTTCCCGGTTTGTAGTAAATGCCTGAGTGAATCACACCGCTATTATGCCCTGTTTGATGTTTGGCTAGTGTGGTTTCTTTTTCTATGAGGGCAATCTTTGCGTTGGGCTTCTGCTGCTGTAGGCTGAGTGCTGTGGCAAGCCCTACAATGCCCCCACCAATGATGATATAATCGTAATTTTGCATGAGTCAGTGATTTCTACATAAATAAAATACAAAAATAAACTTTGGCTAGGAATAAACAGTGATGTATTTTTGTTTTGGCTGGTGAATTTGCCTCTACAGAACTAAGAGGTCTTAAATTAGTCACCCTCTATGGCTGAATCCGATTTACGCTTCCAAAAAAACCAGCCTTTCTTTTTGTCTGAGGCAAGTTTTGGTTTTTTATCTCCCTCACTCAATAAGTAACCGTAAGGAGCAAGTGCGGGCACATTGTCTAGTATGACTTTGAGCATGGCGGTAAGTGGTGTAAACAAAATCATACCTGGCACGCCCCAAACCAAAGCACCCACAAGCAGGGCTAAAATCGCTACCAACGGATTCAGACTTACTTGCGAGCCTACAATGTTGGGCGTGATAAAATTGCCTTCTAAACCTTGCACTATCTGAAACCAAACCAACACAGCCACAGGATAAAAAATACTGTCTGTCATCACCAAAGCATACAAAATCGGCAAGAGTGAACCCAAAAAAACACCAATGTAGGGAATAATGGTCAGCAAGGCTGCCAAACCACCAAAAAACATCGCATGCTGAATACCAATCACCCACAGCCCCATCACGTTGAGCACAGTTACAATCAAAATCACCGTAACCAAACCCGTGATATAACTCTGAATCACCGTAACAATCTGCTCTTCAATGAGTATTACTTTTTCTTCAAGTGCCTCATCCTCAATGACTCGCTTGATAAATTCTTTGAAAATATCCCGATACGAGAGCATAAAAAAAGTATAAATTGGCACAAGCAAAATATAAGTAACAAAAGTACTCGTGGAGTTTACTATGCCGTTCAAAACGCCTGTTCCTGCTTGCACGAAATCGCTCAGGTTACGATTAAGCCAAGCCAGTTGATTCTCTTGGGTGATATGAAACTGCTGCTCAAAGGCTGCCTGGGTAGAATTAATCAGCTCTAGGGTTCTTTCTTTCATCTGAGGAAAATCATCAGAGAAGGTGAGCAGATTTCCATAAATCATAGAAATCAGCACCGTAAAAACCAAAATCACCAGTAGCAGACAAACCAGAATAGACAACCAACGAGGCAAATACCGCTCAAACCACTTGCAAAGCGGATACAAAAAAATAGAAAGTACAAAAGAAAAGGCAAGCGGGATTAAGATAGCTTCGCCAATCACCAAAACGTAAAAAAATAGTACCAATCCAAACAAGGTCAATGTCAGATTGATATGAACAGGGATTTGTAAGGGTTTATCACTCATATGCTATAATAAAAACTGAAAGCCAATGCTTGTCTGCGAGAAAGCAGCCAATCTTGCAAAATACTTTAATTTCTTCAAAATCACCCAATAAAATCGACAACAATTAGGAAAAATACTCCACCCTCACCAAGTCTTACATCCCTAAAAACTGACATAAGTACCTCTCTTCAGATATTTTCCGACTCCCACCCAAGAAAACCTCTTAAAAACACTAAATTTGAACCCTCACCAAATCTGCCACAGCAAAGCAGTTTGGTAAATAAAATTATGAATTAAAAAATATTTAAACCATTTTTATGATGTCCCAAGAACCCATTCGATTGGTATTGCCCACGGAGTTTGCGATGAACACGGTCAATGCTTATCTTTTCTTAGAACCCGAACCCATTTTGGTAGATTGCGGTGAAAAATCAGACAAGGTCTGGAAAGCCCTAGAAGCTGAACTAGCCCAGCACGGGCTGCACATCACTGATATCAAGAAAGTTTTTATCACGCATGCCCACGTGGACCATATCGGGATGTCTGGAAGAATCGCCAGAGAAACCAATGCCGAAATCTGGGTGTCTGAGCTCGTCTATCCTTGGGCTTTAGACATGCAGACACAGTGGGACAGCCGCTCCCAATTTATCAATGAAGTATGGCAAAAGGGAGGAAGCCCCCAAGAGGTTACAAGGCGAATCTTGCAAGGAATGAACGTAATGCCTCACTTCTGGGACTCAGTGCCCGCCGATAGAATCAAAACTTTTGGAATCGGAGATAC
Organism: Microscillaceae bacterium; assembly: GCA_011390205.1. Taxonomy (GTDB): domain Bacteria; phylum Bacteroidota; class Bacteroidia; order Cytophagales; family Microscillaceae; genus JAABSX01. Next base: position 22,907 of record JAABSX010000017.1, on the reverse strand, counting down.
CCTAAAACTAGGGGGAGCAGATTGGGAGGTAATACATACACCAGGGCATGCCATCACCCAGACTTGTTTTTATCAGCCTGATTATGAGTGGCTTATCTCTGCTGATATGCTTATGTATATTACGCCTGTGGCAGTGATAGAACGGGCTTTGGAGGGCACAGAACGTGTCAGAGGGCTTCCGATGATGCTAGAAAGCTACCAAAAAATAGCTGCATTGCCAGTAGATAAGGTATTTCCTGGACACGGAGAAATCTTCACACAGCCTCAGCCCTTGATTACTCAGCAAGTAAACAGAATACACCAGCGCAAGGAGGAATGTCTGGCATTGGTGCGAGAGGGATACCATGATTTATTTACCATCTCCGAAAAACTTTACAAAGAAACCACCCCTGTATTTCAGTTTGCAGCCTTTGCGATGACCTTGGGCTATTTGGATGTGCTGATTTCAGAAAATGCTATTTTAGAAGAGGAAAATACCCAAGGAATCTGGCATTTTCAGGAAAACCAAGCCTCTTGCCTAGCAAAACAATAGCTTGTAAAAAATGATAGGCACAAGCAACAATTTGGGCAAGGCCTTTCCTAGAAAGCACCTTGCCCAAACAAAATTTAGAATGCCAAGACAACAGACTTGTTTTAAAGATTATCAGGGTCAAGATAAGCCCCAAATATCAAAATATCATCTACTTGTTGATAGCCCCGCATCCACTCCACAATGGCTTCTTTTAGCAGAAGAGACTGCTCTTGCATCGGTTTTTGGTGATGCTCTAGCAGAAGTTCTTTAAGGTGTTTTATCATAAACTTCTTTCCTCTTTCTCCTCCAAACTGATCTTGATATCCGTCTGAAAAAAGATAAAACCATGTGGGCTTGTCTAGTGAGATGACGTGCCTCGTAAACTCTTTTTCTTCCCTATCATCAAATACGAATCCTCCGATTCCGACTTTATCCCCTCTGATATGGTGCAGCTCACCATCTTGTATATAAATCAGCGGATTTTTAGCCCCCGCAAAAGAAAGCGTATGGAGGTTAGGATCTATCACACAGATGGTCATATCCATTCCGTCTAAATTGGCAGTTTCTTTTTGCTTTAGCCCACTTTTTACATAGTTGTCTAGTTCTTTCAAGATAAGCTGGGGCTGTGTAATGCCTTCGGAGTTGATAATTTGGGACAGATATGCATCTCCTAACATAGACATAAAAGCCCCTGGCACCCCGTGCCCCGTACAATCTACGGCGGCGATGATTTTTTTACCTTTTGCAAAACCTCTGAATATAGAAGGCGTACCCGATAGGTTTGGTTCTTTGGTGTAGCGTGGCTCTAGGGGTGTCTCTACAAACCAATAAAAATCTCCGCTTACGATGTCTCTTGGCTCATAAATAATGAATGACTCAGGAAATGCTCTCTGAATCTCTGCCATTTGTGGAAGCATAGATTCTTGTATTCGGCGGGCATAATTGATGCTTGAGGTTATTTCTTGGTTTTGGTGTACTAGCTCCTGACTCTGCTCTAAGATAGCGACATTGGCTTGGCGGAGGTCTTCGGCTTGCTGTAAAATCTCGGCTTGTTGATTAGAGAGTACTTCATTTTTTTGGCTAATCTCTAAGGTGCGTGCCAGTATTACCTGCTCTAGCTGCCTTTTTTGTCTTCGCAAACGCATAGTATAGAACCGCACCCCTCCCCCTACGGCGAGCAAGCCCAAGATGATGTAAGCAATGTAAGCCAGTAAGCTTCTGTACCAAGGTGGTGAGATTTCAAACCTAAACGCAATGACCTCACTGCTAAGCCCTTCTATATTTCGGGCTTGAGCATAGAACACATATGTGCCCTCTCTGAGATTGGTATATTGGCGTTTGGTTTCTTTTGTCCAGACACTCCATTGGGGTGTTTTTGTGCCTGTCAGCAGCCATTCTACCCATGTAGGGTTTCTTTCTTCTAAGCGATAGCGGTATTCTGTGGCATCGCTTTTACGGAAAAAAGGAGCTGACACATAAAACTCGATAGAATTGTTGTCTGCATATTCAAAAATATGTTTGATGCTTTTGGTCTGTGCCTGACTGGCAACGGGGATTCTGTCTAATTTATCATAAAAACTTCCTCCAAAGATAAGAGAGTCTTCTTTCAATGTAATCTTGCGGATAAGCACTTTAAAATCAGATTTAAAATGCAGGGTATCTTGTGCTTTGTATCTAAAAAGACCCTCAGAGCCTCCTATCCAAGTTTGCAGGGTAGAATCTACGTGCAGTATAATTTCATTAAACTCTGGCAAACTTCTCAGGAGATGGTCTTCCCATTGGTATCTCTGATTGCCCTGCCTGCGTGCCACACCTATGTATTGTGATTGGTTATCGGTATCGGCTACCCATACATTCTGCTGTGCATCTACCACAAGGCTGTGAATGCCATAGTTTTCAAAGGCTAGATTTTTACTAAAATCTTGTGTAGGTTTGAGCATTTGTTTAGAAGAAGAGAAAGCATAAAGCCCTTTGGCTGTGCCTACATAGATTTTATCTTGAATACGATAGACTTGGCAGCCTCTCAAAGAGGGCAAGCCTTCTGCCAATCCGAAATTTTTGAGCTTTGCCAAGGCATAATTGGGGTTTAGCTCTGCCCTGATGACTCCTTCTATAAAAGTTCCGAGCCACAAAACCCCTGGTTTTTCTTCTGCAATGCTATAGATTTCAGATTTGATGGGAGATATTTGTTCTATGTCTATCCAGCCATTCTTCCCATGGCGCATGCGTGCCAATCCTCCTTTCAGCCCCACATAGAGTATCCCTTGTTGGCTTGGAGATTCATATAGCTTGAGGGCCGCAGTACGTTTGGTAAGATATACAGGAAAAGCCACATCGCCTTCTATTTTAAATACACCTTGGTTACTGCCTACCAATAGGAAATTTTTCCCTTCCTTAGGTTTGAAATCAAGCAGACTCCACGCCTGTGTGCTGATGCCTTGAATAGGATAAAACTGATGGTTTTTTCTATAAAAAACGCCCAATGAAGTTGCTACATACAGTGTTTTGTTAAAAAAACACACATCTTTGATAGTGCCTCTGAGCCCGTGTGTTTCATTCCAGAATCGAATGGGTGAGAAGTAATCCACTTTGCTAATACCATTGTCAAGGGCAAGCCATAAAATACCCTCTCTGCTCACAAAAGCATAATGCACATTATTGTCTGCAATTCCTTGACCTTGGTCTATGATTTCGTGGAGTTTTCCATCTTTGCTGATGATAACCACCCCTCCTGCCCTTGTGCAGAGGGCTATCTCTCCTGAGGGAAGCTCTGTGGCACTGTAGAGTTGTTTTTCTATGATATAACGGTCTGCTTCCGTCTTAAAAGGCACGATAAGACTGTCTTGATTTTCAGCATTGGGGCTATAACGCAACAAGCCCGACTGGTAAGTTCCTAGCAAAAACGCATCTTCTTGGTGTGAAATCATGGCATAAATGCGTTTTCCTTTGAGTTGTTTGCCTCCTCTGACAAGTTTTAGCAGACCACTCTCAAGCTGGTAAAGCCCGTACTCTTGGTCAAAGACATAGAGTTTATCTTGTATCCAGAATGTCAAGAAAAAATAAGACTCCTCAAAAGCAGGAATGACCGTGAAGATGTTTCGTTCGGGATGATACAGAAATAAGTATTGATCTGTCTGAAAGCAGACCCCTTGTGAAGTAACTTGGGTGGTCCATACATCTCCAAATTTTTTTTGCTCATCAGGGATATTTTCGATGAGGGATAAATATTCGGTTTCTCCCCTCTCATTGGGCACAAGCACCCCAAACTCATCTGAGCCCCCTACATAGACCCTTCCTTCTTTGTCCATAGAAAGAGACCTGACAGCAGATTGATTGCTAGTCTGTATCAAAATCCACTTTTGCCCATCATATTCTAAGACACCTCGGTCATTGGCGATATACAAAATACCCCTCAAATCTTGTACGATTGCCCAGTTTTGTATGGCTGCTCTGTATTGTTGTGGAGAATAATTTTCTACAAACATTTTCTCGTTTATCTGTGCAGAAGCACTAAGGGCATACATATACATCAAAAAGAGAAGCCCACAGAGTTTAGAAGCGAAAGCCCATGCCCGTGCTTGTTTTCTTTGATAAATTAATTTACACTTGTTTTTTTTGATGTATAGCATCTTTGATAGTTTAATTTCTATGTGAAGTAGCTTGTACTTCTGGCTCTTCAAGAGATTTCAGCTTTTGTCTTTTCAGTTTATACTTCAAGCTAAGGGCTTACAAATTCTGTGCATATTATGAGCACATCTTATGGGTTCTAAGGCCTGTAAAGTAGCACTTTTTTGGCAAAAAGCTTTATCAAACTATAAAACAACTTTCTTTGAATGAAATCTCTGTAGTTTAGCATTACTTTTAGCATTGGGTCCGCCTTGTTTTGATTTTTTTGAGTCAGGGCAAATCAACACAATTTAGAGCAAAAATTTAGTATTTTTTTTGTGCATTTTTTGTTTTTTAGAAAGTTTCCCCTAATTTTGTTTCACATAGCTGGTTGAAGGATATTGGAGGTTAAATGAGCATCCCCGCTCATACCTCCTTTATCTTTTGTAGGGCGATATTTCCACAAAGATAAAATCCCTCTTGGTATAAAACACTCTTTAGAATTATTCATTTCCAAAACAAATTTTAGAAAGCAAGACTTTTTTTAATTCCCCATGGTGGATTTTAATTCCTTTTTGACTCAGTTTATGCTGGATTGTAAGACATAAAACTAGATAAATTTAATAAATTTCTTAGTTTTGTCAAATATATATTAAATCAATTCTTTGGGAAAGCACCCAATATTAAATCAATAAATGATGATTAGAACACTTGACCTCATATTCCAAGACAATGCTTGTACGATTGCCTCTTATTTATTGGAAGGCAACACAGGTTTGATACTCATAGAAACGGGTCCTCACTCTACACTGCCACAGCTTACAAAAGCCATCAAAGAGCAGGGGTTTAAAATAGAAGATGTAAAAAATGTATTACTGACCCATATTCACCTTGACCATGCAGGGGCGGCTTGGGCATTGGCTGCACAGGGAGCGAATATTTACCTGCATCCTTTTGGAGTAAGGCACATGGCAGACCCAAGCAAACTAATGGAATCAGCCAAACGAATTTATCAAGATAAAATGGACGAGCTTTGGGGGGAGATGCACCCCATCCCTGAATCTCAAATGATTACGGCTGCTCACCAAGAAGAAGTAGAGATAGATGGGCTTACTTTTACGGCACATCACACCCCCGGGCATGCCAGTCATCACATTGCTTGGGAGATAGACAAGGTCATCTTTACGGGAGATGTGGCGGGTGTCCAAATCGGCAATGGTCCTGTAGTAGCCCCCCTCCCACCACCTGATATCAATATTGAGCAATGGAAAGAATCTATACAGCTTTTGCGTGATTTGAAACCTAAAGCCATGTATCTGACACACTACGGAGCAGTGACGGATATAGAGGGACACTTGAATCAATTAGAAGAAAATATAGAAGACCTCGCCCAATGGGTGAAAGTGCATCTCAATAAAGGAGAAAGTATAGAAGAAATGACTCCGCAGTTTGATGAATACTGCGTAGAAAAACTCAGAGAAATGGAAATGACTACAGTAGAAATAGCCCAATACCAAGCCGCAAACCCTGCTTGGATGAGTGTGGCAGGGCTGGTGCGTTATTGGCAAAAGAAAAATCAATAAGCCCATGAAGATAACTACACTTATCCGAAATCTGCTCTTGGCTGTGCTGCTGCTTTTGGTGGCAGCACTGGGGCTGCATTTTAGGGCAGATATTTCACTTGACACCCTTAAGGCAAGCTATGCCAATGGAGTATCAGCTTTTGTAGAGATAGAAGGCATGCCTGTGCATTACCGCTTGGAGGGTAAAGGCAAAGAAACTTTAGTGCTTTTACACGGTACGGGGGCTTCATTGCATACTTGGGATGTCTGGACTGAGCTGCTCAAAGACAAATATCAAATCCTTCGCATGGATTTGCCAGCCTTCGGGCTTACTGGGCCAGACCCCCAAAACAGGTACGAAATCAAGGATTATGTGTCTTTTTTAGACAAACTACTTGTAAAACTTAATGTGAATAAATTTCACTTAGGTGGCAACTCACTAGGAGGGCAAATCGCTTGGGAATATGCCCTTGCCTACCCTGAGAAGGTGGATAAGCTCGTCTTGATAGATGCAGGAGGAATCCCCACAGACAAAGCCCGCCCATGGGTATTTAGGCTTGCCAAAACCCCCGTACTTAATCAAATCGTGCGATATGTAACACCTAGATTCTTTTTCAAAAATAACCTCACGCAGGTCTATGCAGACCCCAGTAAAATCAGCCCCGAACTCATCGATAGGTACTACGAGCTCACCAGAAGAGAGGGAAATAGGCAGGCATTCATAGAGCGGGCCAAGATAGAGTCCAAATCTGACTACCAAGCACTCCGCAATCTCAAAAACCCTACACTGATTATTTGGGGAAAAGAAGACCATTGGATTCCTGTCAAAAATGCCCAGATTTTTTCTGACTTACTGCCCAATGATACACTTATTGTCTTTGACAATGCAGGGCATGTGCCTATGGAAGAAATCCCTGAAACGACAGCCCAAAGCACTTTTGTGTTTTTATCAAAATAAAAAAATGCCCAGATTTATTTACTTTTTTGAAGATTTACTGTTAAAAAATAGCACCTACGGCAAAAAAACCGTTCATAAAGGAAAATATATTTAAGGTCAAATGTTTCTATTTTAAGCAAGATGATTTGTTGGACGTTGTGAGATGCACTTCACAAGGAAACAAGCATAAGTTATTTATAATTTCTTATGTTTATTATTGTCAATTTCTAAGACATCTTTGATACTTGTAAGCAATATGATTACTTTTGCAAAAATTTATAACACAATCTTAATCTATTTTACTTAAAAAAATTTAACTGAAAGTCACGGCTTATGAATAGTGAGGAAAAACAAAGATACTCAAGCAGCGAATTGGAAGAGTTTGAAAAAATTATCAACCAAAAACTAGAAGAATCCAAAAGTGAACTGGCATACATCAAGTCTAGTCTTAATAGAAGGAATGACCAAGGAATAGATGGCACTACGGGTGGCTCTAAACTTCTGGAGGACAGTGCTGACATCTCCGAAAAAGAAAATATGAACCAACTTGCGGCACGCTTACAAAAGTTTATACAACAGCTCGAAATGGCCATTGTCCGAATCAAAAATGGTACGTATGGAATCTGTGTAGATACGGGCAAGCTGATTTCAAAAGAGCGGCTACGAATCGTGCCACATACCAGACACTCCATAGAAGCAAAGCGAAATAGACTCTAAAACCCTCTAAAAAAGGCCAAATTTAATGAATGAATTATCAAACATTCATCAAGTTCTGAGCACAGGTTTGGCCTTTTTTAAACAACTACTTAAACTTACTTGGTCTGCATTATTTCTCAGATAATAATGCACTGATGGCTGGTATATTGCTAAATTAATAAACTTATCTAACCACTGTTTTATTTTGGATAGCTTATCTACTTCCCTTCATTTTTTAGAGACACGCATAGAAGCACTTATATTCTGCAGCCTCGAGCCACTTCCGCTGAGTGAAATAAAGGCTTGCTTAGAAGAGCTTCTGGACAGCGAAATACCCAAAGAAGATGTTATGGAGTGCATTGCCCAGCTTAAAGAAAAATACAAAGCAAGCCAATACGCATTCCAAGTAACCGAAATAGCAGGAGGATACCAGTTTTTGACCAAGCCTAGCTACCACGAGGTGGTCAATCTACTCCTCAAACAAAAATCAAATAAAAAACTTACTAAAGCAGCCCTCGAGACGCTTGCCATCATCGCCTACAGACAGCCTATCACCAAAACAGAAATCGAGGGCCTCAGAGGAGTTTCCTCTGATTATGCCGTGCAAAAACTCTTAGAAAAAGAACTCATTGTGATAAAAGGCAAAGAAGATAGCCCTGGCAAACCCATACTTTATGGCACACACCGAAAATTTATGGAGCATTTTGGGCTGAAAGACCTCGGTGATTTACCACAGTTGCAAGACTTTACTGCACAAGAAGAAGAAGAAGATACAAATGACCTAGATATTGCACCAGAAAAATTTTCTGACAACAAAGAAATTTAGCACCAAACCCACTCTCTGACTAAGATTATGGAGCATACAATTACATCTACTCTCCCCCAACATATTTTTATTGAGAATGCCTTGGCACAGCTTGCGGCACTCCTGCACGAAAGGAAGTACTCTCAAATATGGATTCTGACAGATGAGAATACCCACAGAGATTGTTTGCCTTTGCTTGATACTTACCTCTCTCTCCCCTACCAAGAGATTACGATTCTGTCTGGTGAAGTGCATAAAAACTTAAGCACTTGTGGGCAAATATGGCACAAACTCACCGAGGCAGAAACTGACCGAAAGGCGGTGTTGCTCAACCTTGGCGGGGGGGTTATCGGTGATATGGGAGGCTTTTGTGCAGCAACTTACAAGCGTGGGATTGATTTTATTCAGATTCCTACCACACTTTTATCTCAGGTAGATGCCAGTGTAGGCGGCAAATTAGGCATTGATTTTCAGGGTTTTAAAAATCATATTGGGGTCTTTTGTGAGCCTCAAGCTGTAGTGATTGAGCCTTTGTTTTTGCAGACCTTGCCCAAGGCTGAGCTACGCTCGGGCTTTGCAGAAGTCATCAAGCATTGCCTCATTGCAGATGCCCTACAGTGGCAAGATTTGCTCCAAAACTGGACTCCTGCCTTGTGGCAAGACCTTGCCGTGCAGCAAGAAAATTTACAAGATTGGCGTAGATTGATTTTACATTCTGTCCATATCAAACAGCAAGTTGTGGGCCAAGACCCTACCGAACAGGGGCTAAGAAAAATATTAAACTTTGGGCACACCGTAGGGCATGCCATCGAGAGCTACTTATTGGCAAAACCCCACAGAAAATGCCTGCACGGTGAAGCCATTGCCATCGGAATGATTTGCGAAAGTGAAATTGCACAGCAAAAAGGCTTTATCAGCCCACAAAAAAGAGATGAAATCAAGCATTATCTGCAAGGTATTTACCCTTTTGTGCCTATTCAAGAACAGGAAATGAAAGAAATGATACAACTTGCTCGCCAAGATAAAAAAAATGAGGCTGGGAAAATCAAAGCAAGTCTGTTAGAAGACATCGGTAAGGCCAATTTTAACCAACAGATTACGGAGGAAGAAATCAAAGCCAGTTTAATGTATTATCTCGATAATGTGGCTTAGGATAATCAAAAAAGAATCCAAACAAAAAGTCCATAGTGCAGTATTTATAGATACTGTCCTATGGATTTTCTTTGTTATTTTTACTTACTTGAAGTACGGGACTCCTGATGTTCGAAATTTTGTCAAACGTACTCTTTAGTTAAAGAGACTTTTATCACCCTTGCGGATGCTGCTGATATACTCGCTAACTGTGTCAAAAGCATCTTTCGTCGCCTCAGAAAGCTTCTCCATGTCTGCTTCTTTGCTCCAAGCCCTTGCACGCTCGCCTATCATTTTTCGGGTGTCATTTCCACGCTCAGGTGCTAAAAGAACTCCAGCGATAAGACCTGCGCCCACGCCGAGCATAAAACCTATAAAAATTTTTGTGTTATTGTTCATAATTGTTGTGTTTTTGAGTGATTGTCTTTATTTTACAAAGGGTGAACCGCAAGTTTGTTAGATTTATTTAGCATATTTTACTTATTAATCATTTTTCACTTTCCTTGTCAAAATGCCTATCGAGGGTCAAGGGACTTAATCGGTCTTACTTGCATTGAACAGTTTTTGTTTCTCTTCTTTACTCAGGCTATTGTAGCCAGACTCCGTAATTTTGTCTAAAATAGCATCTACTTCTTCCTGATTGGGCACTTCATTGGGGCTAGAATTGGTATTGTAAGCATTGGCGGCATTGTTAGAATATACTTTGCTTTTCTTTTGGCCAGAATGGCTCATTTTCACCTTGCTTTCCTTCTTAAACAATCCCTTGATACTGTCTGCAAAATCATGAATCCAAGCACCAATGTCATTTCCTTTTTTGAGCTGGATGATGTAAATATAGCCAATCAAAGCACCTCCCAAATGTGCGGCTTGTCCGCCTGCATTGTTGCCACTCAGGCCGATGTAAGATAAAATCACCAATACGGGTGCAATGTATTTAATTCGAATCGGGCCAAAAAACAAGAGATAAAATGTATAGTCGGGTGCAAGCGTAGCGGCTGCCACCATCACTGCAAATACAGCTCCTGATGCTCCTATTAGATAGGTATTGCTCGGCAAAAGTGTATTAGACAAAATCAAAAAGCCAAAAGCACCTGCCAAAGCACCCAAGATATAAATGCTTACAATGCGCTTGCTTCCTAGGTAATCTATGATAACCACCCCAAACCAATATAAAACCAACATGTTGTACAGAATGTGCCACAAATCAGCATGCTGAAAAGCATATGTAAGCACTGTATGCGGTACCCAGATTAAATTGCTCAAAGAAGAAGGCAACTCAAACTGAATCTCGATATAGCTTGTATAAAACTGCTTTAGCCCTACCAGTGTAAGTGTAGTCGCTAAAATCAGTGTACCCAAGAAGACAATGATATTAATCAATATCAACTGAACCAGGGCGTTGTCTTGCCGCTTAAAAGCGTTCTTAATGTCGTCAAATAATCCGTTCATAATGTTGTATGGTTAGTGCTCTCTTTTTATTCCCCAAAATTTAATTAAAATAAAGCCAATCAAAGCCCCCCCAAGGTGAGCGAAGTGTGCCACAGGACTGCTGTCAGAATAATACACTCCAGAATATAACTCGTAGAGTATGAATATAGTTACTAAATATTTTGCTTTTAAGCCCACTGGAAGAAATATAAATTGCATCTGGACATTCGGGAAAATCAATGCAAATGCTATCAAAACGCCAAAAACTGCTCCTGATGCCCCTACTACTACCCTGCCTACATTATTGACTACCTCACTGTTGTAGCGGTTGTAAAGCTCCGCAGCTTGTTTCTTATTTTCGGCTTCCATTTCTATCTGCATTTCTATCTGTGTATCTTGATAGTAAAATGCCCCCTGCTGTAAAAGCCCTGCACCCATCCCTGTGATGACATAAAACGCCAAAAACCGCTGAGAACCCAAAACACGCTCTAGCCAAGGCCCAAAGAAAAACAGGGCAAGCATGTTAGAAAACAAGTGCATCGGGTTCATAGAATGCAAAAACATGTAGGTTAAAAATTCCCAAGGTGCAAAATGTATAGAATAAATATAATGCAAGCCAAACATTGTGTTTAGGTCTTCTACCAGCAACAGATTCAATACGTAGATTAAAACGTTGATTATCAATAAGTTACGAACAACAGGTGTAAGTTGGTTATACATGTTTTTTGTTTAGTCTTTTCTTAATTTTGCGTTGCCAATAAATTCCCTAGTTCTTTGAGGCTTAGGCTTCTAAAAACAGATTTGCCATCAGGAGTATAACTAGGGTTATCAGAGGCAAAGAGTTGGTCTATTAAATGATTCATTTCTTGCCCTGTGAGTGGCACTTTCATCCTTGAAGCTGTCCTTTTTGCCAAAGCCCTCGCCATCATTTCAGCCCTTGAGATACTAAGCGAAGATTGATAATTTTTAAACTGTTCTATAAAATCTTCCAATAGATGTTCGTGGCTTTCGTGGTTTGTACCTACAGGCACACCTTTGAGCTGCAAATGCTGCTCTTCTATAACAACAAAAACGAACCCTAAGTTACGAATTTCAGATTCTATTTCCAAGACCAAGTGAAAATCTGAGGCATTTAATTTTACATCTATCGGAAAGAGGAGTTGTTGCGTAATATTTTTGGGGGTTTCGAGTTGTTTTCTGTATTTATCATACAAAATTCGTTCATAGGCAAAGACCTGATGAATGAGCAGCAGCCCTGACTTTACGGGGCTAAGTATAAACTGCTTGTGCAGCTGGAATATGGGCCGCTCAGTATGTCCACTTTCCTTTGACTTAAAAAGTGAATTTTGCCTCATTTGGTTCACTTCACTCTCAAATGTGAGGGGTTCGTCCTCTCTGCTTTTCTGCCAATTAAGATTACTTTCAGGGGTATTGTTTTGTAAATCTTGGTAGAGTTTTTCCCAATCGGAAGCCCTTTGCTTGCTGCCGCCGCTGGCTTGGCCGCCTGTGAATGTATTTCTGTGTGTGGGCTTGTTGCTTGTTCCTTGATGGAGTGGATTCTCTTGGATGGCAGTCTGGGCGTAGGCTTGCCCCGAGAAGTTGGCATCAGTTTCAAAATCTAATGTAGGGCTAAGATGATGCACACTCAGGGCTTTGCGTATGGCTGCCTGCACGATGGCATAGATACTGCGTTCGTCATCAAACTTCACCTCTGTCTTGGTGGGGTGTATGTTAATATCAATATGCACAGGGTCTATCTCCAAAAAAAGCACATAAAAAGGGTGATAATCTTTCGGAATCAGACTTTCATAGGCATTGATAACGGCATGGTGCAGGTATGCATGGCGTATGTATCTTTTATTGACAAAGAAAAACTGTTCTCCACGTGTTTTTTTGGCATTTTCGGGGCGGCCTATGTAACCCTGGATACGCACAAGCGGGGTTTCTTCTTGGCAGGCGGCAAGTTGTTTTTTATAATTTTTTCCGAAAATCCCTACGATTCGCTGGCTCAATTTGCCAGAAAGCAGGTGGTGAATCTCCAAATCATTGTGAAACAACTGAAACTCTATCTCAGGATTGGCAAGGGCTACTCTGTTAAATTCATCCAAAATATGCCGCATCTCTACAGGGTTAGATTTCAAGAAGTTGCGCCTTGCAGGCACATTAAAAAACACGTTTTTAATCGCAATGGAAGTCCCGTCTGTGCCTGCTGTGCTTTCCTGATTTTTAAATTGAGACCCCTCTATGCAAAGGTAAGTGCCTAGGCTATCTTCTCTTCTTTTTGTCCTGAGCTCTACCTGAGCCACGGCTGCAATAGACGCAAGGGCTTCCCCTCTGAAGCCCATCGTCAGGATATTGAATAAATCTTCTGCCTGTTTGATTTTAGAAGTAGCATGCCGCTCAAAACTCAGGCGTGCGTCTGTCTCTGACATGCCTATCCCATCATCTATGACTTGCACCAGTATCTTGCCTGCCTCTTTGACGATGAGCGTAACAGAGGTAGCTTTGGCATCTACAGAGTTCTCGAGCAGCTCTTTGACGATAGAGGCAGGGCGTTGTACTACCTCGCCAGCAGCGATTTGGTTGGCTATTGAGTCAGGTAATAAACGTATGATATCTTCCATTTTTTTAGCCACTTAGCCCCAAAAAGGGGTTTTTTTGAGTTTAATAATTAGTTATTAATCATTTCATTGGTGCGCAGGTCATTGGTTAATGGTCGTTACAGCACAAGGATGCTCCCTCTTCGGAGGTTAGTGGGCTTTTTATCTCTTCCTAGTTCTACCAGACTGAAACCTGGCAATCATATACAAAGAGCCAAAGCCAAGTATAAGCACCAAGAAGGGGCTGGCATTGGTAAAGCTCATTTTTTCTATTTGCTCCCCATATTCCAGAAAGCCATAACTCAGCCCTACAAGCATAAAAGCAATCAACATCCTGATAAATGCTGTACTAGAAGCAAGCCCCTGAAAAATAGAGGTTTTGCCACGCTGCCTACGAAAAGATTGTGAAATACGTGTGCCATAATCAATGTTATCAGTATCAATCCCTTCTTTTTCGGCTTTGATTCTTCGCTCGGCATCTTGCACACGCTGCTCAAGGTCTTCTTGGGCAGGATCATAAAATACAGGCTCGTATCCAAAGCGGCGATGACGGGGTGTTTTTACAATAGAAAGAAATCGCATATCAATCAAATTTTATTTTCTCAGAAATTATCCACTATTTTACACAAAAAAAAGCAAAAATGCTAAGTAACTTTTCAAAACCTCCGATTTTTAGCTATTTCCTTTACTCTTTTATGGGGATAGGGCTGATTTTACTGTTTATGAGTGCTTGCCTTCAAGACTCCAGACGCCCCACTGACCCCTTGCAAGAAGCTTGGGTAGATAGCGTATTTAATACACTAAGTGAAACCGAAAAAATCGGTCAGTTGTTTGCCCTCAGGGCCCACTCTAACCTAGGAAAAGCCCACGAAGAAGAACTTATGCGGCTCATTGATACTTACAAAATAGGTGGATTGATTTTTTTTCAAGGCACACCCCACAAACAAGCCCTGCTCAGCAACCAATACCAAGCCCGCTCAAAAGTGCCACTGATGATTTCGATAGATGGTGAATGGGGCTTGGGGATGCGGCTAGACAGCACGATGAATTTTCCTTACCAAATGACTCTTGGAGCGATTCAGGAGGATAGCCTCGTCTATGAGATGGGCAAGGCCATAGGCAAACAGTGCCACAGAATAGGGCTTCACGTAAATTTTGCCCCTGTGATAGATATTAACAACAATCCTAAAAACCCTGTCATCAACAATCGCTCTTTTGGAGAAAACAAGGAAAGAGTCGCCTCACTCGGGATTGCTTATATGAAAGGACTTCAATCCCAAAAAATCATTGCCAGTGCCAAGCACTTCCCTGGGCACGGAGATACCGACAAAGATTCGCACTTTACAATGCCGAGTATCCTCAAAAGTAAATCTGAGCTAGAAGCTCTAGAGCTTTACCCTTTTCGGAGGCTGATAGACCAAGGGCTTGAAAGTGTAATGGTGGCACATCTCAATATTCCTTCACTTGATGGCAATTCGGGGCGACCCTCTACTTTGTCTAAAAAAATAGTTACCGAGTTACTCCAAGAAGAAATGGGTTTCGAGGGCTTGATTTTTACAGATGCCTTAGAGATGAAAGGCGTTTCAAGTTTTTATACAGCAGGTGAGGCTTGTATCTTGGCACTTTTGGCAGGCAATGATGTTTTGCTGCTTCCAGCAGATGTGCCGAAGGCTTTCGCAAGCATCCAAGCAGCCCTCAAAAGTGAAAGACTGACCTGGGAAATGATAGACCACAAAGTAAAAAAAATCTTGCGTTCCAAATATTTTGCAGGACTGAATGAATACAAACCCGTCAAACTAAAAAATCTTTATGAAGACCTACACAGCACAGAGGCTAAAGTATTGCTAGAAAAACTCCACCAAAAATCACTCACTGTAGTCCGCAATGAACTTGATTTGCTGCCTTTTTATCGAATAGATACCCTTGACTTTGCCTCTGTAGCACTCAATACAGAGAAAAAAAACAAATTTCAAGAGATGCTCGATAACTATGCAGGTTTTGAGCATTTTCAAGTGGCTTCAGGGGCATCTCCTTATACCTACAGCAGTATGCTAGACAAACTCAGCAACAAGAAAATGGTCATCATAGGGCTGCACAAACTCAGCACACAAGCACGCAAAGAATACGGACTTACTTGGCAGACCAAAGACTTTATCCGCCAACTTAGCCAAAGAACCCATGTGGTGCTGGTCGTTTTTGGAATCCCTTATGCCCTGGCAGATTTTGAAGAAATGCCCCATCTCGTCTGTGCCTATGAAGACAATGCCATCACCCAAAGGCTTGTGCCTCAGATGCTCTTTGGTGCAAATGCTGCCGAAGGAAAATTGCCCGTAACTGTTTCTAAAAATCTCCCTTACCTCACTGGTGTTACCTACCCCGCCAAAGGCAGGTTGGGTTTTGAAATGCCCGAAGCAGTAGGAATGTCGGCAGATTCTCTCCAGAAAATAGACCGCATCATCGAGAATGCCATCTCTAAAAAAACCATGCCTGGTGCCCAAATCGTCATTGCTAGAAAAGGAAAAATCGTCTGGCAAAAATCTTATGGAACACAAACCTATGAGGAAAAAGCCATCAGCATTCAGCACGAAAATCTCTATGATGTGGCTTCTGTTACCAAAATAGCTGCTACACTGCCCGCCATCATGCACCTCTACAATGAAGGAAAAATTGACCTAGACGAAAAAGCCTCCTATTACCTCCCCGAACTCAAAGGAGGCAATAAGGAAAATATCACCCTGAGAGAAATCCTCACACACCAAGCAGGCCTGACACCCTACATTCCTTTTTGGCAAGAAACCGTCAATGAGGCACTGCACAGCCCCTTGCCTAAGTATTACCAAAAGGTCAAAAAAGAAGATTTTCAGCTAGAAGTAGCCAGAGATATGTATGGCTGGAATGGATTAGAAGAGATGCTTTGGAAAAAAACCGTCCAATCAGCACTTCATAACAAAAGAAGGGGCAAAAAAGGGCATCCTTATGCCTACAGTGATTTGAGTTTTTATATCTTAAAGCAAATCGCCGAAAAACTACTAGACGAGCCTCTAGAAGATTTTACCCGAAGGCAGTTTTATCAAAAAATAGGCATGACACACAGCGTATTCACGCCTTTGCACTATTTCCCGATTGAGCAAATAAGCCCTACCGAAGCCGATAATTATTTTAGAAACCAACTCGTACACGGCACCGTGCATGACCAAGGAGCGGCTATGCTCGGAGGCGTAGGTGGGCATGCAGGGTTATTCTCTACGGCTTTAGACCTTGCCAAATATATGCAAATGCACCTCCAAAAAGGGCAGTATGGAGGCATTCAGTTTTTTAAACCTGAGACAAGCCTTCTATTCACACAGCCACAGTTTGAGGGAAATCGCCGTGGACTAGGCTGGGACCGAGCAGCCCCTACAGGCCATTCATACATCCCTGATTTTGCCTCTGAGTTATCTTTTGGGCATTCGGGCTTCACAGGCTGTGTAGTCTGGGCAGACCCCCAAAAAGACTTGGTGATGGTGTTTCTCTCTAACCGTGTGCACCCCTCTGCCGAGAATGATGCACTCATCATTGAGCATATCCGCAGAAAAATTTTGAATCAGGCGTATCGGGCGGTCATAGCAGCCAATTAATCCATTCTTGATAGCAATTTTTAGCCCCAAGTATTTTTACCACTCTAAAACAAACAAAACTATGGCGAAATCTAAAATTACTGATGTCAAAGCCAAACATAACCTCCTGAAAACCAAACTCTTGCCGCAGGTATATGGGTTGGGGTTTTTGGGGTGAGGATAAAACAAGCTGCAATTAAGTTATAAAATAAATACTAAGTGTATCTAGTTGTCAATAATTGAAGCTCAATAAACCAAACATTTTGACATAGATATTTATTTTTCTTTATATTTCGTTTTACAAATAATTTACTCTTACTTACTTTTGTTTACTTAGGAGGTAAGTTATCCAGAATTATTAATTTTTTATTCGCCAATGGCAACAAGGATTGAAAATATAAATGCTAAAATAATCGAGTGGGCTATTATCAGGGCTGGTAATAATCTACAAGATTTTTATGCTCAAAATCCTGATGTGTTAGAATGGGTTAATGGAATTAAAAAGCCTACTATCAAGCAATTAGAAAGTTTTACTCATAAAGTACATGTTCCTTTTGGCTATATGTTTATGAATCAGCCACCCAATGAATCTGTACCTATACCCTTTTTTAGGACTGGAACAGGCTTGATAAACCAAGTTTCTTTAAATGTGTATCATACTATACAAATTATACAAGACAGACAAGATTGGCTAACCAACTATTTAGACGAAAGCGGATATCCTGATTTAGATTTTGTTGGTAAATATAATGTCAATTCCAATTATAAAGAGATTGCAAATAATATCAGAACAATATTAAAACTTTCTATGAATTGGGCTAGTAATCATGACACTTGGGAACAGGCTCTAGATTATTTGACTTTACAAATCGAGGAAGCTGGCATAATTGTCAATTTTAATGGGATAGTTGGGAACAATACCAAAAGAAAAATACCTGTAGATGAATGTAGGGGATTTGTGCTAGTGGATAAGAAAGCACCTTTTCTTTTTATAAATGCTGCTGATGCCAAGGCTGCCCAGATGTTTACTTTAATTCACGAACTAGCTCATATTTGGCTAGGAGAAACTGCTGGCTTTGATAATAATCAAATGCTACCTGCCAATAATCCAATAGAAATACTATGTGATAAAGTTGCGGCTGAGTTTTTAGTCCCAGAGATATTTTTTAGAGAAAAATGGGATAAGAAACCAGATATAAAATATTTAGGTAAAGTTTTTAAAGTTAGTCCTATTGTCGTCGCTAGAAGAGCATTAGACTTAGGTCTAATTTCTAAACCTGATTTCTTTAAGTTCTATAATAATTACATTGCTGAATTTAAACACAAAAAGGAAAATCAAAGCTCAGGAGGGGATTTTTATGCTACAGCCAAAAAGAGAATCAGCTTAAGATTTGCTAGTTATGTAAATAATGCAGTCAAACAAAATCATCTTTTATACAGAGATGCATACAATTTGACAAACTTAAAAGGAAACACCTATAACAGATTTATTAATGAATATCTTTATCAGTTATGAGCAAATTCATTGTAGATTCAAACTTTTTTATCCAAGCTCACCGTGCAACTTACCCTCTTGATGTTGCTACAAGTTTTTGGGCAAAACTTAAAATTCTATCTGATAGAAATGATATTGTTAGCATAGACAAGGTCAAAAATGAAATTTATGATAAGTCATCACACGAAGACGAGCTTAAATCTTGGTGTGAATCAAATCTACCCACTAATTTTTTTATGAACACTGAATCTGTGCTTGAGAAATATATTGAAATCTCAAATTGGGCTACTTTAAACCAACACGGATATCAACAAAATGCTATTGATGAGTTCCTTCAAGCTGATCTAGCAGACCCATGGCTGGTAGCTTTTGCAATGAGCAATGGTTGGACTATCATTACTCAAGAAAAAAGTGAACCAAATATAAAAAGGAAAATCAAAATTCCTGAAGTATGTAATCAGTTCAACATTAAATATATCAGTACAATAGAACTGTTTAGAGAATTGAGGGAAACTTTTTAACACTATATAAAAAACATGACAGACTATTAAAAGACAAGGAATATAGTCAAATGCCTTTTGTGCTAGGGTATTAAAAACCACACTCGAACAAAATTCGATTACAAAAATGATTCAAACCTTAGATTTCGCTCAAGAACACGATTTATTACAGTATTTCCCCGAAATATTCAATAGAATAGAAACTTTTTTCCCTGATTCAAGAACAGAAACAGAACTAATAGAAGATGTAGAAGAAGGCTATTTTACGATTTTTATTTATGTTTTTACCTCTTTATCTGTTAAAGAGGCTTTTGAGCAGCAGAAAGCCCTGTTTAAGGATTGGAAATTACTCAAAACCAAATATTTTAACCAATACATCAATATTTCTACGCATTCGCTATAAATTTTATGTCAAAATCATCAATAGAATGGACAGAACTCACTTGGAATCCTACTACAGGCTGCGACAAGATTTCGGCGGGTTGTAAGTTTTGTTATGCCGAAGTAATGTCAAAACGCTTGCAAGCTATGGGTTTGGAGAAATACAAAGGTGGGTTTAAAGTCCGCTTGCACGAAGACGAACTTCAAAGACCTTACAAATGGCGAAAGCCACGAATGGTGTTTGTAAATTCTATGAGTGATTTATTTCACGAGGACATTCCGCTTGAGTTTATTCAAAAGGTTTTCAAAGTAATGAACAACAACCCTAAACACACTTTTCAGGTGCTTACCAAGCGAGCCGAACGCTTAGAAGAACTTTCTGCTTTGCTCACTTGGACAGAAAATATCTGGATGGGCGTTTCGGTAGAAAATCAAAAAACCACTTTTAGAATCAATCATTTACAAAAAACATCTACCTGTATCAAATTCTTGTCTTTAGAGCCACTTTTAGAAACACTTCCTAATCTTAACTTATTAGATATTGATTGGGTAATTGTGGGCGGCGAGAGTGGTAAAGGCAACATCAGACCTATGCAAGAAGATTGGGCAATTGACCTCAAAAACCAATGTGAAAGCCAAAATATTGCTTTCTTTTTCAAGCAGTGGGGTGGAAAAAACAAGAAAAAAGCTGGAAGGTTATTAGAAGGTAAAGAATATAATCAAATGCCGCTCATCTCTCCCGCTCAGCTTGTACCGCAAAATTCAAGTCTTTAGTCATTAAAAATACTTCTTGAAAGAGATGTTCTAAGATTTTATCCAAAAATTCAAGTTTAAACATCCTTTTAAAACAGTCTGCCCTGAATCTGGTTTTGCCTAAAAAATACAATCTTATGAAATATTTACTGACAATGTTGCTGCTGCTTTGCACTGTAAGTTTTTTACAAGCACAATCAGACCAAATTATCACCAAAAAAGGCGATATTACGATTCATCCCGTCTTGCACGCCGCTATGGTGCTTGAGTGGCAAGGCAAAACCATCTACATAGACCCTTACGGAGGCATCGAAAAATACAGTGCCTTTGCCAAACCTGATTTGATTCTGATTACGGATATTCACGGCGACCACATGAACAAAGCTACCCTGAATGATTTAGACAAATCTCAAGCGACACTCATCGCTCCGCCTGCAGTCATGGAAGGGCTCAGCGAGCTTAATTTTAAAGAAAACATCGCATTAAAAAACAATGCAAAAACCAAGTGGATGGGCATTAAAATAGAAGCCATCCCGATGTATAACCTCCCCGAAACCGAAGACTCCAGACACCCCAAAGGGCGAGGCAATGGCTACATCCTCAGCATAGGAGGCAAAAGAATTTATATCTCAGGAGATACTGAAGACATCCAAGAGATGAGGGCCCTCAAAAAAATAGACATTGCCTTCGTGTGTATGAATATGCCTTACACGATGGAGATCAGCCAAGCAGCTTCAGCTGTGCTCGAGTTTCGGCCTAAGGTAGTTTATCCTTTTCATTTTAGAGGAAGTGGCGGATTGAGTGATGTAGAAGCCTTTAAAAGTGCCGTAGAAGAAGGAAATAAAGCTATAGAAGTTCGTCTGAGAGATTGGTATAAAGAAGAAAAAAAATAGCAGAAAATGCAGCACTTTCTCCCAAAAAGTGCTGCGTTTTGGATACAAACCCAAGAAGCCAGAAGCATTACCACTCTTTTTGTATAATCTGCTTCCTCAAAACAGCCACTTCATCTTTTCAAACTTAGATAATCAGCCTTTTCTATCATGCCTTTCTATATTTAGAGTTTATTCCTAAAGAAACAAGTGCTTGACCCAGTTTCTGCACCCTCTTTTTGGGAGTGAATGATTTACATCAAATAGCTGGTATTTTCTAGCAAGATTTCAGTCTTAATAGACTTAAAAGAAGCCGTTGGTTTGTCATCTTTGTAGCATTAAAAAAGATTAAGCTCAAGCGATGATTCGCTTCAAAATGCGTTTTATCTATGTTTTAGAACAAGGATGCAGCCTACATTCACTTCTTTCAGACTGCGTTATAAAATATTGATAAACAATGAGTTATAAAATCTGGATGTCTGACGGAGTGATACAGCTTATTTTAGCCTCAGCACCAAACTTGACAAAAGTTTTTGTAATTTTAGACCAATAAAAATATGACGCACTTATATGCCCAAAAATAACCCGAAACCTACACATGAGCCTCAGAATCCTTCACAAGATGAAGGGATACAGGCCAAACCCCGAGAAGTCAAAAGACTTAGAAGGGTACTGTGGTGGGTAGGTGCTACGGTGTGTATGCTCATCGTCGGGATGAATCTTTGGGTGTATTTTTATCTCAACCCCTATCTAAAATACAAAATCTGTGAAAGTGTAGCCATCAACTCCGACAGCGTCTATCAGCTAGACATCGGCAAGCTCAAAATACGTTTCTTGCAGGCTTCTATTCAGGCAGAAAATGTCCGTATGTATAGAAATGAAGAAAAATGGAAAAAAATCATCGCCCAAAAAAGAGATAAATCACATATCAATCTCTCTCTGCAAGTAAAAACACTCAGGGCGAGGAAGGTCAAATGGCTTAAATTTCTTGTGAATGGCTCATTGGAGATTGGGCAAATCTCTCTCAAAAATCCAGAAATCAGGTTAGAGAATTATCGCTCACCCAATGACGATATGCTTAAAAGACCCATAGCAAGGCGGCTACAAGACTTTTTTGGGGGATTTTCAGAAAAAATCAAAGTAGGGCAGCTTTTAATGAGCAACTCAAAGATTTACTTCAAACTTAACACAGCCATCGGGCTTATTTTTCATCAAGGAGAATCTATTGATTTTGATATGAGGGGCTTTGAGCTTATCAATGACCCACAGCTCAAAGCAGAAGAATGCCTGAAATGGGAAAAATTCAACCTTGATATTAAAAAATATACATCTCTCACGCCTGATAAAAATTATCAAATCAAGGCATACCAAGTGCACATGGTTACTGAAGACTCAACCCTAGATGTCAAAAATATCAGGGTGCTTCCCAATATCGAACGCCTCGAAACTTACCAAAATCTAAACCCGAGAATACGGTTTAAGGCAAAACACATCCACGCAAAAGGGCTAGACTATCATAGGCTGCTTTTCAAATCAGAATTTGACTTGTATGCACTCAAACTACAGACGGCACGCCTCGAGACAGAATATACCCAAGAATCCGAAAGCACACAGTCCAAAAAAAATAGAAAACCTGGCCTGTTTGAGAAAATTGCCAGACTTAAAACCCAGTTAAGAAATTTACCCATTTATATCCGAATGGACTCGCTGAAAGTAGATGATTTTTCTTTTCAGTTTTGGGAGAAAAAAAACATCCTTGACCCCAAACCCATAGGCTATCACCAAGCAGAAGATGTAGATTTAGACTTTTGCAAGCTTGCCCTTGGGCGTGCCTTAGACAAACTTCAAATATCCAGACCACTCTACTCAGAGAATGTAAATTTTTTGATGAGAAACTACAGCTACCAGACTCCTGACGGGTTCTATAAAACCTATATTCAAAAAACACGCATCTCTTCTTCTGATTCACTGGCTTATTTAGACGGAATCCACTTTGAGCCTATGATTTCACCAGAGGAGTTTTCAGCCCGAACTTAT
>JAABSX010000016.1 GCA_011390205.1 Microscillaceae bacterium | reverse complement strand
CTTTTTTGGAGGTGCAGTAAAATATTTGAGGATACAAACATCAATTTTATTTAAAAGTATTGATGCCAGGGAAATAAGCCATTTCGCCTAATTCTTCTTCTATGCGAAGCAATTGATTGTATTTTGCCATACGGTCAGAGCGTGAAGCCGAACCCGTCTTGATTTGACCAGTATTGAGAGCTACAGCAAGGTCAGCAATCGTAGTATCTTCGGTTTCGCCTGAGCGGTGCGACATCACAGACTTGTATTTATTGCGGTGTGCGAGGTTTACCGTGTCTATGGTCTCGGTCAAAGAGCCGATTTGATTTACTTTTACCAAGATAGAATTTGCGATGCCTTCATCTAAACCTCTTTGGAGGCGAGTTACATTGGTTACAAAAAGGTCATCTCCTACGAGTTGTATCTTATCACCAATAAGTTTGGTATGCTCTGCCCAGCCTGCCCAGTCATCTTCTTGCATGCCGTCTTCTATAGAGATGATGGGGTACTTGTCTGCCCATTCTTTCCAATAGCCAGCCATTTGAGAAGAAGTAAGCTCATCACCAGTAGAAGTGAATACATACAGTTTTTTCTCTTCATCATAAAACTCCGAGCTTGCCGCATCCATTGCGATGAATACATCTTCGCCAGGGCGGTAGCCAGCCTTTTCGATGGCCTGAAGCACCACTTCGATGGCTTCTACATTGGATTTGATGTTGGGAGCAAATCCACCTTCATCACCCACATTGGTAGAGAGTCCTTTGCTTTTTAAGACAGCTTTGAGGTGGTGGAAAATCTCCGTACCCATTCTGAGGGCTTCACCAAAAGTAGCTGCACCTGTAGGCATGACCATAAACTCTTGGAAATCAATGGCATTGTCTGCGTGTGAGCCACCATTGAGGATGTTCATCATTGGCACGGGCAGGGTGTTGGCATTGACTCCACCTATGTAGCGGTAAAGAGGTTGGTTAGAAGCCTGTGCACCAGCTTTGGCGGCTGCTAGAGATACACCCAAGATGGCATTGGCACCTATTTTGGATTTATTGTGTGTGCCATCTATCTCGAGCATAATTCTGTCTATCATGCCTTGGTCAAATACAGAAATGCCTACTAGCTCTTCTACCAAGATGGTATTTACGTTATTCACTGCTTCTAATACGCCTTTGCCCATGTATTTTGAGGCATCATTATCACGTAATTCTACAGCTTCGTGCTTGCCCGTGGAAGCACCAGACGGCACAGCAGCACGGCCAAAAAAGCCATCTACAGTGGTTACATCTACTTCTACGGTAGGGTTGCCTCGTGAATCTAAAATTTGACGGGCTACAATATTATCAATAATACTCATAATTGAAAAGGTTTGGTATGTGTTTCTAAATCACACAAATTTAGAAATTATCTTTTCAAAATTGGCTTGAGATGCATAAAACTTATTCGATTCCTTCACAAAATAAGAGGATTTGCGGTTTTAAACTTGCTGCAATCGTTGGTGTTTTGTCTATAAAACAGTAACACCTTGGCTTATATAAGGCTGTAACACAGCATCACTAGGGTCTAACTCTGTGATAAGATAATCAATCTCGCCTGCTTCACAGACCCTGTAGCGTTGGCTTGAGTTGAGTTTTTCGGAGATGGTCAGTGCCACTACTTTTTTGGAAGCCTTCATCATTGCTTTTTTAAGCTGCACTACTTCCCAGTCAAATTCCGATAGCCCATGGTAAGCATCCAAATGCCCCGTACCGATGAGGCATAAATCTGTTTTAATCTGTGAAAGTGTATTAATCACACTCCCACCCAAAGCAAGTTGCATTTCTTTTGAGATTTTACCGCCTATGAAGATGGTCTCAGAATTGGGGTGGTTAATAAGTTGTAATGCCGTGGAGAGGCTTGGCGTAAAAAAAGTAGCTTTTAGATTTTTAGGAATCAGCCTAGCAAATTCTAAATTGGTAGTGCCACCACTGATGAGAATCACTTGCTCATCACGCAGTAGTTTGAGGGCTTTTTGTGCAATCAGGATTTTTTGCTCACGGGCATAGACATCAGGCTGGGCATGGGTATAGATATGGTAGCTTTTAGAGACTGCCCCCCCATGTACTTTTTTAACTTTGTCTAGTGCATCTAGCTCTTTTAAATCTCTCCTGACAGTATCATCAGATACCTCCAGCTTTTGTGCTAAATCTGTCAGGAGTACTCTATTGTACTTTCTGACTTCATTGATGATAAAATTATGTCTTTCTTCTTTAAGCATATTTTTTTTATTTATTTTTTATTTATTTTCATCAATAATTAGATAAAACATCTTATTGCTGTTGTATAGTTGCATAAAAAGTCAAAAAATACCAAATATTATTTTTATTTTGACGTGTTTTTATCACTCCACAGGAATCACGAAGAGTTCTAGAAATCATTTTTTTCTCAGCTACACAAAATTTGTATGAAATACTTTTACACTCTTCCGTGCTTTGTATCTTCACAAAGGACTCTCCCGCTCAAAAACCGCAAAAAAAAGCATTTATAGCATAAATTAACCCTTTGAAAAATCAAAAATTAAAAAAATTGCGAGTGTTTTTCAAAAATATTTGCAAGTTTTTGCTGTTTTCTTTGTAAATATACTTTAATTATTATATTTTAGCAATGAAATATCATAAAGTATTGATTAATTTGCAATCTAAGTCAGTTTTAAGCTATAAATACAAGAAAAAAATGGCAAATACGGATTTTAAATCCCATTCACAAAAAGATGCTCTTAAGCTATATACTGAGCAATCAAAGAAATTTGAAAAAATACCCACCTCTATTTTCCAAGATTCAGTATCCGCCTCACAGATGGTTGCTCAGGAGATGGCTACCTTGATTCGTAACAAAGC
Source organism: Microscillaceae bacterium (assembly GCA_011390205.1). GTDB lineage: Bacteria > Bacteroidota > Bacteroidia > Cytophagales > Microscillaceae > JAABSX01. Next base: position 67,572 of record JAABSX010000016.1, on the reverse strand, counting down.
AAGCAAAGGAGAATATGCAGTCATAGGGCTTGCTACAGGCTCTACACCCACAAAAGTCTATGATTTATTGGTCAAAATCCACCAAGAAGAAGGTTTAAGTTTTCAGAATGTAATTACTTTTAACCTAGATGAGTATTACCCCATGCCCCCTGAATCTTTGCAAAGCTATGTGAGGTTTATGAATGAGCATCTATTTGACCATATAGACATAGACCCCAAAAATGTCCACATCCCTGATGGCACAGTCGCCCCAGACCAAGTAGCAGCTTACTGCAATGCCTATGAAGCCAACATAGAAAAAGTAGGAGGCTTGGATTTGCAAATCTTAGGAATAGGCAGGACAGGGCATATTGGCTTTAATGAGCCTGGCTCTTCTAATAAATCCAAAACCCGCCTTATCAACCTTGATAGCACTACACGCACAGATGCAGCCAGTGATTTTTTTGGAGAAGAAAACGTGCCCCACAAAGCCATCACGATGGGAGTGGGCACTATTATGAAAGCCAAACGAATCATCCTCATGGCTTGGGGAGAAGGAAAATCAAAGGTGGTCAAAGAAAGTATAGAAGGTGAAATCCGTGACAGTATCCCTGCTACCTTCTTGCAAGAGCATCCCAATACAGCATTTTTTATAGACCGTGCCGCCGCTGCCGAGCTGACCCGTGAAAAAACGCCTTGGCTCGTAGATAGCTGCACTTGGACGAAAGCCTTACGCAAAAGGGCTGTCATCTGGCTTTCACAAAAACTAGAAAAAGTAATTTTAAAGCTTACCAACGAAGATTACAATGAATACGGAATGAGCGACCTCATGGTAGAGCAAGGCCCTGCCGAAGACCTCAATGTAGAGATATTCAATGAAATACAACACACCATCACGGGCTGGCCTGGAGGCAAACCCAATGTGGACGATAGCCAAAGACCTGAGCGAGCCAAGCCTTACCCTAAGAGAGTATTGATTTTTAGCCCACACCCTGATGATGATGTAATTTCTATGGGAGGCACTTTATTACGCCTTGTGCAGCAAGGGCATGAGGTACATGTAGCATATCAAACTTCGGGTAATATTGCCGTATTTGATGATGATGCTTTGCGGTTTTTGGATTTTACTCTAGATTTTAACCAGCAATATGTCAAAGATGAAGAAAAAACAGCTACCATTTTTAATGAAATCAAAGGCTTTATTGCCAACAAAGCCCCAGGGGAGGTAGATTTGCCCGAAATTCAGAACATCAAAGCCCTCATCAGAAGGGGGGAAGCCAAGGCAGCCTGCCGCTATTGTGGAGTTAAAAATGAACACGCTTATTTTATGGATATGCCTTTCTATGAAACGGGCAAAGTTAAGAAAAAACCTCTCAGCGAGGCAGACATCAAGGTTACGATAGATTTATTAGAAAAAATACAGCCTCATCAAATCTATGCGGCAGGAGACCTCTCTGACCCACATGGCACACACCGTGTATGCCTCAATGCAGTCTTCACAGCCCTCGAGCGGCTCAAAAAAGCCAATACACCTTGGCTCAAAGACACTTACCTGTGGCTCTACAGAGGTGCTTGGCAAGAGTGGGATGTCTCAGAAATAGAAATGGCAGTGCCTATTGGCCCCAAAGAACTGCTCAAAAAACGCCGCGCCATCTTTAAGCACCAATCCCAAAAAGACCGAGCCATGTTCCCAGGAAGTGATAGCCGAGAGTTTTGGCAAAGGGCCGAAGACCGCAACCGTGCCACTGCCAAAACCTATGATGAGCTTGGCTTTGCCGAATACGAAGCCATAGAGGCATTTGTGAGGTGGCATTTTTAGAAAAAATAGCTGAAATAATTATTATAAGTATTTGTGCGTATTTAATTTATATCATTGCTTGTTTGTAAAGTATTGATAATCAATAATTTAAACTAAATAATAACTGATCATTGATAATTAAACACTATTTATAAGCAATAGTATTTCAAAAATTTTATGCTTTGTAGTATTTTAGTCAGATATATATTTTAATCATTTTCTTAAAAAACCCTATATTACATGAAACAAATCAACATAATTTATCTGAAAAACCAGAAAATAAGAGGGATACTTCTCTTATTTCTGCTGTTTAGTGTTTCTTCACTAGGTATTGCACAAAGCAAATACTTTATTAAGGGGACAATCACAGAAGTAGGCAATGCACAACCAGTCATAGGTGCTACAGTATTTATTCAGAATACAAGTTTTGGATCTATTACTGATATCAATGGTAATTACAGTATTGAAGCAATGCTAGAAGCAGGCGAATATACCATAGAGGTAAGCTCGATAAGTTATCAAAAACAAAAACTATCACTGACCTTAGGAGCACAGGCAGAAGTTACCCTTGACATAGAAATGTCTTCCGATATTATGAACCTAGATGAGCTTGTAGTTACAGGCACATCCATTGCTACGAGTCGTCGTCAGTTAGGTAATTCCATTGCCACCTTACAATCTAAGGATTTAGAAAACTCTGCTTCCACAGCAGTAGATCAAGCCTTATCAGGTAAGATATCAGGGGCTTTGGTACAGCAAAACTCAGGAGACCCTGCTGGAGGTATTAGTATACGATTGAGAGGAGCAAGTACTATCTCTGGAAGTTCAGACCCGCTTTATATCATTGATGGAGTATTGATGAATAACAATAGTAACGAACTCATAGATGTAGGAGGGAATGCACAAAACCGCTTGGTAGATTTAAACCCTAATGACATAGAGCGAATAGAGGTCATCAAAGGGGCAGCCGCTGCAGCCATTTATGGCTCAAGAGCAAGCAATGGTGTCGTGCAGATTTTCACCAAAAGAGGCCAAGAAGGCAAACCAAAAATTTCATTTACTACTAATTTTAGAGTGAATGAGCTTCGTAAAAAAATTGATTACAATACTGCTCCACTTGCTTGGGCAAACCCTTTTGATAGAAACGACCTTAATACGGTAGCTGTGCAAAGATATGACCTACAAGATGAAATCTTTGAAACAGCCGTAGGAACAGAAAACTTCTTATCTATCTCTGGCGGAAGTGCCAACACAAAATACTTCTTCTCTGGCTCTTACATGCGCAATGGCGGAATTGTGAAAAACACAAGCTTCGAGCGTTTTGGAGCAAGACTAAACCTAGACCAGCGAGTGAATGACTGGTTATCTGTAAATTTCGGACTTAACTTCACCCAAAGCAGTAGTAAAGATGTGCCAAATGGAGGGATTAATGCCACTTATGGAGCAATTACGGGATTATTGTTTAGTGATAACTCCATTAATCCAAGTCCTGACGCTTCGGGAGTGTATCCTACTACTTCTCTACTTGTAGCACGTACCAACCCTGCTGAGGCAGTTGCTCGCTTTCAGTTTGGGCAGGTTACCAACAGAGTCATTAGCAATGTAGGGCTAGTAGCTACCCCACTCAAAAATCTCAGTATTAGTTATAAATTAGGAATAGATTATTACAATCAATCCGCTACTGGATTCATCCCTGTAGGAAATACCTCTCCGAATACCACAGGTTTTGCCACTAGAGGAGATGCCAATGTCTTTCAGTACAATAGTGATTTAAATATCAGCTATGAGGCAGACATTAGCTCTAAATTTACCTCTACTACCATTTTGGGTGGCACTTGGCAATATGAGCAATTTGAGAGAATTGGGCTGACTGCTGACAGGCTTTCACCTACTGTGCAAGTAGCTACAGGGGGTACTATTATTGGTCAGATTGATGCAAGAAGTCAAGTCTCTTATTGGGGAGCTTTTATACAAGAAACAATCGGCTACAATGATAGATTATTCGTCACAGGGGCTTTACGATTAGATGGGGCTTCAGTATTTGGTGAAGATGACAGGGCACAGCTTTATGCCAAATTTAGTGGTTCGTATGTGCTTTCTAGTGAAGAGTTTTGGAAGAATTCTCTTGGAAGTGTGATTAATAGCTTCAAACTACGGGCCTCTTGGGGGCAGGCAGGCAACCTCACAGCCATCGGAGCTTTTGATAGATTCTCGGTCTATAACCCAATCGCCATCAATGGCACAAGCGGAGTAGTGCCTTCTACCTTACAAGGAAATGAAAATCTAGCCCCTGAAAGACAAGAAGAAATCGAGATAGGTTTTGATATGGGCTTGATAAATGATAGAGTAGGAATAGAATTTACTTATTACAAGCAAACCGTAGATGATTTATTATTAAGACGTGAGCTAGCACCTTCCACAGGTTTTGCTACACGATTTGAGAATATTGGTGCACTTGAGAATAAAGGTATTGAAATTATGCTCCGTGCTACTCCAGTAAAAACTCCTGATTTTCAATGGAATCTAAGCATGACCTATGCCTCTAATGAAAATACAGTTACAAGGGTAGTAGGTGAGAGAATCACTTTGCCAGGAAGCTTTGCCACCAGTTTTGTGATACCTGGTGAGCCTTTGGGTGTTTTCTATCGTCAGTTTTATGCCCGTGATGCAGATGGCAGTATTTCATTAAATGCCAATGGACTTCCTTTCACAGGTGTCAATGAGGATGGGACTAATTCTAGAGTTATCGGAGACCCTAACCCAGATTGGTTTGGTTCTCTTATCAATGAATTTAGCTATAAAAATTTTTCATTGAGAATTCAGTTTGATGCTGTACAAGGCTTTGATGTATTCAACTGGAATCGCCGTCTGCTAGATAATGTTATCTTTGGAGGAGGGGCTAATGTAGGAGAAGAATTATTAGGCAATCGCCCAAAAGGATATGGTGGAGCACAAGCAGGAATATTTGAAGAGTTTGTAGAAGATGGCTCTTTTGTAAAACTACGTGAACTGGCTTTCAACTATACTATTTATCCCAAAACTCCTTACATCAGCAGTATAAGGTTTAGTTTAGTAGGCAGAAATCTACTCTCTTTTGACAATTACAGTGGCTGGGATCCAGAAGTAAACACACCAGGGCAGAGCAATGGTGTGCGTGGTTTCGATTTTGGGGCTGTGCCTATTCCTAGAACTTATCAACTTGGTGTTTCTATTGGTTTTTAAAAAAAAGAATTATGAAAAAAATAAATATAAAATATCTCCTAAATAGGCTGCTCGCCTTGTGTGCAGTTTTTACTATGGTATCCTGCGATACCGAATTTCCTAACCCCAATTCTCCGACTGATTTACAGATAATCAATTCAAGGGAAGGCTTGTTAAACCTCAGTGTAGGTATCCGTCAGGTTTATTCTACTTCTACCCTGAGATTCATTATAGAAACGCCTGCCATCACTACCCGTGAAGGTGGAATCACTACTACTTTTCTAAACATGGTGGAGCTAGAAGATGGAGCAAGTGCACTGCCTAACTTTAACAGCAATGTGGAAGGTCTTTGGGCTAATTTACTAAGAGTCAATGGAATGTGTGATAATTTAATAGAGGGAGCATCTAATGTGCAACTTGCTGAAGGCACAAGAAGCGGTATGATTGCTTATGGTCATTTATTTAAAGCCATGTGTATTGGCTCTATGGCTCAAAACTATGAGCAAGTTATCATCAATACAAGCTTAGATAATCAGGCTAGTTTTGTAAGTAGAGCAGATGGCTATGCAGAGGCTATTCGCCTATTGACAGAAGCCAATACTTTGCTGACTAACACACCTGTATCTACTGAATTTGAAACTACAATTTTAGGAGGTCAAATTAACCTTCCTAACACTATCAAAGCTATTCTAGCAAGGTATCATTTATTTGCAGGTAACTATGACAATGCCATTACCTTTGCTAACCAAGTAGATATTAGTATCGCTTCACAGTTTACGTATGATAACTTGAATCAAAACCCTGTCTGGGGAAGGGTATTTCAAAACAATAACCCAAATTTTAAGCCTCGTGATAACTTTGGCTTGCCTGCTTCTTTTGTATTTGATGCCAATGACGGACGCTTAGACTTTTATCTGACTGACTTGGATGATGATAATCAAAATGGACTAGCAATAGAGGATTTGAAAGGATTTTTTCAAACCAATAATGCTCCTATTCCTGTGTATCTTCCAGGCGAAATGTCTTTAATTATGGCAGAAGCAAATGTAAGAAAAGCTGCTCCTGATTTGGCGGCCGCTGTCAATGCCATCAATGCTGTAAGAACAAAAAACAATGATATCTTTGGCGTAAATGCGAATATCGCTGCCTACTCTGGTGCGACAACTGCCGAAGCGCTTTTGCTTGAGATATACCAAAACAGAAGAGCAGAACTATTTCTAACAGGGATGAGTCTTGAAGACAGTAGGAGGTTTAATAGACCTCAACCTACTAATACTCCTCAGACCTTTACAGATGAGCGTAATCGTAATTTTTATCCCTATCCTGTTACAGAAAGGAATAATAATCCAAATACACCTACTGATCCTAACATCTAAATTAAACCCTTCTCAGCCGTGGCACTTTGTGGAGAAGTGCCATGGCTAACTCTTATGATGGAAAAATCTCAACATATTTTGAACTCATGGCAAAGCAATGCACACCATTGGATTGAAAGCATAGACCAAAACCAAATAGAAAGCCGAAAACTGATTACCAATCTGGCCATTGTAGAAGCGATTTTGAAGTACAAACCCTCAAAAGTGCTCGACCTTGGCTGTGGGGAAGGCTGGCTGACACGCACGCTCACCGAAAAAGGACTTCAAGCAGTAGGGATAGATGGCACAAAGGGTCTAATAGAGAATGCACTTCAAAAAGACAAGGGTATTTTTGAAGTGATTACTTATGAAGAAATCATTGGTGGAGTAGAAATTCCGCATGCACCTTTTGATTGTATTGTGATTAATTTTGGGCTGTTTATGGATGAGGAAGTACAAGCACTTTTAGAAAAATTGAATCTATCTTTGACTTCCAATGGAAAAATACTCATTCAGACTTTACATCCATTTTCTATACTTAATCAAGATAAACCTTATCTTAGTAACTGGGAAGAAAACGGATGGGCAGGTTTGGGCGAGCAATATACTGAGCCATTCAAATGGTTTAGCCGAACACTGGGTGATTGGGTGAGCCTTTTGGTGAATACAGGGTATCAAATTCAAGAGATTCAAGAACCGCTTAATCCTATTACACAAAAGCCGCAGTCAATGATTTTTGTGGTGAAAGCCCCCTAACCCCCGAAGGAAAGCCCCCTAGCCCCCGAAAGGGGAACTTCTTTTGTCATGCCGTAGGCATCTGTTATACAGCGTAGCCTAGATTGAAGAGCCGAGAGTTTAGAAAGTAACCCAATGACCAATAACCAATTAAACAATAAATTTGAAAGTATCAATTAACTAAATAAAACTCCCCCTTTGGGGGTTGGGGGCTTGAAATATGAAAAAGACACTACCATTGATTTTCCTGCTGTTAATTACTCACTTTACCTTTGCCCAAGATTACCTTACTCCTAAGTATGAGTTTAGAGGCATTTGGGTGGCTACAGTGTATAACATAGACTGGCCCAAAACAAAGGAAGATACTCCCGAAAAGCAAAAAGAAGATTTTATTAAAATAGTTGATTTTTATAATGCAATGAATTTTAATGCTGTGATTGCCCAAATTCGCACAGCTGGAGATGTGTTTTATCCTTCTCAATATGAACCTTGGGCAAGATACCTTACTGGCACAGAGGGCAAAGACCCTGGCTATGATCCCACCAAATTTATGGTAGAAGAAACCCACAAAAGAGGACTAGAATTTCACGCTTGGTTTAATCCTTACCGAGCGACTATGACCCTAGATACGACCCAACTTGCAAGCAATCACCCCTTTTACAAGCACAGAGATTGGATGATAAAATACGGCACAAAGTACTATTTTAACCCAGGTTTGCCCGAAGTGCAGCAATATGCCCTCAATGTAATCATGGAAGCTGTCAATAATTATGACATAGATGCGGTTCATTTTGATGATTATTTTTACCCCTATAAAGTCAAAGATGAGTATTTTGATGATACACTTACCTTCAAAAAATATGGTAAAAAATTCAAGAACATAGAAGACTGGCGAAGAGATAACATAGACCAATTTGTCAGAAAAATGTCCGAAGCCATCAAAAAATCCAAACCCCATGTCAAGTTTGGGATTAGCCCCTTTGGGGTATGGCGCAACAAAGACAAAGACCCCGCAGGCTCGGATACACAGGCAGGGCAGACTTGCTATGATGACCTTTATGCAGACCCCCTTAGCTGGATAAAAAACGGCTGGATAGATTACATCATTCCACAGGCTTACTGGAGCATTGGTTTCACACCTGCCTCTTATAGCAAACTCACAGAATGGTGGGCAAGTCAGCCCTATGAGGTAGCACTCTACATGGGGCAAGGACCTTACAAGGTCAATAACAATGCAGACAAAAGCTGGGAAAATCCTACACAAATCAGCAATCAAGTAGTGTTTAACCGTCTGCTCCCCAAAGTACAAGGCAGTGCGTTTTTTAGTGCCAAATCACTGATAGACAGCCCTTTAAATATTGCTTTTCATGTGAAAGAAAATATATTCTCACATCCTGCCTTAGTCCCTGTTCATTCTAGAGATAAAAACAAAGCTCTGCCAAAATCACCCATTTTCCAAAAAATCAAAAAACGAAGAAAAGCAACTACCCTTACTTGGACAATGGAACAAAATGAGGAAAATCGCTATTTTTTAGTGTATAGAATTCCTCACAATGCAGCTATCGATTTAGAAAAAGCAGGTCATTTATTTGCTAAAATTCCTTATCAAAAAGGCAAAACTGAATATGAATTTACAGATTTTGAACGCAAAGCACACAAGAAATACCAATACAAGATTACCTTAGTAGATAGATTTCATTTGGAGAGTGCAGCCCCCTAACCCCCGAAGGGATAGCCCCCTAGCCCCCGAAGGGGGAACTTCTTTTGTCATGCCGTAGGCATCTGTGGTATGGCGTAGCCTAGACTGAATGATTGAAGGGCTGAGGGGGTGAAGGACTGAGAGTTTAGTAAGCAACACAATGCCCAATGACCAAACATAAAAACAATTATTAAACTTAAAAAACTCCCCCTTTGGGGGCTGGAGGACTTAACATGCAAGACATGCTAGTCAGGCTGTATGATTTGCCGAATGTAAGCGAATTAGAAAAAAGCCTTTTAGAAACAGAAAAGATTATTTTTAGAAATGCCATTGCACCCGAAAAGCACTTCTTGGTGGCTTGGACAAAAGCGCATTTTAGCCAATATTGGGCAAGTGAAATGGAGGTAGCTTTTGCAAGGCAGCCCGTAACTTGCATCGTGGCACATCAAGGAAATGAAATCTTAGGTTTTGCTTGCTACGAAACCACTGCTCGAGGTTTTTTCGGGCCTACAGGCGTATTAGAGAGCTACAGGGGCAAGCAAATCGGCAAAGTATTGCTCATCAAAGCCCTTGAGGGGCTCAAAAATAGGGGCTATGCTTATGGCATTATTGGCGGCGTAGGCCCTCACGAATATTATGAAAAAACAGTGGGAGCTTTTTTGATACCTCATTCAGAAGGAGGAGTTTACAAGCATTTATTGAGAAAAGAGGATTGAAAAGTGAAGGGTTTGAAAGGATGAACTTGCTTTGTCATTCCGTTAGGAATCTGAAGACATGTCAAAAAGCTACGCCATACAGCAGATGCCTACGGCATGACAGAAGCATGCTGCGGAAATATGAAACAGATACTGTAATATAAAATTGGAATGAATCAAACAAAACACAAAAACGCACAACCGTGGCTATGGGTACCAAGTCTTTATTTTACAGAAGGCATTCCTTACGTAGTGGTGATGAGTATCTCGGTGATTATGTACAAAAATCTAGGAATAGACAATGCCGATATCGCTTTTTATACCAGTTGGCTTTATTTGCCTTGGGTGATTAAGCCACTCTGGAGTCCTTTGGTAGATATTTTTAAGACCAAACGTTTTTGGTTTATCAGCATGCAGCTAGTGATGGGCGTAGCCTTGGCTTGTGTTGCTTTTACGATTCCGACTACCTATTTTTTTCAGCTTACATTGGCTTTTTTTTGGTTGATGGCATTCAGTTCGGCTACACACGACATAGCTGCGGATGGCTTTTATATGATAGCATTGCGGGAGTCAGAGCAGGCTTTTTTCTTAGGAATTCGCAGTACAGCGTATCGACTTGCAATGATTACAGGGCAGGGTTTGGTCGTGATTTTATCGGGGCAACTCATTGTTTATTATGGAGATGTGGCTGCGGCTTGGTCTATTACCTTTGTGGTATTGGCGGTGATGATGTTGGGGCTTTTTTTGTATCACAGCCTCACGACTCCCAGCCAGCTTGAGGCAGTAAATACTGTCAAATTCAAAGATTTTTTTAAAGAGTTCTTTCTTACTTTCGTAAATTTTTTTGGCAAAAAGGACATCCTACTTATCATCGCCTTTTTGCTTACTTACCGTTTTGGAGAGGCTCAGTTGGTCAAGCTTGCACAGCCTTTTATGTTAGATGAAATGAACAAAGGAGGTTTAGGGCTTTCCAATACGATGGTAGGCACTTTGTATGGCACTTTTGGAGTGATTGCTTTGGTGATAGGAGGCATCTTGGGTGGTTGGCTCGTATCGCTTCACGGTTTAAAAGCTTGGCTATGGCCTATGGTATTTGCCATCAACCTACCTAATTTTTTGTATGCGTTTTTGGCAGCCTACCAGCCTACTTCTTGGCTATCCATCGGGGGAGTCGTGATGCTAGAGCAGTTTGGCTATGGCTTTGGATTTACAGCTTATTTGATGTTTATGATTTATGCAGCACAAGGCAGTTTTAAGACAGCCCACTATGCCCTCTCCACAGGTTTTATGGCATTGGGAATGATGATTCCTGGGATGTTTAGTGGAGCGATTCAAGAGGCATTGGGCTATACTTCCTTTTTTGTGTGGGTGGGTTTTTGTGCTTTGCCAGGGATTTTAGTGGTATATTTTGTCAATATTCCTGCTGATTTTGGGAAAAAATAAAAGCCACTAGAAGCCCCCTAAACCCCGAAGGGGGAACAAGGCGAATAATGAACTCTACCTTTGGGGGCTGAAAACAGGATACTAAGACTGAAAATAAATTTACAAACTAAAAAAACGCTCCCTTTGGGGGTTGGGGGGCTGAAAATATGAATACTGAAAACTGGATAGAAAATACATTAAAAGAACTAAGCCCCAAGCAAAAACTTGGGCAGTTATTCTTTGCGGCCACTTTTATCAATGCCTCAGAGGAACACATTGAGAAGATAAGCCAATTAATACAGCATCAGCAAATAGGAGGATTGACTTTTTTTCATAGCGAAATCAGCGCTGCCGCCAATTATGAGAAAAAAGGCGATATTATCTATAATCCTGAGAGTGTCTTGAGGCTTGTAGAGCTGGTCAATCATTATCAAAGCCTTTCTAAAATCCCCTTGCTGATTAGCATAGATGCTGAGTGGGGCTTGGCAATGCGTATCGAGGAAATGCCCCAGCTACCCTACGCAATGACTTTAGGAGCGATACAAGACAATCAAATTATTTATGAAGTAGGCAAAAAAATAGGCGAACATTGTCGGCGTGTGGGCATACACATTAATTTTGCCCCTGTTTTAGATGTCAATACCAATGCCGCCAACCCTGTGATAGGCCACCGTGCTTTCGGAGAAGACCCCGAGCAGGTCAGCCAAAAAGCCATTGCATATATGAAAGGCATGCAATCTGCCCAATTGCTTACTTGTGGCAAGCACTTCCCTGGGCATGGAGATACCCACATAGATTCTCACCTTGCTTTGCCAAGCATAGACAAGACCCGAGCAGAAATGCAAGAGATAGAACTTTATACATTTAGAGAAGCCATCAAAGCAGGTTTAGACACGATGATGTCGGGGCATATTTCTCTGCCAAAATGGATAGAAAACGCAGAAGAAGAACTGGCAGCTTCTCTTTCTCCTACCATTTTGAGAGATTTTCTTCAAAAAGAATGGGGCTTTGAGGGGATTGTCTTTACAGATGCCCTTAATATGAAAAGTGTCGCCAATGCCTTTGGCGAAGTAGGTGAGCTAGAATTGAAAGCTTTAAAAGCAGGGAATGATGTGCTGTTGTATAGTGAAAATGTAGAAAGTGCATTTGAATACCTCAACCATAAGCTACATACCCAAGAAATCACTGAGGAAGAAATCCATCAAAAAACCAAAAAAATCCTCCAAGCCAAAGCAAAATTAAGATTGTACATTCAGCCAGTAGCCATCAAAACAGAAAACATCTACGAGGATTTATTTAATGAAGACTTAGAAAAACTGCAAACAAAAGCCGCTGAAGCTGCTTTTACACTGCTAAAACATGATGCCACACTTTTGCCCTTGCCCTGTGAGGATGCCATAAAAAACTATGCCCTCTTGCAGATAGACCCTCCCTCAGAAAGTATCTTGGCAAGCGAATTAAAAGAAAAATATGCATTGGATGCTTTCAAAATAGTATCTGAAGATGATTCAGCAAGTTTTGAACATTTGGAAGTAAAACTAAACACCAAGAAAAGCATTATTATTGCACTCTACCCAAAGATAATGAAGCCAACTCATGGCTTTGGGATTTCAAAGAATGTACTTAATATAATAGATAAAGTGGCAGAAAATAAAAACAGTGTTTTATATTTATTTGGAAATCCTTATGCTTTGCCGCTCATAAACAACACAGAGCAGATAAACACCATAGCGGTTCTTTATCAATACAATCATTACTTAGAAAAAGCAGTACTCAAACACCTACAAGGCAGGCTACCAAGCACAGGTAAACTTCCTGTATCTATTCAGGGGGCATTTAGAGAGGGTTTTGGGCTTTGAAGAATACTAAACAGCTTTGTATAAAAAGATATTTATGAAAAATAACACAGCAAAACGCTTGATACCCAGTCTAATTTCTGTCAGTATTTTCTTAATGCTGGCAAGCCTGACTTTCTCACTGTATAACAGACAAGTGATGCTCAAAAATACGGAAATCAAGCAAAAATCTGAACTTATTAAGGAAACGACTGCCGATTTACATTTTAGAGGGGTAAAATCTTCTGACCTGACCCTGAGAGGCTATGCACTTGTGCAGTCTGAGCATTATCAGCAAATGCACATAGTACGAAAAATCACCCAACAAAACCTTGATACTCTAGAAAGATTGCTCAAATCTGAAGGTTACCAACTCACACAGTTCTATGCCGTCAAAGATGCGATTCTGAAGTATTATGACTTTCAAGAATATATGATGCAGCTTGCCGAAGCAGGAGAAATGGATAAATTTAAAACCTTCTTTGAAGAAGACAGAGGGGATAAACTCTGGAATTTTTACAATGAATTTGTACAAATAGTCAATAAAAAAGAAAACAAAAAACTAGAGCAAGCCCAGACAGCCTATCAGCAAGCCCTCAATGGCAATATTTTGGTGCAGATATTTCTTGTCGGAATCGGCGTACCTACTTTACTTTTGGTGCTTATCTGGCTACACCGAGAGCAAAAAGCAAGAAGAAAACTCCTTATGAACTTACAGAACAATAACCAAGAATATCTCTTTGATGACGGAAACTTAATGTCTGAAGAAGAAATCACTGACAAAGCCATGATTACAGAAACGGTCAGAAACCTCAAAGAGGCTGCCCGCTTTGTGCAGCAGCTCACAAAGGGGAATTATCAGGTGGAGTGGCAAGGCTGGGAAGAGGTCAAAAGATTGGAATTTAACCAGCAAAACCTAGCTGGGGCATTACAAGATATGAAAGAAAGACTTCAAAAACTGAAAACCCAACACGAGCAAAGAAACTGGGTAAATCAAGGACTAAATACACTCTCTGAAATCATCCGTACATACCAAGAAGAACCAAGAGAATTGCTCCAAAATGGCTTGTCTTTTTTGGCTCGTTATTTAGAAGCTTACAAAGGAGCTATCTATCTCAATAAAAAAAATACCAGTGCGATACAGGAAGAACTGGAGCTGCTCGCTGCCTTTGGTTTAGATGCCAGACAGCTTACCCAAAAATGTTTTGCTGCTGGAGAAGGCCTGGCAGGGCAAGTCTTTCAAGAGGGAAAAAGCAAAATTATAGACAAACTCCCCAGTGATTATTTCAAAATTACTTCAGGACTAGGGCAGACAGCCGTGGCTCAACTCATACTGGTTCCACTCAAACGAAATGACAAATCAAATGGAGTGCTTGAGCTCGCAAGTCTAGAAAATTTTGAACCTTATGAACTTGATTTTTTGGAGAAAGCAGCAGAGTATCTAGGCTCAGCCATTGCGTTTTATCTCAGCACGAAGCAGGCAACTACAGAGCAGGATTTTGACCACTAAAGTCCCTTAGATAAATCTTACTTTAAAACCTTTTTGAATTAAATAAAATTTGTGTAGATTCGTATGGCTGAGTCTGTATTCATCAAAGAATACAAACAGCTTCGCCAATGCTAATTTTAGGTTTTAAGAAAAATATACTTGTAACTATCACTTGCTTGTTATGAAAAAAACACTACTTTTTCTATCATTTTGCTTCATTTGCTCGGTAGGTTTTGTCACATCTTCATTTGCCATAGACACAGACAGCATCCCCTACAATGCCTATGAGCTCGCAGAAAACCCCGAACTGTTACGCAAAGTTTTACTTAGAGAAGATAACACCCATGCCGAAACGCCTCTCTTGGGTACTGAAACCACTATTAACTTTAGTGCTAGCCAAGTAACCGCAGTGCCACTTACGGGTACTAAATTTGTACTTGCCATTGACGCAAACACGGGCCCAAGCGTTATACTGAGGGCCGGAGAAATCACCAACACAGGAACAATTACTTACGGAGCAGAATTAACCATCTCTAACTCTTACAATGACCTTGCTTTGGCTCGCCTCAGCGATACAGAGTTTGTGATAGGGTATGCTGGCCCACCCGAAGAGGGCTTTATCAGAAAAGGAACCGTAACAGGTACTGCCATATCACTGAGCAGTGCCACTATGTTTACAGAGGGTTTTGATGACCAAGAGAATATTTATCAGTTGCGTTTTGTTCCACTTGATGCCAACAATGTTGTCGCACTCTATAGCTCTATTGATTTACCAGGAAATAGTGATATTCTGGGCAGGGTCATCAATCTAAATTCTGAGCCTTACAGTGTGGGAACATCCTTTGATATAACTGCTGGCAATGACTGGGAGGTGGAAAATTTTGATGCCATAGCTTTGTCTTCCTCTAGGATAGCAGTGGCATACAAAGATGTCATCAATGGCAAAATACAATTTCTGGACATTTCAGGGCTTAATTTGAGTTTCGCAGGCAGTGCCAATGTGTTTTACTCAGGTGGTTTTCTGACCGACATCAAACTTACGTTGCTTGATACCACTCGCTTGGCTGTTTTTTATGGAGATACCCAATTTTCAAATGCCATCAGAGGCCGCTTGGGTGATATTTCAGGCACAAGTATCAGCTTTACTACCCCACAGACCATCGCCAATATCAATGCTGTAACATTCTCTGCCACTAAACTAAATGATACCCAAATCGGGATTAGCTATGCAGATGCCAACATAGTAGTTGGGCAAACCAACTCAGGCAGCACAAGGATATTAGATGTGCAGGCCACTTCTTTTAATATTGGTGAAAGCACACAGTTTAATAACAGTAATGTTCAGGGGGTTACAATGATAGGAATGGACTTCTCAAACTTTGTGCTTTTATACATCAGGGGGACTAGGGTCAATGTTCGAGTGGGCTTTGCTAAACCCTATACCGTAGTCAATCTGAACAACAATACGGGCGGCTCACTTCGATGGGCCATAGAAAACGCCAACGCAAGCACAAGCAGCATTGACCCTGTGATTGATTTTGACTTGCCCAGCGGAGGCACGATTCCATTACAGACCGAACTTCCAGACATTGCTCGTACTATGCTCATAGATGGAAGCACCGCAGGAGGGCTTGTTACCATTGATGGTATCGGACTAGATGTAGGCAGTGGCATCGGCTTTGACATCATAGCGGATGCTGTGCAGGTAAAAGGCTTAAAACTGGTAAACTTTGGAAACGGTGGCAGTGCCATAGAGATAGAAGGAGACTTGGTCGCAATAGAAGATTGTATTGTGAGTGCTTGTAATACGGGCATCAGCCTCATAGGAGGCTCAGGCACCAGCATCACAGGAAACCTCATCGGCACGAATGACACAGGCACAGCAGCCAGCAGCAATGCAGTGGGGATCGCCATCAGCAGTGCCACTGAAGCCACCATCTTTGGTAATGTCATCTCAGGCAACCAGACAGCCCTGACCATCAGAGTGAATGCTACCAAGATAAATGTCTTAAACAACAAAATCGGGCTAGGGCTAGATGGCACTACCTCTGTGCCCAATGCACAAGGCATTGTCATCAGTGCAGGAGCGAATAATAACCTCATAAAAGGTAACACCATCGCCCACCATGATGTAGCAGGAATCTCAGTAAACGGATTAATCACGATTCATAATGAGCTCTCGGAAAACCTCATTTATTGCAACAAAGACAATGAAATAATACTTACAGGGGGCAATGACAGCAAGGCAGCACCCATTATCTTAGATGCCAATCCTAGCTCAGTCTCAGGCACTTGCAGCACTTGTACAGTGAGTGAAGTGATAGAAGTGTTTTCTGATGAAGGCACTGCTTGCCCTTCTACCAACACGAATCCACAAGCAAGGAAATTTATCGGGAGGGCACTTGTCCAAGCAGATAAATCATGGGTATTAAGTGTAGGAGCAGCTTTGCTAGAAAATGGAGAGTATGTAACGGCTACAGCCACAGCCATCAGCAATCCAGAAAATAACAATACTTCTGCTTTAGCAGCCTCTTTCTTGGTCTGTGAAGAGATATTATCTCCTAGTACACTGGGTATCAGCGACATAACAGATACGGCTTTTACACTTACTTGGCCTGCTGTACCCAATGCCACGGCTTATAGATTAAGGGTTGCCCTTGATGCCAATTTTTTGAGTGTATTGAGTGCTTATGATAATGTAGCCATCACAGACAATACGCAAATCATCTCAGGGTTAGACTCCAATACCGAGTATTTCATTTCTTTGAGTGCAGAGAATACTTGTGCAGTATCTACCAATCCCATTTTAGGAAGCCAACTCACATTCCCTAAAATCCCTGTGGCTACTGCAGCTACTGATGTGCAAGGAGGAAGCTTTCAGGCAAACTGGCAAGCATTGTCAGGGCTGAGCCGTTACCAAATACAAGTGGCAACAGACATCGACTTTATCAACCTCATACGAGATGAACAAGTGTTCTCAAATGTTTTTGTAGTTACGGGGCTGACAGCCTCCACACAGTACTTTTACAGGGTATTTGCCATCAATGCCACAGGCAGTTCTTCTGCATCTAATGTCATCACCGTAGATACAGGCATTGCAACAGAAGCCCCTTCTGCATTTACAGCAACGGTCGTATCTATCATCAGAATAGACTTATCTTGGGAAGACAACAGCAGTATAGAGACACGATACATCATAGAGCGCAGGGTAGGGCTGACGGGCTCTTTTGCAGAAGTAGCCAGCCTACCCGCCAACACTACAGAATACCAAGACATTGGGCTCAATGTCAATGTAGAATATTGCTACAGAGTCAGGGCGGAGGTCAGTGGTATAGGTTTTTCAGCTTATACTGACATTGCTTGTGCACAGCCCGCCAATGTACCCAATGCTCCTTTTAATCTGAATGCCGCAGCCCTAAGTTTTGACCAAGTGCTGCTCATTTGGGAGTATAGCCAGACCAATGGGCAAGGGTTCAGAATAGAAAGGGCGAGCCCATTTACAGAAAACCAATTCGTAGAGATAGCCGTGGTAGAGATTGGAAGCCGCTCATACATAGACAATGACGTGATTGGCAATGTGCGTTATAGATACAGAATACGTGCCTTCGGGATAGTAGGAAACTCTCCGTATTCTAACCGCTCCATCATTACTACCCCCACAGACCCCAGTGCGAGTGTGCCTTTGCCTCCTTTTAGTTTGCAAGCAGTGTCAGTATCGCCACAGCAAATTGACCTCTTATGGGAGTACACCACAGACCCCAATGTCGTTTTTAAGATAGAGCGTTCGGTAGGAAATACCGCCAACTTTCAGCCCCTTGCTGATTTTGTAAGCTTGGAGTTTATAAGCACCAAAAGATACAATGACACCCTGAATCTGCAAGAAAATACAACATATTTTTACAGAATCAAAGCGACTACTTCTGGAGGTGAATCCGCATATAGTCAGATAGTGAGTGCAGTTGCTTTTTGCAATCTACAAATTGTAGTAATTAGAGATGATAGCGGGAGCGAGATTATTTGTGGAGGCAAAACTGCCTCTATGACCATTAGTGCCCGTGTTTTCGGGGCAAGCTACCAATGGCGTAAAAATAACATAGACATACCTGGGGCTGTTTTTACGAATTATTTTGCCTCTGAGACAGGTCAATACAGCTGTGTAGTAACTGTAGGCTCAGGTGGAGGCTGCAGTGTGGTATCTATCAATCAATTATTGGTAATCGTGTCCGGCTCTCCAGATAATCTACAACTCACACAAGAGGGGGGAGGGCTTCAAGCATCTGTGCGTGATGCAGATAGCTATGAATGGTATTTGGATTTTGTGCAAATCCCTGGTGCAAACCAAGACAAATACACGCCCATTCAGTCAGGGGCATATTATGTCATAGCTACCGTCGGAGCTTGCTCTTCTACCTCCAATGCAGTGCTGGTAGGTGTTACTGCCAATGAAGATTTCTCACTCAATCCTGCTCTAGAGCTATACCCTAACCCTAGCACAGACTACCTCAATATCAAATTATCATATCCTAAAAATGACAAAATAAATGTTAGACTCATCAACATGCAAGGAGAAACTGTAGCTACTTCTGAATCTATGAAAGACGGCATCGTTTGGCAGAATGTACTCAAAGTAGGGCATTTATCTAGAGGAGTTTATATCTTAGAGCTAGACTTAGGTGGGCTGAGGGGTAGAAAGAAGGCAGTGCTTTATTAATCAAAAATCCTTTTAAAATAAAAATCCACCTCGTGCAAATTATCTTGCATGAGGTGGATTTTGTATTTAATATCTATCTGTTTAAATCTTGACAATCTTAGATTCATTTCCGAGCACCAGCTTCACAATATAGAAAGAAGTGCTAGTTTGCTGAAGTTTGATTTCTTGTTTTTCTGCTATACCACGCTGAGAGCCAGTGATATGTCCGTGATAAAGTACCCTGCCCAGTGCATCATTGATAAGAACCTCTACTTTTGTGTGGTCTTGGTCTGATTCTATATAAATGGATTGAGGGTTATTCCTATCTCTATACACTTTTAAATTTAAAAGACCACTATCTACTCTAAGTGCTATGCTAGGGGAGTAGCTGTATTTTCCATCAGTATCTGTTTGCTTGAGGCGGAAATAATACACACCATAGCCTTCAAAAGGGACTTCTTTTTGATAAGACAACAAACCTATGTGATTTCCTGCACCATCTTCTGTGGTAATCGCAGTGTAGTTTTCACCATCTTTTGAAGCTTCTATCGTAAAAAAACTATTGTTTTCTTCCAGAATTGTCTGCCAGTGAAAAAGTAATTTACCTGCATTGTAGGTAGCCTCAAAACCAATCAAAGTGATGGGCAAAGATTGAGTAGCTACTGATTGACAAATAGGGCTATTAGGATCAGTGCAAGCACCTCCCAAATCAAAGGTGAGGGCACAAGGACTAACGCACAAAGACCCATTGTTGCCATTGCCTGTCCAGTCTCCATCTACATTGATTTGTCCACTTCCACCATATTCTATATTGTTCTGTGCATTTAAGTTGCCATTTACGATGAGTGTCCCATTGACAGTGAAATTCTTGGGCGCACTGCTTCCCTGAAAGCTTAAGTTACCCGTAATAGTTACAGTTACTCCATTTGCAACGATAATTTCGCTACCATTTGCTTTGAATTTGAAGATAGCATCCCCATTGACAGTGAGGTTTACATCAAATGTAAGCTCTTCATTGCTCCCGATATCATCTATGCCCAATTCAGTAAGCGTAGTACCACAGCCGAGACTACTGTAATTTTTTACGCCATCTAGGCTCACATCACAGGTTTGAGCAGATAAGGAGGTTTGTAGTGAAAAGAATAAAATAGAAAGATAGATAAATAAGTGTTTCATTGTATGAGTAGTTTTTTATTCACCCTTTGCAAAAATATAGCAGTAGGGATGTTAGAAAAAAAATAATTTGTAATTAATTGATTATGAGTGATTTATATGTAAAATTATTTTTCTAATAATACTCTTACAGCAAAAATTATTCCAAAATTGAAACCGTATTCCAATTTTGGAATTTAATTGATATTCTGGAATAATTTTTCTTTTTTGAAAAAAATATTATTTTGGAAGTTGATTTCTTTTTTGAGAATTTATTCTGTGAGTATAGGGTTTGATGATGCGAAATTGGGATAGAAGTCCTTTGATACGATATAGTTATGACAGATTGTTGTTCGGAAATGAGCTTTAAATGCTAAAATTTTTATAAATTTGTGCCTATTGCTCATTAAAGTAACAGTTTTATGCCGAGTGCTGTCTATTTCCCCCAAAATACAGAGTTTGCACCACAGAGTTATTTGTCTGTGAGGCAGCAAGAGATGATAGAAGAAGGCATTCTTTATTGGCAGAAAGAACTGCATTACTGGAAGAATACACACAAATTATTCTCTAAATCACATCCTGCTTGGAAAGCCCTTGAAACTTTTTATAAGGACTTCTTAGGAGATGATTTTGACAAAGAGAAGGGCATGGAAATATTGGCTTTGCAGCATCTTTTTGAGAAAAGTCAAGAAATGGACATGGGCTTAAAATATACCTCAGAAAATAGCCCGATTATTTTTCAAAAAATACATACCATTCTCAGAAGCCTACAAAAAGAACAGTCGCTCGATTTTTCTGTACAGTTTCAGCAATGGCTCGAGAAAATAGCTGCTACCGAAAGCATTAATGATTTTAAATACTTAATAGTCAGTAGTTTAGAGTCATACAAGCCTGAGCAAAATTTGCCCGATAATTTGATGGGATATACCTCGTTTGTGCTGGCAGGTGCAGTGTATTATGCAGAGAAATACCTTGGGCATACACTCTTAGAGGTAGGCAAGGCGAGTCTTTTTGAGGGAGATTTTGGGCAAAGTATTTTGAGTGTTTTTATTGATTCTCTGCCCAAAAAAGGGCTTAAGCATAAAATCAGACAAGACATATTTTGGCACACAGAGCGGCTATTGCTTTACTATCAACATCACAAAAAAGAAGAAAAACACCCAGGCCCTTACCTCACTTGGGGAGGGCTTACACAGCTCCGAAAATCACAGTCTAAAAGTATGCAGCCTACACTTTTTACACCCGTTTCGGAGGAGCAAACCAGACTACAGAATTTTCGGCAAAAGCAATTTTCAGTCGTATTTTTTTCTCAGCTCAGCCAGCTTTTACAAAACATGGATCTGCTTCAGAGCAAAGCGATTTACGTAGGTATTTTATCAAAAAACGACTTAAAAGCAGAAAAATACAAGGCCTTGCAAGCGGATTTCTCTCAGCTTTTTATCTGGCAATTTACTGGGCAAGACAGGGGCGTTGTTTTTGGAACAAAGCGAGCTCCCAGAGATATAAGTCCTTGTTTTATAGGTATTTATCATATACCTCATTTGGTTTTTCCTTTAAGCATGAAAGTACTGAAAGACATATTTGGGCAGGCAGAAGAGCAGCCCAATGTAGCAGAAGCATCACCTATTTATCTCTCTTCAAAAAAACAGGCAAAACAGGCACAGTCTAGAGCCTTTTATCCACTTTTAGCACCAGACAATGCCACGGAAGAACTAGGGGAGGGGGTTTTTTCTATGGAGGCAAAGGGCCTAAATTTACCTAAAGAAAAATACCTCTATGCCCACTCAGCAGATGATTTACAACAACAAGTTACCCAATATCTTACACAGATTCTCCCCGAAAATCAGCCAAAAATTCAAATAAATGCACTTTTTGAGAAACCTTTACTTGACTTTAAGCCTCAATACATCACAGCTTTAGAGACTGCCCCATTCCAAAAAACGAATATCTATTTTGAGCCCACACTCTGGAAGGAAGGTCTGCACTTTGCACAGGTCTTTAGCCCTTCTCAGCCCCAAATCTTTATACACCTAGCTGCAGACAGCATCTATGCAAGCAAACTGCCTTTTGTACGTGGATTTATGGGTAAGATGCTGACCATCAGCAGGTATCAATACGATGTGCAGGGCAAAGCCCACGAAAACATCAGGCAAAAGGCCCTGCAAAAATTCAAATCATACTATGAAACCCAGTGGCAAGAAAAATCAGAAAATCTCAGAATCGCACTGCAAAATCTGCTGAATATGAGTTATTTAGAGAATTGTCAAGTGGAGCCAGAATTTGCGCTAGAGCTACGCCCTCTTGTACTATTGAGTGAGGATACAGTGCTTGCAAAGCAGTTATTTCAGACCATCTACAAACCCAATGAAGCTACACAAAAGCATTTCAAAACACTCAGAGAGGGCTTTTTGGCTACTCAAAAGGCTTTTAGGCAGATGGGCAAACGCTACTGCAGAGGCAAAGAAACGTATGATGCATTACAGCAGTATTTTAGTGAAGGAAGCCAAGCCCTTGCTTACTTAGAAGAGCACTTAGAAGAAGCTGCCCGCAAAGAAATAGACCTAGAAAAAGAAATAAGTTATGCAGCCCTCTTCGAGTATTGCTTTGCCGCATTGCAAGTGATTGATTGGGAAATACATCTGCCAAAAAAACAAATTCAAATACCATTGTACCGAGATTTTTGGAGATGGGCAGAATTGGGAAAAGAATTACTAAACATACAGCTCAACCACAAAAACACGCAATACAATGCAAAGCCGCTTAAAATCTCTGAAAAATACCTCCGAAAAAAAGCCAAGAAAATAAAACTAAATTGCTCAGAAGAAAAAGGTGAACTGCTCATCCAAGACCAGCACAGTGAATGGCTCATAGAGCAGATTCCTTCCGATGTCTTAAAACACCGTTTGGGTAAAAAAACAAGCATTGAGTGCCTTGTGCAAGCCTTGCTGGAAAACACAAACTCAGCAGAAAGTGAAACATCACGCTTAGAAACTCAGAAAAATGAAATCAAAAATGCTTTGCAGCTACACATAAGATATGTCAGTGAAATTCTCCAGATTCAAGGAAAACTAAAAATGATGAGAGAAGAAGACTAACAATCTGCCTAAAAAGAATGCCGCAAACCCCTGCTTCGGAGAATCACCAAAATAATGATGGGTGAGCCTATCAATGCCGTAACTGCATTGATGGGCAGGGTGTAGCTGCTGCCTGGTAGTTTGGCGATGATGTCGCAAAATAGCATCAAAGCAATGCCGCAGAGTGCCGTCAGTGGAGTGAGTATTTTATGGTCTGACACAGGCGAGACAGCCCTTGCAAGGTGAGGTACTGCCACACCCACAAAAGCAATGGGCCCACAAAAAGCAGTGATACTCCCAGACAAAACGCCCGTGAGCAAAATAAGTGCAAGACGTATCCGATAAATAGGCAAGCCCAGACTTTGGGCATATGCCTCACCAAGCAGCAACACATTGAGTGACTGTGCCAAAAACATACTGAGCAAAAGCCCAGAAAGCACCAAGACAAATAATATCTGAAGCTGTACATAGCTCAGACCGCCCAAGCTGCCAAAAGACCAAAGCAAATAGGCTTGTATCTCTTCGGGGCGGCTAAAATATTGCCCAACACTGACCAGTGCCATCGTAAGATTGCCAATCATCAGCCCCAATATCAGCAATATGACATTGTCTTTTACCCGCCAAGCAAGCAAAAGAAGCAAAAGCATGACCGCAGAAGCACCCAAAATAGCTGCTCCCACACTTATCCAGCTCCCCCAAAAATCCAGACTTTTCGTGAAAGCAAAACCCAATGCCGAACCTGAGAAAAGCATCACAAAAGCTACTCCCAGACTTGCACCCGAGGTGATGCCTAGGATAGAAGGCCCTGCCAAAGGATTCCGAAACAAGGTCTGCATCTGTAGCCCACTCACAGAAAGCCCTGCCCCCACAAGCATCGCCGTAAGGGCTCTCGGAAGGCGTATTTTATAGAGAATATTGCTCCAAACTTCGTTCTCTTGCTCCAAGCCCAAAAGTAGCTGCACACTCACCCAAGCAGGGATTTTTACAGAGCCTAGCCCAATATCAAGCAGCAAAAGCCCCAGTACGGCAAAAGTCAATCCGATAAAAAGCAAAGGCAAATGTATGGAGGGCTGAGTGGCTTTCATAAAGGCATGCGTTCTAGAAAAAACACAAGCCCTCTCCACCTTCTTTTGTGGGAGGGAGGGCTTATTTGAGTGTAGATATGGGTTTAGTCCAGCCAGTATTTGTAGCTAAAAAATTCAGTACCATCCACCACTTCGGCATCTGGAGGCAGGATTTCAGCCAGTTTTTGTACTTCCGAGAATGAAACATTCTTTAAGTCTAGCCCCAATACTTTCAGACTGGAAAAGTTTTTAAACTCACTGTGTGCCTGTCTGATGTCAGAGTTGGAGAGGTTGAGGGCTTGAAGATTGCTTAGTGTCGCCAATTTGACGAGTTCGGCGGGTGCATCTGCAAGTTTATTGCCACGCAAATCTAGTTCTACAAGACTTTTCAACTCTAAAAGCATAGCAGGCAGCACTACTTTTTTCTGGGCGTTTCCAGGAATTTGGGCAAATCGAAGCGTATGCAGTTTGTCCAATCCTTTGAGAGGGCCAAGATAAGCCTCTGCATCTATTTCAGGATTATCTCCTAAAAATAGCACCCTTAGTCGGCTGCAAGCTGAGATTCCCTCGGGAAGTTGATTGATTTTGTTGCCTTGCAAGGCGAGCCACACAAGCCCCTGACAAAGTGAAATCTCACTGGGCAGCGAAGAAAGAGCCGTATAAGAGAGATTGAGTGCTTTTAAGCTGCTTAGCCGCTCAAAAAAATTTGTAGGGAGGGCAGTGATGGGGTTATGGCTTAGGTTTAGATTGACCAAAGTAGGCAGCCCTACGAGAGAAGCCACTTCTGTAAGTCGGTTTTTTTCTACATTGAGGTAGCTGAGTTTTTCAAGTTTTGAAAGCTCAGGGCTGAGCTCACTGATTTTGTTCTCAGCAAGGATAAGCTCCTCTAGCTCACGGAGTGCCATTATTTCTTGGGGGATTTTACTCAATCCTGTACGGCGAAGGCTCAGAAAACGAAGCCGTACCATATCTTTGAAAGCCTCTGGGAGTGAGTCTATTTTGGCATCGTCTAGTGCCAAGTTTTTTAAGTTAGAAAGCCGTGTAATGCCTTCGGGTAGCTGTTTGAATTGGTTTCGCCCTAGGTCTAGCCATTGCAGCTGCGTGAGGGCTGTGATGTCTTCGGGGAGTTGGCTAAGTTGATTGCTTCGCAGGTTGAGGTAGCCCAAGTTAGGCATTTGTGTAATCTGTGGGGGAAGTTTTCCGAATTGATTATTGCTTAAATCTAAGATTTCTAAGCGTTTAAATTTGCTTGCAAAAGAGTCAGGAAGGGCAGAGAGGCTATTATCGGAGAGGTCTAATTCTTTAAGATTTTTTAGTTGATAAATCTCTAGGGGCAGCTCACGCAGCCTCATGCCTCTTAGACGCAGTCTGTGCACATTTTCGGGGTTTTCGAGGGCTTCTCCGAGGGAGTAATACAACCCTTCGGATTGGTAGTAAGGCAATACATCTTCAAGTCTGTTGCGCTCATTGTCTTTCATGCCAGGGATTTCTTCTACCTCAGGCACATTGATTTTGGCTCTTTTGATGGTGATGGTATCCTTGTTTTTTTGATTTTGAGCAGATTTATTTTGGCAAGTAGAGAGTGCAAATATCAAGAAAACAAGAATGGCTGTGTTTGTGTATTGGAGGTGCATACCTTAGAGGATAAATTTAGTGATTAATTTAGAAACCCAAAAATAATTGCTATTATCTGAAAATCAAGTAATTAATCAAAATCATCTTAAAAAAAAAACATATTTTTGGGATTCAGACAGTGTAATCAGATTCAAAGGCTCAATAGTTTGCTTTTTTTGGCCAAGTTTTGCTCTTTTGTAAATTATCTGTAACTTAATGCAGCAAAGCACGCAAGAAAAATTTGTGTCATTGCTACACAAAAAACAAATATACATGGATTCAGAAATCAAAGAACTCAAAATAGATTATCACGCCAAAATAAGACAGGTTTTCCGTGAAATGCGGAAGGTAGTCATAGGGCAAGATTATATGATTAACCGCCTACTGATAGGTTTATTCACCAATGGGCATATCTTATTGGAAGGCGTGCCAGGGCTTGCCAAGACACTTACTGTCAATACACTCTCCAAAGTACTTGACCTTAAGTTTCAGCGTATGCAGTTTACACCTGATTTGCTGCCTGCTGATTTGGTAGGCACGATGGTCTATAACCAGAAAGAGGGAGAGTTTCAGGTAAAAAAAGGCCCTATCTTTGCCAACCTTATCTTGGCAGATGAAGTAAACCGCTCCCCTGCCAAAGTACAATCTGCTTTGCTAGAAGCTATGCAAGAAAAGCAAGTAACCATCGGAGAGACTACATATCAGCTAGACAAGCCCTTTTTAGTATTGGCTACCCAAAACCCAATAGAACACGAGGGGACATACCCCCTGCCTGAGGCTCAGATAGACCGATTTATGATGAAAATTCACGTCAGTTACCCTGGCAAAGAGCAAGAGTTAGAAGTTATGCGGCGTATGTCTAACATGAATTTTAAGGCAGAGATTCAGCCCATTTTAGACAGAGATGACATCTTTGCGATTCGTGACCAGATTAACCAAGTCAGTATCTCTGAATCCTTAGAAAAATATATGATAGAGCTGGTCTATGCCACCCGCAGCCCAGCTGATTATGGGCTCAAAAATGAAGCAAATTATGTGCAATTTGGTGTTTCTACAAGGGCTTGTATAGATTTGCACCGCTCTGCCAAGGCACTCGCATACATGGACGAACGCAACTACGTGCTTCCAGAAGACATCAAAGAGGTGAGCAATGATGTGTTTAATCACCGAATCTCACTTAACTACGAAGCTGAAGCCGAGGGTATCACCACTTCTGAGGTAGTCGCTAGCATTTTACAAAATGTACCTATCAATAAAGAGTAAGTAAATGGACAATTTACAATTGATTAAGTAAATTTATTAATTTGTCAATGCACTCATTGTCTGTAAGCTGATACCGAGAGCTTGTTTATTTAAAGTGATTGGCAAGACAAAAAATATTTCATTTCTCTAACAACACCAAAAACCATGGCTTCCGATACCATTGCACTAGATGTTTATAATTTTTTGAAGCGTTTTCCGCCTTTTGATTTGATGGAAGAGCAGGAGTTACTTAACATCGCCTCAGGAGTACGCATGAAATATGTAGCAGCTCAAGAGGCCATTCTCAGAAAAGGAGATGAGCCACTAGACTACTTTTTTGTGGTGCACAAAGGCAGTATCCTGATTACCGAAAACCAAGACGGAGAAGATGTCCTTATTGACCAATGTGATGAAGGGGATATCTTCGGTGTGAGGGCCTCTATAGCACAAGATGAATACATCGCTGATGCCGTTGCCGAAGAAGAATCTTTGCTTTATACCATCCCTATGGCACAGTTTAATGAGGTCATGGCAGCGAACCCAAGAGTGGCACTTTTTCTGGCAGCGGGCTTTGCCTCAGGGCTTTCTATCCTTAAAAGTGACCAAGATGACAACGTAATCAATGTAAGGAGACTTCTAAATCAAAAAGACCACTTCACTTCACAGCCTCTTGAAATTGATACTTTACAGATAGATTCTCAAAAAAAAATCATAGACTGTAGCCCACAGCATACTGTCAGAGAGGCTGCCAAGATTATGAGTATCTTTAATGTAGGTTCTATCTTGATTACCAATGAGCAAAAACATCCACTCGGAATCATCACCGACAGTGATTTTAGGCGAAAAGTAGTAGCAGCCGAAGAGATTATTAAAGACAAACTCGTAACCAGCATTATGAGCAGCCCCGTCAAGACCATCCGCCCTGAACTGTCGGTGGCTGAGGTCATGCTCAAAATGATTAGTAGCCGTGTTACGCATTTGGTCGTAACAGAAGACGGCACGCCTAGCTCGCCTGCCCTCGGTGTAGCTTCTCAACGTGATGTATTGATTGCACAAGGCAATAATCCCTCTGTGCTTCTAAAGCAAATTATCAAGGCAAAAGAAGTAAGCCAGCTCGCCCGGATACGCACACAGGCTGAATCTCTGGTAGAAAGCTACTTGCACCAAGAGGTAGGTGTCCCTTTCATCTCTAACATCATCACCGAAATCAATGATGTGCTTATCCAAAAAGCCAATACATTTGCCATAGAAAAACTCAAAGAACAAGGCTTAGAACTTCCCAAACTAAAATACTGCTGGATATCTCTAGGCAGTGAGGGCAGGCGTGAGCAGCTCTTACGTACTGACCAAGACAATGCCCTTATCTACGAAGACCCAAGTGAGTCAGAGGCCGCCTATGCCAAATCGTATTTCCTGAAGATGAGCCGAGAAATCACCAATACACTCTTAGAAGTTGGATTTGTGAAGTGCCCCGCAGACATGATGGCTAGTAACCCCAAGTGGTGCCAGCCCATCTCTCAATGGAAAAAATATTTTCAAGATTGGATTAGACAACCTGACCCACAATCTGTCATGCACACCACTATCTTCTTTGATTTTAGACCTATCATAGGAGAGGAGACACTTGCCCACGAACTCAAAGAGTTTATCTTTCAGGAAATAGATAAAAATGAGCTGTTTTTATCCTTGCTTGCCAAGAATGCCCTGCAAAATCCGCCCCCTCTTAGCTTTTTCAGGTCATTTATTGTAGAAAAGGGAGGCACACACAAAAATGAATTTGACATCAAAGCCCGCGCAATGATGCCCCTCGCAGATGCCGCCCGTGTGCTGGCGTATAGCTTTAAAATTAAAAGCTACGGAAGCACCTTCGAGCGATTCGAGGAGATAGCACGCCTAGACAAAAACCTGACCTCTATCTGTGAGGCGGCTGCCATGGCTTATGAGATTCTGCTCAGGCAAAGGGCGATTTATGGTCTAAAAAATAAAAACTCAGGAAGATACATTAACCCTGAGCATTTTAACAAATTAGAAAGACAGACCATTCGGAGTACTTTCAAAACCATTGATAAGATACACCAAATTTTAGAAGTGCGCTACAGACTTAATTTTATCCGATAGAGTACAAAAAAAAGCCAACACTGTATAGCAGCAGTGGGCTTATTGCCTCTATTATTTAGAGTTTTATGTTTTTGTGTGTAAATTTGCATACACATAAAAATATTTTTCAACACTAAACCTAAAAATAATGGAAAGAATTATTCAAATAATCTCCTCAACACTTGTATTGTATGTTCCACGTGTGCTGCTTGCAATCCTGGTGATGTATATTGGCTTTGGGGTGATTAAGCGGCTGGTCAAAATTGCGAGTAACCAACTTGCCAAAAAAGGAGATCCTACTTTAAACAGTTTTCTTGAGAATATCATCGGCATAGCGCTTAAAGTGATGTTGCTCATCAGTGTGGCATCTATGGTAGGCATAGAGACGACCTCCTTTGTGGCAGTGTTAGGGGCAGCCGCCTTTGCCGTAGGTCTTGCCTTGCAGGGCAGCCTAGCCAACTTTGCAGGGGGAGTGCTTTTGATATTGTTTCGTCCTTTCAAAGTAGGAGATGTCATAGAGGCACAAAGTTTTACAGGGATTGTCCACGAGATTAGCATCTTCACTACTATTCTGAAAAGTTTTGATAATAAGACGATTATCATTCCTAATGGGGCATTGGCAAATGGCAGTTTGGTCAATTACTCTACCGAACAAGAAAGACGTGTGGACATGCTCTTCGGGATTAGCTACTCAGATGATATGGACAAAGCGATGCAGATAATCAAAGATTTTATAGCTGCTGATGAGCGTGTGATTCAAAACCAGACAGGGCGTGAGTCTTTTGTGCGTGTAACAGCACTTGCGGATAGCTCTGTGAATATCACCGTGAGGATGTGGGCAAAATCTGCCGATTATTGGGGGCTTTATTTTGATATGCTCGAAAAAGTCAAGAAAGCCTATGACCGTGAGGGCATTTCTATCCCTTTCCCTCAAATGGACGTGCATACATACCCCGTGAATAAATAAAATTGCACAAGCCTTGAAAGAAAATCTATCAAAGCCATAAAATATTTAATAGTTGGAAGCTTAGGGAATCAAAAAACCCCGAAGGCGTGTAGGTTTGGGCATATTGAGCTTTGCTACAAAGATGAAAGCCCTCTAGACATACAATGCTCGTTGAAACCATTTATTTCTAAAACAAATTTTAGAGAGCAAGATTTTTCCTAGGTTTCCAATGAATGGTTAAAATTTAAAATTAAAATATTTTGTTTCAGACCGAAATTATTCATTACATACAGTCTTTTGAGACGGCAGTTATGACGCAGTTCATGCAAGCTTTGACAGCCTTGGGTTATCGAAACTTCATCGTGTTGTTTTTGGTAGTGCTGATTTTCGGGGTAGATTTTCGAAAGGGTTTTATCATTATGCAAGGGATGCTCTGGACAGCCCTCGTTACCACTTTTTTCAAAGACTATTTTGCACTTCCACGCCCTTATCATGTGGATAGCACTGTGAGGCTGTTAGATGGGGGGCTGCCTTCTGCCCGTGAGCTTCACTTTGAGAGGATGGGTGCTAAGGGTTTTTTTGCTTTGATTCCTGAGTCGGTAGTCAATTATTACCGTAATCTTTCCGAGCCGATTCCCTACGGATTTCCTTCAGGGCACACGAGCATGGCAGTTACACTTTGGGGCATCACAGCGTATCTTTTCCGTTCTGCTTGGCTGAGGCTGTTTTGTGTGCTGCTGATTATTCTAGTGCCCTTTTCTAGGATGTATCTAGGAGTGCACTTTTTGGGAGATGTATTGGGAGGCTATGTGATTGGTTTTTTGATGTTTTGGCTCACTTATAGGCTCATTCTTAAGCCCAGACCTCTCCAAAATTACCTTATTCAGTCTTCTCTTCCTTTTCGGAATTATCCTTTTACTTGGGTAGTTTTGCTCATTAGTCCTTTGGTTTTTTTGATGCTTGTGCCAATGGATTTATGGAACAACTTAGGGCTGTTGTGGGGTATGAATCTAAGTTTTTTTATTTTATCACATACAGGCTTGCCATACAGTCAGGGAAAATTTTGGACAAGGTTGCTCCGTGTCTTGATAGCCACAAGTCTTTTTGTGGGGATAACTGCTTTGTTGAGTCGTATTTTGCCAAGTGAGCCTGTTTGGAGATTTTTGGGAGGCATAATATCAGGGCTGTTTTTTATAGGTGTAAGCACTGCAGTTTGTCTTCGTTTAGGCTTTTTTTCTTTAGAAAAACCTACTACGTGATTTATTTATGCTTGTATAGATAGAAAAGCCTTTCCTAAATACTCTATCAAATCAGAGGCGATAAGGGCTTCTTGCCCCTTGTCTTTGGCTGCCAAATCTCCACTTTTTCCGTGTAAGTAAACTCCCAAGAGCAAGGCATCTTTTG
The DNA here is from genome assembly GCA_011390205.1 of Microscillaceae bacterium. Taxonomy (GTDB): domain Bacteria; phylum Bacteroidota; class Bacteroidia; order Cytophagales; family Microscillaceae; genus JAABSX01. Next base: position 36,081 of record JAABSX010000016.1, on the reverse strand, counting down.
AGCAATAACCTTGTGCCAGCAAAGCAGTGATGATGCCCGTCAGTACATCTCCACTTCCTGCGGTTGCCATGCCAGGGTTTCCTGTGGTGTTAAAATAAAGCTTGCCTTCAGGCGTGGCGATGGCGGAGTGAGCACCTTTGAGCAAGACATAGACCTGATACACTTCTGCAAAGTTTTGCAAGACCTCCAAGTGCTCGAAGTGGTTTTCGGATGCACCCACCAATCTTGAAAACTCTTTAAGATGTGGGGTCAAAATGCTTTTTTCAGGAATCAGGCTTTTATATTTTGAGGGCAATTCAGCGATGAGGTTAAGTGCATCTGCATCTAAAACAAGGGGCTGTTGTGCCTTTTCGAGCATGCTTTTGAGCATTTGTTCAGTAGCTTTGCCTTGCCCTATGCCACAGCCAAGCCCTATGGCAGTATATTTTTTGTTTTTTAAGTCTGGAAATTGGCTGATAAGCTTACTTTTAGAATCTATGGATAGCATTGCCTCTGGCACTGCCATTTGCATGATGTCATAGCCGCAATTAGGGACGTGTGCAGTCAGAAGCCCTGTGCCTGCGCGGAGGGCTGCCTTGCTTGCCAAGATACCCGCACCCATTGAGCCATAAGCCCCTACCAAGAGCAGGGCATGCCCAAAACTGCCTTTGTGTGCAAACCTAGGGCGAGGGCGGTGTATCTGTCTTGCAAGTGAGGCATCTAGTGTCTCATAATTACTTTTTGTATTTAGCTCATAATCAGGATGTAAGCCTATATCTACTACCAGCCATTCACCTACATAAGGGGCATTCTCAGGGATAAAAAAAGCCAATTTAGGAGTCTGGAAAGAAATGGTGTAATCTACCTTAAGCACACAATCCAAGACAGAGGCAGCATCTGCATACAATCCTGAGGCAATATCAATGGCTACCTTGATGACTTCGGATTGATTGAGTAAATGAACTACCTCTGCCACCCAGCCCGATAGGGGTCTGTTTAGCCCAGCCCCAAACACAGCATCCACCATGATTTCTGATTCTTTCTGGGGTAGGTGGGTGTGTATCTCTTCTGCTTGTGTTACCAGCACAGGCTTCAGAGTATCTTTGACTCTCTCAAAATTTGTTTGAAAATCACTGCTTCCCTGCTCGGCATGGCAAATCACCACTGTTTTTACCTGAAAGCCTCTTTGTGAGAGTAATCTTGCAACTGCCAGCCCGTCTCCTCCATTGTTACCCATTCCACAAAAAATATTCACTTGTTTATCAGGAGTGAAATACGTACAAAACACCTTTACAAAGGCTTCTGAAGCACGCTCCATCAAGTCAATAGAATCAATAGGTTCGTGCTGCATAGTGTAGGTATCCCAAGCCTTGATTTGTGTAGCAGAGAATATTTTCATAAAGTGTTTATTTTTCTTGAGTGAGCATCAATTTGTTGATGAAAAGCAAAGCTTTGGCAAAGCAGCATACCTTACCAAAACTTATTTATAACTCTAATGCGAGCAAAACAATCACTACTTAATTGACCTCTGCAAGCCATTTCTTTGCTTCGGATTGTTCATTGAAGACTTCAATCTTCACTTGTTGGTTGTCTATATTTTGGAGGCAATTTTTAGTATAGACAGTTCCCAAGATATTTTTGGTATCTACCAGGCAAGCTACACTGAGTCCATTTTTGAGTAATTCAGGATAGAAGAATTCTTCTTGCCAGAGTTGATCTTCGACATCTATTGTTTTTTGCTCACTCAGGTCACAGTACCATTTGCTTACTTTTTTGTTTTTGAATGCTTCTATAATTTTGTTGCCGACCTCTCTAAACTCATCACTGCTGAGTTTGGTCGTAAAATCTAGCTGCCATTCTTCTAGTATGGCATTTATTTTTTCATCATATTGCACGTGTAGGGCAGGATGTTGGAATATTGTCATAATTATTTTAGGAAGTTTTTGATAGATTGATAAATGCGATAAAATAAATCATCAGGTTTAAAAATAGACCAAGGAAAGTCCCTCTACGATACAAGCAGGTTTGTTTTGCCCTTCTATCTCAAAAGTAGATTTATTGATAATTTGAGCTCCTCCAGGGATGTCTTCTACTCTTTCTAAGTGGGCACGCAGGCGTATTTTGCTGTTGACAGGCACTGGTGCTGTAAAACGCATCTTGTTTGTGCCATAGTTTACCCCCATTTTTACGCCTTCTAGTTTCCAGATTTGATCCATGAGCATGGGCATGAGAGATAAAGTCAAAAAGCCATGTGCGATGGTAGAGCCGAAGGGTGATTTGGCTGCCATTTCAGGGTTAATATGAATCCATTGGTGGTCACCTGTAGCCTCTGCAAAAGCATTGATGCGCTCTTGGTCTATGAGTAGCCAGTCACTTACCCCTATTTCTTGCCCCGCAAGGCTTTTTAGTTCTTCTAATCCGTTGATAATTTTCATAAAGAATTTTAGTATTTTAATTTATTGCTAATATAGTATTTTTTTAGGAATTTATACTTTGTATATCCTCTTGGGCAGTGATACGTCTTTCTGAGGGTTGGTTTATGTGTAGATAAATGCTCAAAGCCAAACAAGGATAGGCAATCACCAGACTTTTGCTGAGAGAACCTGTTACTCATCATTCATCTTCAAATAGCCAAGCTTTTGCCTCTTCTAAATCATCAAAGTATTGCTGCTCAATGGTAGAAATTATACCTTCTTCCATTAATTGTTGCGTAGCTACTTGTGCGAAAAGCTCTTCTGAAAGCAATGTAGCTATTTTTCTTTGCCCTGCTTTGATGGCTCTAGGGGCGATATTATGTGCTACCCACTCTTGTACCTCTGGCACTACAGTATAGTTGCTTTGCCGTAAATTGAGCAACAATTTGGGGGCTTGGTATTTCTCTACTATTTCTACATAGCTGCTCATCTCTTCTTTGAATATATCATCGGTTAGTAAATCCCCTACACCCTCTTTCCAGCCACAGATGACTGTTTTTTGAACCTCATCGTATTCAATGGTCCAGTATTGGTTGTCTAGCTCTATCATAGTTATCAGTTAAATATATAAAGTTTTTAATTTACAAATTTACAAGAATTATTAGGATATACACACTCAAATACTTGCAGAAAGACAAGTATTTTCTTGCAAATGAGGTTTAGACTTAGAATTTTATGGTTATTTTTGCCGAATATTTTAGCATAAAATCAAACCATAAAAATGAAAATAGCCATCGGAGGTGATCACGCTGGATTTGAATACAAAGAATCCATCATCAAAATGCTCTCAACACAGCACGAAGTCAAAGATTTTGGGCCTTACAGTGATGCATCAGCAGATTATCCTGACTATGTGCACCCCCTTGCTGCAGCCGTAGAGAGTAAAGAATACGAGCTAGGAATCGTCATCTGTGGGAGTGGAAATGGCGTGGCAATCACTGCCAACAAGCACCAAGACATTCGCTGTGCTCTCTGCTGGAATACCGAATTGGCAGCCCTTGCTCGGCAACACAACAACGCCAACATAGTGGCGATTCCTGCAAGGTTTATTGCCCTTGAGCTGGCTCAAGACATCGTACAGTCATTCTTAGAAAATACTTTTGAAGGCGGCAGACATGCCCTGAGGGTAGATAAAATCGCTTGTAGCTAAAGCATTATTTAGGAGCAGCAGTCTTGCCCAAAACCCAAGTCGTACATTCTGGGTTTAGGAGGTATGAAAAAGGAAATCAATATCCTGTGGTTTAAAAAAGACCTGAGGCTCAGAGATCATCTCCCCCTCAAAGAGGGTATCTTTGCCAAAAAGCCTTTGCTGCTGTTGTATATCTTCGAACCCTCCCTGCAAGCCTATCCTGATTGGAATATTAGGCACTGGCAGTTTGTCTATCAATCTCTCTTAAAGATGAATCAATCTCTTGAGACTTATCAGGGCAATATTGAAATAACTTACGGAGAGGCTTCTGAGGTTTTTGGGTTTTTGACCAGTATCTACCAAATAGACACAATATTCTCACACCAAGAAACTGGTGTACTGCCTACGTATGTGCGTGATTTGGCACTCCAAAAATACTTCAAACAGCAGCAAATTAGCTGGAAAGAATACCAATGCAATGGCGTGCTGCGAGGGCAGCAAAACAGAGATATTTGGGACGAGGCTTGGATAGATTTTATGAAGAGTCCTCAGCAACAAGCTGATCTTCAGGCACTTGTTTCAGTCAAAGACATGCAGCTCACAAATAAATATCCCATGCCCTCAGCATTAAAATCGGATTTAGAAAATTATCCTGCGGGTTTTCAGCCTGCGGGCGAGGCATTTGCATGGCAATATTACCAGAGTTTTGTGAGCAAAAGAGTAGCCAATTATAACAGACACATCTCTGAGCCTGCGCTAGGGCGTATCAGTTGCAGCCGTCTTTCTCCCTACATCACTTGGGGCAACCTCAGTACTAGACAAGTCTATCAGTTTTATGAGCAGGCCTTGGCTTGTTCTCCCTATCGCTTTCAGCTTAAGAGTTTTAGGTCAAGATTGCAGTGGAGATGCCATTTTGTCCAGAAGTTTGAGATGGAAGAACGCATTGAGTTTGAGCATGTCAATAGGGGCTATGAAGCTCTGAATCAGCCTTTTAACCCTGAGTATCTAGAGGCTTGGAAGGCAGGGCAGACGGGCTTCCCGATTGTGGATGCCTGCATGCGCTGTGTGGCTGCTACGGGTTATCTTAATTTTAGGATGCGTGCCATGGTTGTTTCTTTTCTGACACATTCACTTTGGCAGCCTTGGCAGAGTGGAGTATATCATCTGGCACAGATGTTTCTGGATTATGAGCCTGGGATTCATTTTAGCCAGTTTCAGATGCAGGCAAGCGTAACGGGCATCAATACCATTCGGATATACAATCCGCTGAAGCAATCTTTAGAAAAAGATGCTGAGGGTGTTTTTATCAGAAAATGGGTGCCAGAATTGGCTCTTTTGCCCAATAAACTTTTGCATCAGCCCGAAAAAATGACTGCGATTGAGCAAAAACTCTATCACTGTGAGATAGGGCTGCACTACCCTGCTCCGATGATAGATTTTAAGAAAAATTATAAAGAGGCTTCGGCTTGTCTTCATTTACTTAAAAAATCTCCTCAAGTACGCCAAGAAAACCAACGCATACTAGGCAGGCACGTAAAGCAAAGACCTCGTAGAAGATAACGTGGCTTGTACATAGATACTTTGTAACTTAGTTTTTGTGATTTATGAATGAATAGATAAATACAATGAACGGAGGAGACACAAATATCCAGAATACAAGGTGATATGACAAAGAAACTTTTTTGTTTTTGAACTTATTGATGATAATTTCTAAATCTGTTATTCTGATGCTCCACATCAAATAAAAATAGTTGAATGTGAGTGTTAAGATGAACACCAGCCTTGTTTCTTTGCTTACTTCGATGCTCGTGCAGGTTTCATAAAAAATACTTCCCATCCCACTATAAAACATAATGAAAAGCAAGATAAGCCAGAGTACATCTTTTTTTCCGTACTCAGGCTTGTCTCCAAATGAGGCGACAACCCGATACAATCTAAAATAAATATAGTGGATATAGTTCATAAAGCTCACGTTTGTACTTTGGCTTCATAAAATACTACGCTGAAAAGAGGCATTTAGTTTTGAGCCCCTAGCACAATGACAAAAAACTTCTGAGGTTTTGTGTTTGTATATTTTTACTTTGTCAGGCTCACCCACAAATCTAGGCAATCATCAAAATAATACAAATAAAATGAACTAAAAATAGGAGAAAGTATTTGTCAAATAAGCATCTGATTATGAGTGATTTAAGTATTATTTATTCAAGTAATGAATCAATTTCAGAAAAATACGTTACTAGGTATAATCAAAGTTTTAAAATAATATTTACCTTTGATGATTGGTAAAATAACATAGCATAGCATAAAAACATGATTTGGATTATACTTATACTCATTCTTCTTGCACCTGCTTTTGTGATAGGGTATATCTTGATGGCTACTTTGCTCAAATGGATACCCACCAACCGCAAAGCCCGCCCCAATGCTGAAGGTACTACTATGTGGGTAATCTCCAATGGGGCACATTCGGACCTTATATTTCCCCTCAAAACGCCAGACATTGACTGGACGGAATTTATAGACCTTGAGCTTTTTGAGCATACAAATTACCAATACATCTCATTTGGCTGGGGCGATAAGGGGTTTTATTTAGAAACACCTACTTGGGCAGAGCTTCAGCCCAAAGTAGCTTTTAAGGCTTTGTTTTACCTCGGTGAGACGGCCATGCAGGTTGTTTTGTATGAAGAAATCCCCCAAAACCCTAAATATAAAAAAGCCATTAAACTCAATGCAAACCAATACAATAACATCATCCAATATGTCAAGCGTAGCTTTAGATATACCCCCCAAAAGCAATTAATGCCTATAGAGTTTGCAGGGCTGCCTGCTTATGAGCACCTTAATTATCATTTTTTTGAGGCTATGGGGCGTTATCATTTTTTCAAAACTTGCAACTGCTGGGTAAATGATGCCCTCAAACTGGCAGAAGTTCGAACGGCTACTTGGGCTCCCTTTTCAAAAGCGATTTTTCATCAGCTCAATAAATTTATCCCTGAAGAGACTGACGAACAACTGGCACTACAGCCTGTAAGTGTTCTTAGCCGCCGACAACGCATTTTAAACCGATTTAGAAGGTTGTAAAACAGCATACATACTTTGTTAAGATAAAAATCTACGTGAACGTATTTTTCAACAAGGAAGCCTAACTTAAGGCGAAGTAAAAGTAAATTGTAAAATTTGCTTTTTAAATCAGCGTTTTACTTCGTACTTTTACCAAAAATAATTGAACAAAAAGTATTCACAAGCCATTCAAAATGCATTGTGTGATGCCTATCGAGGCCTAAACGTTTAGTGTTACACAAACTTTTTAGAAGCAAAACCGTATAATATTTATGCAAATTAAAGAAATAGAAGAAGAAGTGTTTTATACCATTCAAATTTTTGGTGATGTGGATGCAGCTTCCTCCATTAACTTAGACAAGGCATTTGACAAAGTACTTTCCCTAAAGAAGGAAAAAATACTGGTAGATTGTACTCATTTAGATTACATCGCTTCAGCAGGTCTGGGTGTCTTCATTTCATATATTGAGCCTTTCAAAGAAAAAAATATTCAATTTGTGCTTTTTGGCTTGAATGAAAAGGTGAAAGATGTATTTCAGATTTTAGGCTTGGATAATCTCTTAAAAATGGAAGATACTGAGGAAGCGGCAAAAATACACTTATAATACAAGATGACTCATTCTTACAAAGCGACATGCATCTGTGATAACCTCAAATCGATTCGTACATTTGTCGAGGAAACCATTGCGAGCTTAGCCTTCTCTGAGGTTGAGCGTAACCGCTTGGTCTTGGCTGTAGATGAGGTCTGTGCTAATTTGATTATCCATGCACACCAATGTAACCCTGAAGACAATATTCAAATCAATATACATCAACAGGAGCATCAACTCATTTTTGAGATTATCAACCGTGACCATCAGCCCTTTGATTTAAAGGCTTATCAGAATCCGCCGCTTTCTAAGATAGTGCAAGAAAGACGCAAAGGAGGGCTTGGCTTGGTGTTGGTGAGTGAAATCATGGATGATGTAAGCGTGAATGTCAAAGATGATACCTGCACTTGGCAGCTCACCAAAGAGCTCAAATCTTCCACTACAAAGCCCTAATTTTGCTTCAGTATTCTTGAGAAAGTGGATGAATCATCAGCTCATCTATGACTACATGTGCAGGCATGCCTGCCACATACAAAATAGCATCTACCATATCTTTAGGCTTTAGCCAGTCTTTGGCTTTTTCGTCACCTTGTGGGTGCGCATGAAAATCTGTATCTACCAAGCCCGAGTAAAGCACCGATACCTTGATGCCATGCTTCCTTACTTCTTTGCGCAATGCCATAGAAAAAGCATCTTGGGCATATTTAGAAGCACAATACAAGCTGCCTCCCTCAAATACACGCTTTGCAATATCAGAGGCAATGTTGATGATGTGCCCTTTTTGGGCTTTTTTCATGTGAGGAATGACCGCCTTGGAGTACAGAAAAGTTCCTTTTACGTTAGTATCCATGAGGTCTGACCAGTTTTGGGCATCGATGTGCTCGACATTGCCAAACGCCCCATAGCCTGCATTGTTGATAAGAAAGTCTATCTTGCCAAACCGATCCAGCATTGTGCTGATTACCTTTTCTGTGAGGGGTTCTTCTGAGACACTTCCCACAAATATCTCTGCTGATGCACCAAGGGCTGTTATCTCTGCTTGAAGGCTTTTGAGTGTATCTTCACTTCTTGCTACTAGCCCTAGATTTGCTTTTTGGGCAGCCAGCTCAAGTGCAAGGGCTCGCCCAATGCCTTTGGATGCACCTGTGATGATGAAGGTTTTTTCTTGAAAATTCATAATGTAATTTTTTTGTGGTAAATAAGTCTGTATGGCTTTCTCGCCCTGCAATAAGTTGCTCTAGATGCCAATACACCATACAATGCTAACCATAAAAATCTACAAGAAAAAATAAAACCAAAACACAAGAGTTTTAATCAATGATTTTAATCTCTACACGCCTGTTTTTTTGTCGATTTTGTTCAGTTTCGTTGTCTGTGATAGGTTTGGCATCACCATAGCCTTTTGCTTCTAGGCGTTTGGGGCTGATAAAGCCTTCTTCTATCAAGTATTTCATCACCCGATTGGCCCGTTCTTGAGAGAGTATTTGGTTTTTTGTAGCATCTCCTTGATTGTCTGTATGCCCAGCTATTTCTATCCTAAAATCAGTATTTTCCTGTAAAAATTTTGCCAGTATTTTGAGAGAAGGAGTGGATTCTTTTGTCAGCACAGCCTCTCCTGTTTGAAAGGTAATCTCATTCCAGATGACTGACTGCCCTTTCTCGATGGGCTGCAGGCTGAAGTTTTGCTCAATGGTGCTGTCTGTGATTTCACCGATTTTGATACGTTGGCTAAAATAACCTTCGGCTTTGACCTCCAGATAAAACCCTTTGTTTTGCTGCATATAACTAAATTCGTATTGCCCGTCTTCGGCTTTGCTCTCTTCAAATGCCCTATAATTTAGCTCATCTAAGACATAATCAATGCGTGCAACAATGGGTTTCTGAGTAATAACATCTTGAATTTTGCCTGATATTTTGATGAAGTTTTCGCTTTCATTGAATACCTTTTTTACCTGAATATCATCAATAAAATAATAAGCACCAGGATAGCCCGTGCGCTGAAACTGATAAATCTTGGTAGCTTCTTTTCCTCTAAAATTCCCGATTACCAAAAATTCATAGTCATCTCCTGCGATGACTGTCTTAGAAACTGTAGTCCAAGTCTTGTCTTCGGTCATTAGTTCATTCAAGACAATATCGGGGGTGCTTATCTCTGAGGCATCACTAGGGTCATTGGTAAAAAGAACCCCGATGCCATTGCAAGCATAATTGGAGTAAATCCTTGCCCAAGAAATCTTGAAACTCACTTCATATTTTTCACCTTTTTGCATAGGCTCTACAAAATGCGTGGCTATCATCTCCAGAGGTGAGCGCTCATGGTAAAGCAGAATCCCTGCATATGCTTCTCCCTCTGCAGGGCTTTGTGTACCAAAATAATTACTAGGAACACCCACACGTGGGTCAGTGGCACAAGCGTGAAACAAATCAGGCGTAAACTGCACAGGTATCCAGCCTGTAGCGCTCTCGATGCTGCCATAGTTTGCTGGGCATTCGGTCAGTATCTCAAAGCCAGGGTTATTGACGATATTTGCCGAAGAAGATGATTGGGCAAGTGCATCAGAATAGCTTGCAAACAAAATAAAAAGACTGGTGTATAAAACTTTTTGAATAGACATTTAGCTTAAAATAAGAATGAATAGTCAATACTTTTTAGCAACGTAAGGTTTAAGAAAGAATTACCAATAAGCAAATAATTAATTTTTAGCAAAATAATTTATCTTAAATCGGATTTATATCTATTTTTGTAACAATATGGACAAAAAATTTATCCGAAATTTCTGCATCATTGCTCACATTGATCATGGCAAGAGTACACTTGCAGACCGATTGCTAGAGCACACACACACGGTAGCAGACCGTGATATGCAAGCACAACTGCTTGATAATATGGATTTGGAGCGTGAGCGAGGCATCACCATTAAAAGTCACGCAATTCAGATGAAGTATTTATACAAGGGTGACGAATATACTTTTAACCTTATAGACACACCTGGGCACGTGGATTTCTCTTATGAGGTCTCCCGCTCTATTATGGCTTGTGAGGGGGCTTTGCTCATCGTAGATTCATCACAAGGCATAGAGGCACAGACGATTTCTAACCTTTATCTTGCCATCGGCAATGATTTAGAAATCATCCCTGTATTGAACAAAATAGACCTCCCGCATGCACGCCCCGAAGAGGTAAGTGATGAAATCATAGACCTTATCGGCTGTGAGAAAGAAGACATTATCTTGGCAAGTGGAAAGACAGGCATAGGCATGGAAAACATTTTGGCTGCCATCGTGGAGAGAATCCCCGCACCCAAAGGAGATGAAAATGCACCTTTACAAGCACTGATTTTTGACTCTACATTCAATCCCTTCCGTGGGGTAGAAGTTATTTTTAGGGTCTTCCAAGGGCGAATTAGAAAAGGCGATGAGGTCAAATTCGTGGCAACAGGCAAAGAGTATGGCGCTGACGAAATAGGCATTCTCAAATTTAAACAAGACCCACAAGAGGTCATAGAAGCAGGCAATGTAGGTTACCTTATCTCAGGCATCAAGAATGCCAAAGAAGTCAAAGTGGGTGATACCATTACGCACAAATCAAAGCCTGCACCCGCCATCAAAGGTTTCGAAGATGTCAAGCCTATGGTGTTTGCAGGGATTTATCCTGTAGAAACCAGTGAATTTGAAGACCTTAGAGATGCCATGGAAAAGCTTCAGCTCAATGATGCTTCTCTCATTTGGGAGCCTGAGACCTCTGCCGCTCTAGGTTTTGGTTTTAGATGTGGTTTCTTAGGGATGCTGCACATGGAAATCGTCCAAGAACGCCTCGAGAGAGAATTTAATATGACGGTCATCACTACAGTGCCCTCAGTGCAGTTTAAGGCATTTATGACCAATGGCGATGAGCTCAGAGTGCAAGCACCTTCGGAGATGCCTGACCCAAGCAAAATTAAACACGTAGAAGAGCCATTTGTGAGGGCTCAAATCATCACTAAATCCGATTTTGTAGGGCCTATTATGAATCTCTGCATAGAAAAAAGAGGGATGATTAAAAACCAACATTACCTCACTGCAGACCGTGTAGAGATGATTTTTGAGCTTCCTCTTGCCGAAATTGTCTTTGACTTTTTTGACAAACTCAAGACACTCTCTAGGGGCTATGCCTCGCTAGACTATGAGCTGATGGGCTTTCAGGCCTCCACCATGGTGAAGTTAGATATTCTGCTCAATGGCGATAAAGTGGATGCGCTCTCTGCCATCGTGCACCGTGACAAAGCCTATGAATGGGGCAAAAGACTTTGTGAAAAACTCAGGGAGCTCATCCCACGTCAGTTGTTTGAGATTGCCATTCAGGCTGCCATCGGGCAAAAAATCATCTCAAGAGAAACCGTAAAGGCAATGCGTAAAAACGTAACTGCCAAATGCTACGGAGGCGACATCAGCCGTAAACGAAAACTCTTAGAAAAACAGAAAAAAGGCAAGAAACGCATGAGGCAAGTCGGCAATGTAGAGATTCCGCAAGAGGCTTTCATGGCTGTATTGAAGTTAGATAATTAGACAATCCTTAGAAGCCCCCTGACTCCCAAAGGGGGCATTTTTACCAAACAAGTACACCATCAAATCAATACATCAACTTGGGCATCATCATTAGGCAAAGCATTAAAGGTTCTATTGTCTCTTTTGGTGGCGTAGGCATCAGTGCACTTACAATCCTCTTTTTTTATCCTTGGTTTTTATCACCTGCGGAGATAGGTTTGCTCGCCTTTTTAGAGACAGTAGCTTGGACTTTTCTTTCTTTCGGGAGTTTGGGTGTGTATAACATTACTGATAAGTTTTTCAGCCGTTTTGAGGACAAGGAAGCCAAGCACCATGGTTATTTGGTGTTTTTGCTGGCTTACTTATTCATTGGTTTTTTGTTGGTAACGGCCGTCCTTTTGATATTCAAAGATTTCTGGCTAGGTATCTATGCCCGCAAAGCACCACAGGCTTTGGATTATTTTTATTATTTGATTCCCTTTATGTTCAGTCTGATGTATTTCAGCCTATTAGAGAGTTATGCCCGCGTGCATTTGCGGATAGTAGTGCCGAGCCTTTATCGTGATGTGATTTTACGGATTTTTATTCTGTTTTCTATCGTGGGTTATGGTATAGGCTTGTATGATTTCACAAGTTTGCTTATTTTACGGATTGCCGCCTTCTTTTTTGCTGCTGTGGGTTTACTTTTTTATCTGAATCATCTCAAGATTCTTTTTTGGCACAGCCCTCTTGGCTTTATTACCCCCTCATTGTTTAGAGAAATCATACAATATGGAGCTTTTATAGTATTGTCAGGTTTGAGCAATTTGGCGATTAGCAAGATAGACATGCTCATGATTCCTGCCTTGCTTGGTGCAAGTGATTTGGGCATCTATGCACTGGCTTTTTTTATGGGTACGATTATAGAAGTGCCCCGCAAAGCACTTGGGCAAATTAGCACCCCGATTATAGCACAGGCTTGGGCGAGGCATGACCTGCAGATGATTCAAAAAATCTATCGGAGCTCTGCCCTGAATCAATGGGTTGTGGGTTTGCTTTTATTTTTGCTTGTTTGGCTCAACACAGATGATATTTTTAGGATTATCCCCAATGGTGAGCGGTTTTTGGAAGGCAAATATGTCATTTTATTGATAGGACTGACACGGCTAATAGATATGGTAACAGGGGTCAATAGTGAGATTTTGCTTCAGTCTAATTATTATCGTTTTAATTTAGTGGCTTTGAGTATCTTGGCAGGGCTCAATATTGGGCTAAACTATGCCCTGATTCCATGGATGGGGATCAGCGGGGCTGCACTCTCTACTTTGCTTGCATTCATTGTGTTTAACCTTGCCAAAGGTTTTTTTATATGGTATCGGTTTAAAATTCATCCCTTTAGTTGGAAGATTTTTTATGTAGGGCTACTGGCTATCTTGGTGTATATCTTGTTTTCTTTTTTTCCGTTCATCGCTTGGGCTTGGCCTAGTATATTGTTCAAATCAACACTCATTGCGCTCCTGTGGGGCTTTGCGACACTTTACTTTAAGTTTTCACCAGAAATCACAGCTTTGTCAGAGAAAGTATTTAAGATGATTCAAGAAAAACTTGGCAAACCAAGATAAACAAGCCCTTGCTTAAGGTCATTTGCTTGAATGTCTGTTTCAGTTAGAATTGTTCACTTTGATTGATTACATTTGTGCTATAAAATTTTAAGAAATTGAAAATTACACACACACTTTTACTGATTGCTTTGATATACTTTGGCTCATCTTGCAAAAGCCAGACCGAAGCACCGCAGCCTCGTCAAGACTTTAAGGGGCCGCAAGATTTGGGTTTGATAGAAAATAACGCTCTTGATGAAGCCTCAGGGCTTGCCATCAGCGCCAGTAACCCCCTCAGACTTTGGACTCATAATGACAGCGGAGACCTTCCACGCTTGTTTTTGATAGGTACAAATGCTGATGATTATGGCACTTATACCCTCTCAGGAGCAAGCAATGTAGATTGGGAAGATATGGCCATCGCTCAAAGAGGAAATATCCAGTATTTACACATTGCAGACATAGGCGACAATGCTTCTAGCCGAAGTGAAATTATTGTCTATCGCTTGGCAGAACCCGATGTAAGCCAAGTAAATAGCCCCCAAACACAGAATATCTCTGCCGAAAATATAGAAACCATCCGACTTAGCTACCCCGATGCTGCTAGAAATGCCGAAACCATACTCGTAAATTCTAAAGGAGATATTTACATCATTAGCAAAGAAAATAACAAGGCAGGCATTTATAAAGCCAGCTTTCCTCAATCTACTTCTGAGCTCAACACACTCAGTAAACTGGGTGAAATCACAATCAGTGGGCAGATAGTAGGTGGAGATGCCGCACAAGGGGTCATTCTCAAAACTTATACGCAGGTGCTGTATTGGCAAGGCAACAGCAGTGACGGAGAAAACTACGAAAACTATCTACTCAATCAAACGCCCCAGACAGTCGGGAGCTATGCCATAGAGCCGCAAGGAGAAGCTATAGCACTGACCAAAGACGAACAGGCGTTTTATACCCTTAGTGAAGAGCCCAGCCCTGTTTTTCCTGCACGTTTGTATATTTATCAAAAATAAGTTTGAAGCTTATGAACATTTACCTTGATACTGAATTTATAGACGATGGCAATACGTGTAGCCTTGTATCTATGGCTTTGGTAAAAGAAAATGGAGAAAATTATTATGCTGTCTCTTCGGAGTTTGAGGCAGCAAAAGCAAGCTCTTGGGTCAGAGAGAATGTGCTTGCACAGCTAGAACCCGCACACACACACAAGCCCTTGGCACTTATCCGCCAAGAGATGATAGAATTTATAGGATATCAAATCCCTCAAATATGGGCTTATTTTGCTACTTTTGACTGGCTCATGCTGCTCAGAATGTATGGAGGTGTAGAAAAATTACCTTATAACTTTCCTGTGTATTGCCACGAACTCCGCCAAGAAATAGACAGACTCAAGATACCCGAAGAGAAGTTCCCTTCTAAAACGAAGGCACACCATGCCTTGGCAGATGCTCTTTGGGCAAGACAATTACACCAACTGACACAAAATTTTTAAGAATTTTAGATATATCATACCATAACTGACTTGTATATCGTATATTTAGGCGTTTATTTAAAAGAAAAGCATTCATTTAAAAAACATCCATTTTCAAAATAAATAATTAACTAACCCCCCGAAAATTAAGTATTAATCTGTCGTGAAAAAGCAAATTGAAGAACTCAAAAGGGTATTTGCCCAAACTGGAAAATTATTCATCCCTAGCCCTGAAGCAGAATTAGATGATGAATTTCAGACCGCCTCATTTATGTTTTTAGGAAAATTCGAAGGCAAAGAAATGCTCTTCGATGCCTTTATGATGACACTCATCCAAGATTATAGGATGAACATCACTGAGCAAACTGAAGAGAGAATGCTCAACCTCTATCCTGAATTAGAAGAAGAAAGCTATGATGACTTTACGGAGCTTCAAAAAGATGAATATGATAACATCTTTGAGAGTATTTACCGAAGTGACCTTATCAAAGTACAAGAAAATATCACAGTGCACCCAAGTAACTCAGGAGAGTGTATGGAGCTAGATATTACGCTTGATGTACGAAAAATCGATGACAAAGTCATTCAGGATTTTATCCGTAATTTCAATGCAAAGTCTCTCGAGCTAAATGAAAATCTACGTTCTTTTGATATAGATGATGAGCTATAACCTGCACAGGTGACTCTATCTTGCTGCTCAGTAATCTGTTGTAATATAAGTTAATAATTTTTTATTAACTTATATGGACAAATGCTTGTATTATTAATTATCAAAAGTTCTTTGAAATATAGTTAAGAGATAATAGGGTTGCACTGAAAAATCTTTCGGAAAGCGTAAAATCTCAATTTATACCTCTTACAATCAGGGTATAGACCCAAAATTAGCCGTATAAGCTAAAGTTATCCTCGAAATGAACATCCAATCCCTGCTACTCACATAGCAAGTAAGCTGGTTTGGTAAGATAATTAAAAATAATTTGTCAAGAAATATAGGCAAAAGTAGCTTCTAAGATTTTCAATGGAGTAGCATCCTTTGTAGTCCAGCCACACAGAGATTTCCCAATAAAACAAATGACTATAACATACAAGCCTGACCTTAAACATATTCTATCTTTATCAGGTCGAGAAGAATACAAATGTATGCTCTACAAGATTCTATTTGTTTTCGTTGGGACACTCCTAAGCTCTATGACTTGGGCACTGAAAGCCCAAGTTACGCTTACTTCATCTCCCAAAATAGATAGCTTACACCTCAGCAAAGATGTGAAGTGGCTTATATTACATGATATTGAACTGTTGGGCAACCGCATCACAAAGCCATCTATCATTTACAGAGAATTGAGCATCAAAGTAGGAGATACCCTCAACTTGGGCAAAGTAGATAGCTTGCTGGACCAAAACCGAAACAATGTCTTTAACACCAATTTGTTTGTGTCTGTCAGGCTTGATCTTGTCTATCAAAAACCACAGCACGCCATACTCAAAATATATCTGGAGGAAAGATGGTACATCTTTCCTGGACCCATCTTCGAGCTGTCTGATAGAAATTTTAATGAGTGGGTACGCACTTACAATGCAGACCTCAACCGCACCAATTACGGAATGCGTATCTCTATCGAAAACTTTCGGGGGAGAAAAGAAAAACTAGATGCGTATGCCCAGTTTGGATTTACCAAAAAATTTGGGTTCAATTATCAAATCCCTTACCTCAACCGAAAACAGGTCTTGGGGCTTGGATTTAACTTCGTGTATGGTCAAAATAAGTCCATTGCTTTTCGCTCAGACGAGCATCAGCTCAGCTTTTATGAATCAGAAGGCATTGCCTTTGAGAGGTATATGGGCAGCGTATCTCTCAACCGAAGAGTGGGTATTTTTGATTATCATAGCATTTATACGGGCTTTCAGTCTAAATCTGTAGAAGACAGCCTTGCACGCAACAATCCCCGCTATTTTTTAAATGGAAAAAATGTGCAGCGTCATTTTTATTTGGGCTACCAATACACACACGATACTCGAGATAACCGAAACTACCCCTTGCATGGAGATGTTTTGGGAGTGCAAATCCAGCAAAATGGTCTGGGCATTTTTGGAGATTTACTTCAAACACAGGTAGCAGCCGATTATAGTTTTTTTACAGATTTAGGGCATAGATTTTATGCTTCTAACAGGGTCAAGGGGCTGCTACTCATCCAAAAAAACCAACCCTATACCAATGCTCAAGCACTGGGCTATAGGCAAGATGTGCTTCGAGGTTTTGAGCTATATGTCATAGATGGGCAAGGTTTTTTCTTGAACCAAAACACACTCCGCTATCAAGTTTTTGACATCGAGAAAAAGGCGAAGTTTATCCCAGTTAGGCAGTTTCAGACCATTCCGTTGGCTCTTTATTTTACACTGTATGCAGATGCTGGCTATGTATCAGACAGTAATTTCACCGATTTCAGCAGTCGCTTTTCTAATAAATTTATCTACAGCTGGGGCGCTGGAGTAGATTTTGTGAGTTTTTATAACCTTATCCTAAGATTTAACTATGCCTTCAATAGTGGGGGAGAGGGGGCTGTTTATTTTAAACTGAGCACAAGCCTGTAAAGCCAAAAATCAGATTCAAAAAAAAATGTTAAGTACACAGAGAAGCGGTCATATATCAGCATAAAAGCTTTAGTTTAGCATCTTGTTATACTCACATCTGTATTCATTTTAGATGAACATGCCACAAAAGAAATATATTTATTTACAAAAACCTATGAAAACACTCATCAATGCAGCTTGTCTTTTTCTCCTTTCAGGATTTTATGCCTTGCAAGCACAAGTTCTTATCGGGCTAGAAGAGGCTGTTCAGAAATCACTAAGACAAAATTTCTCTGTTCAAATTGCCGCCAAGGATACCCTTCTTTCTGAAAATAACATTACACTCGGAAATGCAGGTTTTCTGCCTACAGTTTCTCTGCAAGGGCGTTTGAATGGAAGTGTCAATAACACACAACTGCTTTTTTTAGATGGGCGTAGCCAAGAGGTAAATGCCGCCCAAACCCGTCAGCAAAATGCAGGTCTGGCAGTGAATTGGGTATTGTTTGATGGTATGCGGATGTTTGAAAACTATAAACTCTTAGAGCTTAATCACCATGCATCTAAGCTTGACCTTCGCCTAAACATAGAGCAGACCCTAGAATCAGTGTTTGTATCTTACAATGAAATTATCTTGCAAAAAAAAGCCCTAGAAGTGCTTCACCAAAACTTGCAGGTTTCTCGAGAACGCCTTGCAGTGGCACAAGATAGGTTTGAACTAGGGGCATTTTCTAAGGCAGATTTTTTGAGGGCAAAGGTAGATTTTAACAGTGACAGTGCACAAGTCATTACACAAGAGCAGCTTTTATTTGGCAGCAAAGCAAGGCTTAACCAACTTATGGGAGAAAACCCCGAAAATCTTTTTATTGTAAGTGATAGCATTTTGGTAAACCTAGACCTAGACTATGCCAGTCTTAAATCATCTTTACAAAGTGAAAATTCAAGTATTTTGGTAGCCCGAAAGCAGCAAGAAATCAGACAAACAGACTTAGAGCTTGCCAAAGGAAATCAACTGCCTACACTTAGTTTTGATGCAGGTTACAATTTTTTTAACTCCAACTCTGATGCGGGCTTCGTGGTTTCTAACCGCAATAGAGGATTGACCTACGGGCTGACACTTGCTTACCCTATTTTTGATGGAGCGAACCGCAAGCGAGAAACCCAAAACACCCGCATCAGGATAGCACAGGCAGAACAGCAGACAATGAATGTGCAGCTAGAAGCCCAAACGAGTTTTGAGATTAGCTACCAAAATTATCTCCGACAAAAATCTCTCTTACTCTTGGAGCAAGAAAATATAGAAGTAGTCCGTCAAAATTTAGATATCTCCATAGAGCGATACAGGCTCGGGCTGGTCTCTGCCATAGAGTTTAGGGATGCCCAGCTCATCGCACTGCAAGCAGAAAGCCGCCTTATCTCTTTGCAATACCAACTCAAACTCTCAGAGGTGAGTTTATTGCGTATCAGCGGGGCATTGGTGAAGGATTTGTAGAATAGTGTACTTTAATGAATGATTTATCTCAAAAAGCCGCTATTTCATGCCTACGGCGTTTTTTGTTCTTGCTCGGTATTTTCTACAAGGGATTCAGCCGATTAAAGCCCTATGGGCTTTTTTATTTCTAAAAACTCTGGGCTTGTTCTATTTGTAGCAAATCATTTTTTAAAAAATAAAAACACATAAAAAATCCTTTCAGAGTCATAAAGACCTTGAAAGGATTTTTTTATGTAGCACTTTTCTGAAAAGTGCTAGGTCTGAGAGGATACTCTTTTACTTAATTACTTTGGTCTTTTCGGTCTATGATATTGACATTTCCTGCACCATAATAAGAATAATATTCTCCGCTATACATGGCATCGGCACTGATAGGCCCCATTTTGAATGAACCTTTGCTGACTGCACGTGCTAGGTAGTAGAAGTTTTGTGTCTTGCCTGTGGCAGTTACGAAATAGTTAATCCTGTCATCACGAATGTCATAATGTTGGGGGCGGTCTTGGGTTCTAATCCAGCGGATTTCACGGTTAGGAGTGAGGCGAGGATTCTCAATCTCAAAACCTGCGGGCAGCATGTCTGTGATGACGATGTTCTCTAGATTTCGGAAGTAAGGCTCTGCTGAGATAGAAACCTTGACCACTACGAGGTCATTTTGTCTGAAAGTAAGGTTACGAATGACATTCCCCTCTGTATCATAGAAAGTTTTTCTGACCTTGAGTTTATTGTCTTCTTCTTTTACTTGGCCTGTCGGGTCAAAGCCCTCCATTTGCCAGAAATAATACAGACTTCCTTGCCCTTGTGCCGCTAGATTTACTTTTGCTTTGTTTTTATTAAAGTTGAGCAGCACATCCTTATTAAGGAAGTTGGTGGCTGTGCCATCTACAGAAATACTGCCTGTTACATTGCTTTCATTGTTAATCTGTGCGATTTTGCCCAGTGCCAAGATGGTAAAAGCACATTCTTGGGTATTGGGTGATTGGGCATTTTTAAAATTGGTTGAAAGCTCTTTTGCCATAAAAGCCACTTGTGGGTTTTCGGGGTCTCCCTCGAGGAGTGCATTTAGTGCCAGTGCTTCATCTCTGATGTAAGAATAAAAGCTGCCTGAGAGTACTTGTTCGGAGCGTTCGCCCTCGAATCTATCAGGCAGAAGCCCTTGGTAGGTATTTTTATCTCCGAGCAATAAGTAAGCAGTAGCCAGCAAGTATTTAGAATCTAAGGCGAGTAAATTCTGATTTTCTTTGTAATAATTCATCAGAGATACATCGGGCTGCTTGGCGAGGGCAAGTACATACAGAGAGTAAGCAGCCTCTTTGGGTGCGATTCTTTTTTTGCGTCTGGTATCTTTTTCATCTAGGTAGTAGTAGTTTTCTTGATTTTTGCTGCTTGTTTTGTTTCGGATATATACAAGCATTTCGTCAAGGGCTTTTTGGGGCACATTGTAGCCTATTTTTTGGGCTTCTATCATAAAATGCGCGGCATAGACTGTTCCGAACCAGCTTTCTTCATAAGTATTTGGCCAGTATTGCAGCCCTCCGCTGTAGCTTTGCATAGAGAGTAAACGCATAATGCCTTCTTGCACATTTTCTCGGATTTGCACATCGTAGAGATTGGTATTTTGGAGTGAGGGCTTGTTGGCACGCATCAAATCTTGGGCATATAGCTGTGGAAATACCGAGGAAGTTACTTGCTCTACACAGCCATGCGGATACTGTATCAGGTATTCTAGGTCATTGCTAAACTGAATCATGGGTGATTTGCTCACCAGTAATTTGCTGCGCACAGTGGTGGGCAAAAAATTACTATGGATGTCAAAAGCCTTGCTTGCACCACCTGCTACTTGCCCATTGCCTGCTTGTTTGCTGAGCCCAGTGATGGCCCTGATATTGATGTCTAGGCTTTCCTTAAAAGTTCTGCCAAATGCCTGCACAGTTACCTCCACTTTTGCACTGTCTATGACATTGCCTGCTTCTATCTCAAACTCTACTTGCCCTTCTTGATTTGCTTGAATATTGCTTGAGTATTGTTTTTGAGAAGTGATTTTTAGGTTGCTGCTCGTGCTGATTTGTATTTGTGCATTGCTATTTTGCTCTGTGGTATTGCTCACAAATACAGGTACTTTTAGCTTATCACCAGGAGATAAGAATCTAGGCAGACCTGTAGAAACAACCATAGGGTCAGCTACTTTCATATTTTGGGCGGCTGCACCAAAAGCGCCCTCTTTGTAAGCTAGAGCCATAATCCGTAGGCTACCCGAAAACTGTGGGATGTCTATGCTATAACTGACTTCACCAGCGGCATTGGTCTGCAAGACCCCACTCCAGAAGCGAACCAATTTCACCCTTTTATTGACCATAGGGTTGGCTCGGTTGCTGAGTTCGCCATCTCCACCTCCTGTGCTTGTGCTACCTATGCTTATCTCAGGAAATAACTGCGGATATAAATCATATGCCTTGACTTCCAATCCTCTTTTTTGGAAAAAATAATCATGAGGTTGGGGTGTTTGGTAATTTTTAAGCTGTAAGATTCCCTCATCTACCACCGCAAGCGTAACTTGTATGCCTGCCTCTGCTCTGTTGGTGCGTACTGTGATGGTCTGTTTCTGGTTAGATTCTGATTTTTCTACTGCTTGTATGCTCAGTGTCAGTTTGCTGTTGTTAGATTCTACAGGCAATGATTCAAAACCATGTGCTACAGTGAGAGGAATTGCACCATCACTTACGGGTTTGATGAGTGTGGCAGTAATGAATACATTGGGCAAGTGAGCTTCCTCGATATTGAGCTGCATGTTTGCTGTTTTATTTTTGGTTTCTAAATAGAAATGCTTCATTACTTTGTCTCTTTCTACGGTTACGAGCAGTCTTCCGTTGAAGGGAGTAGTGAAGAGGATGTTTGCGTTTTCACCGACTTGGTAGCTTTCCTTGTCAAATTTAATTTCTACTTTGCCATCTTTATTGACCTCAAAAGAAGTAGAATTGGTATAACTATAGCCATAGGCGTAGAAGCTACTCGCCACATAATTGCTGCTGCCCTGTGTTTTGAACCTGATTTCATATTCTCCTGAAAGCTGAGGGGTGTAGTTATACACTTGTGCTGCATTGATGCTGATGTTTTCTTCTTTGAGGAGTGTTTCTTGTTTTCGAGACACATAATTATAGCGCCCTGCATAATCTTTTTCTAAGACAGTCTGCCATTTGTATCGGATGACTTGCACATTTGCGCTCGTGCTGATGGGATTTTGTTTTTTGTCAAGTGCTACCAAGCTGATGCTTACGTTGCGTTGGGTGCTTACATATTCTTCGCTAGATTTTATTCCTAAGAAAGTAGATTGTGTAAATACATCCATGCTGATAGAGCGGCTCACCGAACGCCCCGTTTCATCAAATACAGTGGCATACACCCTGCCCTGTAGCAGTCCCATTCCTGTATATTTCTCAGGAATCATAAAACTTTCATAGG
This sequence comes from Microscillaceae bacterium, assembly GCA_011390205.1. Classification (GTDB taxonomy): domain Bacteria; phylum Bacteroidota; class Bacteroidia; order Cytophagales; family Microscillaceae; genus JAABSX01. The sequence goes on along the minus strand of JAABSX010000016.1, from coordinate 13,758 downwards.
CTTTGCCCTTGGCATCTGTGTTGCCTTCGGTATTTTTAGATTCTAGTGTGTAAAAGTTATTAAATTCAGAGGCTGATTTTATTTCAAAATCATAGTCAGGGTATGCCTTCGCCCTGAATGCCTGTGGCACAAGTGAGAAGTTAAGTTGGTAATTACGGTCAGCAGCAGGAGGCCCAAAAAGATTGACTGCCTCTAGCAGCACTCTGGCGGAGTCGCCTGTATTGAGGGATTCTTTTTGTACTGTTCGGAAGTTTTTTTCTAGCAGGCTAAGTTTTACTTTGATTCGGTCAGGCATAAACTCCTCTACATTGATGGGCATGGCACTCAGCAGGATGCCTGTGGCTGTATAAATCTCTGCTTGATAAATGCCTGTGAGGGCAGTAGGAGGGAGGGCTATGCCTGTATTGAAAGCTCCTTGTGCATCTAAGACTCCACGCATACTCACGAGGTCTTTGCCATTGGGGAGTTTTAGTTTGAGATGAATAGGCATTTTGGCGGCTACTTTCCAAGCATGATTTCTGACGATTACATTGAGGTTAATCTGTTCGCCTGGCCTGTAGAGGTCTCTTTCTCCGTACAAGAATGCCATATAGCCAGCGGCATTGGGGTAGTAGCCATCCGTCTCGAAGTCAGATTTATTGACTGCGGTTTGGTCAAGGTACAAGTAGTTAAAATCATTTCCGCTGCGTGCTGTGATGAGCCTTACACTGTTATCTGGATATTTCTTTTTGATGTCGGGGAAGGTAGCCACGCCGTCTTTGTCTGTGCTGGCAGTGCTGATTACTTGATTGCTTTCACTGATAAGGCTGATTTTTAGTCCTTGCATTGCTTTGGCATCAGAGAGGGCATTGGCGAATACATACAGTCCTTCTTTGGTTTCACGGGCTATGAAGCCAATATCAGACATAGACACAAGGGTGCTGCTATTGAGCCAGAGGTCTTCTGTGGAGGCTACTAATATGGCATAAATCCCGTAAGGGTCTTTCATTTGTTGAAAGTCGAGATTCAATACCCTAAAATCATTGACAAGGGGGAGTGTCTTGGTGTCGTACTCTTCATCCACTACAATATCTCCAAAAGCTTGCTTGCGGCTAAAATCATACATAGACTGATTGTCATAATTGTAGCCATTATTTCTGAGGTAATGTGCCAAGTTATTTTCATAGATTTTATAAATCGTAACCTTGACTTTAGGTACATTATTGATGCGGATGCCGAGGTTTTTATTGCCTTTATTGCTCAGATAAACCCCTTCTCTGGAAGTAAAGCTAATGACAGGTTTGCTATTGCCAAAGATTACTTCTTCTCTAAAATCTTCACCAAGTGCAGCCCCCAAAAACCCCTGCATGCTTTTGTCAATAGAGACTGTATAGGACTTATTTTCTAGAAAATTTCCTTTGATGACAAAGCCGTTTTCACGTTGTAAGACCTCATAGACCATCTTGGGGCTGATGCTGAGGTTATTGAGTACCTGCACGATGCTTACGGATTGGCTGGTTTTGACAAACATTTGTGGCTGAAAATTTTCATATTCAGTTACTATATGCTGAATATCGAGTTGGTCTTTGTTGGGGCTGTCTAGGGTAGTTTGGAGGGTTTCACGGCTGATGTAGCTACTTTCTGCACATTTGATGCCTGGGGCTATGCTAAGGGAGAGTTTTTGGGCATCTAAGGAGTTTCCGTTGATTTCTTCTATCAAAAGCTCTACAACATGGGCGTTTTCTTGGTTGAGCACTTTGACTGCGGTGATTTTATTTTCTCCTACTGTGGCAGTAATCAGGGAGCGAAGGCTGCTGGGCTCTACCTTGTAATTAAAATTAAGATTGATTCGGAGCTGGTTGGTGCGCCGCTCATCCATAGCCCAAAACACATCTGCACCTTCTATCTTGAGGTAAGTAGTGTGAAATTTTAGGCTTTTGCTTTCATCTATTTTTAGTTTGCTAGATAGAGGGATGAGCTGTTTGCTGAGCTTGGCTTCATAGTCGGTGCTGGCTCTGAATCCTTTTTCGGGAGAGAAAATCACCTCAGAGGGAGAGACCCACTTGAATTTGCCCTGTACTCTGGGCGTAAACTGTAGGTAAGCCGTGGTATCCCATACATTGAGCAGGCTATCTCCTACAATGGCTCGGTTAAAAGTAAATTTTAGATTGCTTTGTGTGCTTACTTCTTGCTTGAAATTGGTCTGGGTAACTTCCACAAAATTAGAAGGTGCGCAAGTGATTAAGAGCATCGGGAGGATAAGCCAAATGAGGAGCAGTGTAGTATTGAGTTTCATATCTTTAGTAAGGTGTTTTGTTAAATCATTATGGAGTTCAATTTACGTTTATTAAACAGGATAATCAAATTTTGAGTATAAGAATTTACGTAAACTGTTGAATTTTAATATTTTGGGATATTTCATAGTTTTTGGCTTCAGTTTTACTGTGCTCGGAGATGCCAAGAGAAAGTAAAATGCTTTCTTGAGAAGATTTATTTTTTATGTGTAGTTTTGTTTTTGTGAGCACTGCCTCACACGAGGATACAATCATTTCAGATAAAAAATACACATGGAATTTCAAAATACACTCAGTGCTGCACAAGCCCTAGACCATCAGTTTGCTGCCCAGACACGGCGAGAGGACTTCTTTATGCCCCAGAAAAATGGCAAAGAAGTTATTTATTTTACAGGCAATTCACTGGGGCTTCAGCCAAAGTCTGCCCGAAAATACATAGAATTGGAGATGAGCAAATGGGAAAAAAGAGGTGTAGAAGGGCATTTTAACATTCATGAGCAGTGGTATGATTACCATAAAATGCTCAGAAAACCACTGGCTGACCTTGTGGGTGCAGATGCCCTTGAGGTAGTGGCGATGAACACCCTTACAGTCAATTTGCACCTGCTCATGGCGAGCTTTTTTAGGCCAGAAGGCAAGCGCAGCAAAATACTCATGGAGGCGGCTGCTTTTCCCTCAGACCAATATGTGGCAGAATCACAAAGTAGTTTTCACGGATTAAACCCCCAAGAGAATGTCATTGAGTTTTTGCCCAGAGAAGGTGAGCTGACTCTCCGCACCGAAGATATGATTGCCAAGATTAAAGAAGTAGGAGATGAACTCGCCCTTGTCCTTTTAGGTGGGGTAAACTACTACACAGGGCAATTCTTTGATATTGAGGCTATTAGCAAGGCTGGGCATGAAGTAGGGGCTGTGGTAGGGCTTGACTTGGCACACACAGTAGGTAATCTGCCACTGAAACTACATGAGTGGGACATAGATTTTGCGGCTTGGTGTTCTTACAAGTACCTCAACTCTAGCCCTGGTGGAATCTCAGGTATATTTGTGCACAACAAGCACCATCAAAATCCAGCACTTCCTCGGCTTACAGGCTGGTGGGGCTACGAAGAAAGCACTCGCTTCAAAATGAAAAAAGGCTTTGTGCCTGAGCCTAACATCGATGCTTGGCAGATGAGCAATGCCCCTATTTTGCTGCTGGCAGCACACAGAGCTTCTTTAGAAATGTTTGAGGAAGTGGGCGGTGTGCAGGCTTTGCGTAAGAAGAGTAAAGTATTGACTGCTTTTCTAGAATCCATTATCCTTGAGGTAAGCCAAGAAGAAGATTATCCTATCCAAATCATTACGCCCTCTGACCCTGAAGAGCGAGGCTGTCAGCTTTCACTTTTGGTGAGGCAGCAAGGGCGTAGCCTCTTTGAGAAGCTAGAAGCGGCGGGCGTTATTGGTGATTGGCGTGAGCCTGATGTCATACGTCTTGCACCTGTGCCACTTTATAATACTTTTGAAGATATGTTTAATTTTGGGCAGATGCTCCGAGAAGCGATTCAGACATTAAGCAAGGTGTAAGGATGAAAAGAAAGTGCCAAGAGGAAGAGCCATTTCTAAATGACTCTTCCTCCTGTGTATATAATCTACTCAGTTTATTTCAGAATCTTAAAATCAACCCTTCTATTTTGTTGCCTACCTGCTTCTGTGGCATTGTCAGCGATGGGTTCATTCTCGCCAAATCCTTTGGCGATGACCTGATTTTCTGAGATTCCTTTACTAGTAAGGTAAGTTTTACAAGATTTTGCCCTGCTTTCAGAGAGTTTCTGGTTGGCATTTTCTTCTCCTAGAGCATCTGTATGCCCTTGTAGTTCTATTTGTGTTTGCGGATTTGCTTTTAAGAATGCAATCAGTCTGTTCAGCTCTCCATAGGATTCTGGGCGTAGCTCAGATTTGGCAGAATCAAAAAAGATATTGTTAAGTCTAAATACCTGTCCTACTTCTATGGGCATGAGATAGAGGTTTTTTTCTATTTCTTCATAGCGAGTGATATTGCTCAAATCAAGTTGCTCAGAGACAGAATAATAGCCTTCTGCCTGCCCGATGATGCCATAATTATCTCCTTTGGGGAGGGTGATTTTGTAGCTACCGTCATTGGGGTCGGAGCGCGCCCTTCCTTGTTCTTGGCTTGTCGTAAGTGATTCATACACGATGGAGGCATATATTTCTTCTTTTGTTTTGGCGTTATAGACTTTTCCATAGACCAGCAGCACGGGCTCGGGTCGGAGAGAGGCTGTAATAGGGATTCTAAAAATATCAAAATTGCCTGATTCAGGGTTAATGCTAGAGATGTAGGCAGTTTCGCCGGAGGCAGGGATACTAAAATAGATATTGCTTTCCTCATTGTTGATAGGGGCTCCGAGGTTGATGGGTTCGCTCCATTTTTGCCAAGTACTGTCTAATCTTCTGGATACATAAATATCATACGAGCCATAAGAATCTTCTCTGGTGCTTGCAAAATACAGTGTTCGGCTATCAGAGGCTATGAAAGGGGTTACTTCTCCGCCACGTGTGTTGATTTGGCTTCCGAGGCTTTGGGGTCTAGACCAGCGTCCGTTTTCTTTGAGTACACTGATAAACAAGTCAAAATTTTGTTCGGGTTTTTCTAAAAATGCCAAGATGAGGGTTTTGCCATCTCCTGCGAGGCTTGCACTAGAGTACTTACCTTTGTTCATCGTGTCAAAGCCCTCGATAAACATTCCTTCTGGAGATTCCCAGCCTAGTTTTCCTTTTTTAGAGAGTGAGAAGCCTGGTTTTATTTTGATGCCATTTTCATAATATCCGAAGATGAGGGCTGTGTTTCCGTCGGGAGTTACGCCCAAGATGGCAGAGTTTTTTTCTGAATTGAGGTTGCTTTTGAGGTGAATTGCCTCCCCCCATGTATTATCTTCTTGGATTTGTGAAATCCAGATGTTTTGCCCTTTATTGATTCCCTTATTTTCGGGATGTCCTTCACGCACGAAGTAAAGTGTCTGCCCATCGGGCGAGATGATAGGGGCATATTCTCCGTAGCGAGAGTTGATGGCTTCTCCTATATTCTCTAGGTCTTGTGCTGCCAAGAGATACGGAAAGAGTAAGATAAGTATAAATGCTAATTTTTTCATAAGGCTATTTCAAGATGTTTTACTAATCAAGCAACGAACTTACAGGCTTTTAGATTTTATTTTCTTCCAGCTTGTCTATTTTACCATTCTATTACAATGGCCTCTTGGGTGGCTTGGTAGTGCACATCCACCATGCTTGCATTGATGTATTGGGTGTGTGCATCGTGTACGATTCCGTGTTCTTCATGGATATGCCCGAAGATGTGCAAGCGAGGCTTGATTCTCTTTACAGCCGTCAGCAGTTCTTCACAGCCTACTTGCTGCCCGTGTATGGTTCGGTCTAAGATGCCCCAAGGTGGGCCGTGTGTGATGAGGATGTCCGTGTCTTCTGGGATTTTCTCCCAAGATTGTTTGATGTCTTCCCCACGTTTTCGGTTAAATGCCCAATCAAAAAACCAAGGAGTAATGGGGGAGCCCCATATTTTGATGCCCTCTATCTCTGTGCCACTGTCTTCTAGATAGGTAGCATGTGTGAGAAGTGCCTGTGCTTCTTCGGGCTGCTCTTCAAACAAAAAATCGTGGTTGCCAGCGATGACTATTTTGTGCGGATGTGGCAGGCGTTTGAGCCAATTATTAAAGTCTTTGATTTCTTTTACCCTTCCTTTGGGAGATAAATCACCTGCATGGATAAGGATATCGCCCTCAGGGATGTTCATTTTGCGGTGTCTGCCATGGGTATCAGAGATACATATGATTTTGGTCATTGAGAAAATGATTTTTTGGTGAAAGCTAAAAAGAAAGTTATTTTGTTTATCTCATAAAAGGCATTGCTACGATTTGCCATTCATCTTCATAGATAATCTTTCCAGGATTATCTACCTCCAATACTTCTACCAAGATGTCATTCTGTTCCAAGATTTCTTGGATATTTTGCATAGCCTTCAGGTGCTGTGTGGAAGTATCTTTTAGCCAAGACATGGGGCTGCTGGGTTCATTTTGGTTTTGTGGGAAATCAGGGCGTTTGGGCAGGTGCTCTTCTATCCAAAGTAAATTTTGGAGAAGAATTTTATGTACTTCTTTCTCTAACATTCCTTCCTCGTGAAGGTGTTGGGCTGCTGCCAAGAAGCCTGTTTCTTGATCATCTTCTTCAAGAAGTAGGGCGACAAATTTGGTGTATTTCATCATCGTATCGTTTTATTGAATCAAAGCAAGGCATTAATCTACTTTACAAATTTATACAAAACCTTTGAGAATTGAAAATTGAAAATTGAGAATTAAAAGTTACATAAATTATTGATTATCAATACATTGTACTAAAAAAAATAATAGATACCAACGTTACACAATCACTTACTCAAGAATACACCGTGCGTTTAGAGCATCAGTGTTCGAAAAAATCTACGACTTCTTGCATCATTTCATTAAAGGCTAATTCTACAGTATCGGCATATTTCGGGACTACAGGGAAGGGGTTTACGTGAGAATGCGGATATGCAAAGTCAAGGACTTTCATAGGCAACACAGGCTTGCCTTTCGTGCCTATGAGTGAGGCTTGTATCTCGGAGGGTGTCATCACATCATCTTGTGCAAGGGCAATGCTCATAATTTGATGCTCAAGTTCTTCTAGTCTTTTTTGCCTTTGTATGTTGGCAGCTCCGTAGCTTTCACTGAGCATACTTCTAAAATAAGCACCACCTCTTTTTGCATTTTCGTAAAGTGTACCTAGTTTTTGGTCTAGGAGGAGGTTTCTGTCAAAGCCATCAATATAAAAATCTTGAATGGCATGGTGTGCCTCACTGTCCATGATGTAGCGTGAGGTCAGGTGCATGCGGCTCAATAAAGGGCCACCACAAAACAAAACAGCTTTGGTTTTCTCAAAGAGATTGTCCCGATTTGCCATAAGCAGAATCTGGGCAAGAAAAGCACCTGCGGAGTATCCAAAGAAATCAATCTTGGCATTGGCAGAGATTTCAGGGAAGCCGCCTGCCTTTATTTTTTGGGTGAGCTGTATGATGTCGCTGTAGGTTTCTAGGCCAGAGAGAAAAAAACGAGACGGCGCAAAATGCAGGCGTGTGCTCATGGCTGCATTTGTGAAAGAGGTTTCGGCAATGTTGATAAACAAACTTTTGCGTTTTTGGCTGATTCGGTTCATTGCCCTTGTATCATACCAAGCAGGCATTGCTCTATTGATATGAAAAGCTAAAGGAAATAAAATCACGGCTTTTTTACTCAAATCACAGATTCGTTTTGCCCAAGGGAGGTATTTGGTCCAGTCTTTTTCGTTTAAGCCATGAAACAAAAACACGACTCCCTGTACTGCCTCTGCCTGTTTGGGCAATACCATAGGATAGGTAAATATTTTATTGTCCAAGATTTGGTCATCGCTTTGTTGCAAGATTTTGTCCATATCTCCTTCAAAAAAGATGGTATCTAAGTTGAGCGGGCTGCCACTGAGCTTGGGGGCATAATAGACCTTGTCGGCAGGAAATATTAACTCACTCTGAGATGTAAAAGGTAAATTAAGGATTTTGACAGAAGATTCTGGCAGCAGTATTTCGGGTGTATGGAAGTCGTATGCTGTCTTAAGTGCCTCATACTCTTGTGAATAAGTAAGTGTATTTGTCATTATTTGATTCTAATTCATTTTTTGACTAACGGTCATTTAATGCAAAAGTAATCATTTTTTGAAAATATGCTAAGACTCTCTGTGCTTCGTCAGAGAAGTATGCCCTAGATGTGAGGGTTTCTGATACATTACAGGGCAAGTTGGGAGGGATAGTCTGAGATAATTTTAAAATAAAGAAACATTTTTAGGATTTTTATTTACTTTTGGATACACACAGTGCAGCGTTTATTTACTGATTCAAAAGTTTTTTTCTCTTTGGGTGAATGCCCTGCCGTGTAGTTTTTCTTTTTAAAAATATTTTTATGCACTAATATTTCAATAATATGCTTAAAGTAAAAGCCAAAACAGCTTATCAGAAAGAAGGTCTCGAGGAAAGTTTTGAAATACACCAAGAAAAAGGGCAACTTTTTGTCAATCAAAAACCTCAATCTTGGGATTTAATCAACATCAAACCCAATACATACCACATCATCAAAGATGACCAAGCCTACCTGGTAGAAGTGCTCGAGGCAGACAAAACCACCAAAACATTCAGCATCAAAGTCAATGGACATCTCTACGAACTCACAGCCCAGAATCACTTGGACATGCTCCTCCAGAAGCTGGGCATGGACAAGGTAGCCACTGCCAAAATCACTGAAGTAAAAGCCCCCATGCCTGGGTTATTGATTAGCACCAAGGTAAACATAGGAGATGAAGTCAAAAAAGGAGATACACTCTTGATTTTGGAAGCCATGAAGATGGAAAACGTCATCAAATCTCCCATTGATGGCAAGATAAAAGCCATCAAAGTAAACTCTGGTCAAAATGTAGATAAAAACCAAGTAATGATTCAGTTTGAATAGCCAAAAGCTTGTTTTTTTATAAGTCCTTGTTTGTCAGTGCCTTGTGCTATGAATCATAAAAATAAATCTATTTTTAGTAGGAAGCAAGAGGCTTGTTGTGTTTCTGTTTTTGATAAAATCATAGAAGAACCTATCGTTTAAAGGCATACCTACGTATGTATGGGTGTATGTATTTAAAATTATCACTCAATCTATTTTTATGATGATTAGAATTATTTGTATTGCTTCCGTATTTTACTTTGCCACACTTGACGCCCCGATATTGGCACAAAACCAAACCATACAAGAAACGATGCCTTCAGAAGCCTTCTTGGAAGAAAATCTCACAGGCACTCTAGAAAAACGCTCTTGGAGCAAGAGTCTTCAAAGCTATTGTGCACAAGGAAGTGAGTATTATTGCCTTGTAGAAGACAAAACAGGCAATGAATGGGTGCTAGAAATTGCAGTAAAAAAGAATATAGCCCGCATGATAGGCAAAAAAGTGGCTTTAAAAGGAATAATCAGCACCAAAACCATAGAAAATAAATCAAGTCAGAATCCCGCAGAAATCTCTCAAAGACCTGTGAGCTATGACCCTATCACGGGCGAAAGCAGAGAAGAAGATTTTACTTGCACTGTCTTCGTGGTTAAAAATATGAAACTTCAAGAGTAATTTTTTTATAGAGGTTTAAACCTTTCCTCAGATAAGAAGTCTATGAAAGTGTATGAACCAATTAACAAAAAATAATTATGAAAAAGCAAATTTTTATGAGCTTCTTGCTAAGTTTAGTGATTTCTATGAGTGTGTCTGCCCAACGTGGTGAGCTAGGAAGAAGAGGTGAAGGAGAGCCTCGCACAGCCACCGAGCGTGCTACTACTCAGACCAATGCCCTCGAGAAAAAATTAGGACTCAGTGCGGAGCAAAAAGCCAAAATCTACGAAATCAATCTTAGTGCTGCCACAAAAAATGAAGAACTAAGGGCCAGCAGACAAGAGCAAATGGGGAAAAATGAAGAACTCCGCAATGCCCGTGTAGAAAATGAAAAAGCCCGTGATGCTGCCATTCAAGCCGTATTAAACACGGAGCAAAATACCAAATATGCCGAAATGAAAGAGCTCAGAAAAGAAAAAATGGAAGAGCGTAAAGGAATGAAAGGAAAAAACGGCAGAGGCAAAGGAAAATTTAAAGAATCTGAGGGTGATGATGACGGTGATGATAACTAGAAAAGGCTAAAAACTAAAAAAGCCCTGTGTGAAACTTTACACAGGGCTTTTTTTTAGTGTCTTGAAAACCATCGCCGCAAGCTGCTCTAGTCAAAAGTTTCGGGATTTATAAATTTATAAATTTCTATATTAATGCTTGCTGCTTGCTCAAATTGCAAGAAATGCCCTCCCTTGTCATAAATTCTTAGCTGGCAGTCTGGAACCTGTGCTGCAGCCCGCTCTGCTACTTTTTGGGTGCTTTCGTGGTGAATCAGTGGATTCGGGATTAGTTTATCTTGTTTGCCAAAACACACCAACACGGGCATCTGGAGCTGGTTTAGCTCATCAAATACAGGATGATTGAGCATACTCTGCGAAGACCTTGTGAGCACCTTGAGAAGGTAAGGATTGTCTTTGAGAGAATAAAAATCTCTGCTAAATTCTTCTAGCTTGGCGTATTCTTTTTCGTCTAGGTCAAAGAAAAAATCTTTGAGGTTAAACCAATTTCTGAAATACTGTGCTGCATTAAATACACTTGAGCTGATGAGATTTCCCAAGAAAAAACGCTCAGATGCAGTGAAGGTCTCAAAGCCCGCAGGAGCAATCAGCACAAGCTCAGAAACCAACTCAGGTTGATTCAGTGCCAATCTTATAGAAATCTGTCCACCCATAGAATGACCTACCAAGACAACTTTTTTTAGCCCCAATTTAGTGATAAACTCCTGAATACTTTGTGCATAAAATGCCATCGTAAAAGGATAATCTCCCGAACTAGAAAGCCCGTGCCCAGGTAAATCTAAGGCAATACAAGTAAAATATTTTTTTAGCCGCTCTATGTTTCGCTCCCAGATGGGCAAAAAACCAGCAAAGCCGTGCACAAACAAGAGTGTTTTTTCGCCTTTGCCTACTTGGATATAGGCTATTTTGTGTCCTCCATCAAGTGTAAGCTGCCTGACAGGGTAGGGGTAATCACTGTGAATGACCATTTATAAATGACTTTTTAATTCACGAAGTAATTTATTAGAAAACACAAAATCATTGAGTTCTTCTACATCTGAGTGTGCTATTTCTTTATTGTTGCCCTCCCAGATTTTATGCCCTTCGTGTAGAAACATAATGTGTTCACCTATCTCCATCACTGAGTTCATGTCATGGCTTACTATTACAGTGGTGGTGTTGTATTCGTGTGTGATTTCTTGAATAAGGTTGTCAATCTTGATGGCAGTCAGAGGGTCTAGCCCTGAGTTGGGCTCATCCACAAAGAGGTACTTGGATTGTAACACTATCGCCCTGGCGATGCCCACACGTTTTTGCATACCACCACTTATTTCTGAGGGCATTTTGGTGGCGGCACTGCTCAGCCCTACTCTTTCCAGACAAAAATCAACTCTTTCTCTTTTTTCGGCTCGGCCCATGTCAGTGAGCATTTCTAGAGGAAACATAATATTTTCTTCTACAGTCTTGGAGTCAAACAGAGCACCACCTTGGAAGAGCATCCCTATTTCACGCCTGATTTCACGCTTGGTATCACGGTCACCCCTCGTAAACTCACGCCCTTTATAATATACATTGCCAGTGTCAGGCATAATCAGCCCCACGATACACTTCAGCAGCACACTTTTGCCTGTGCCACTGGCGCCGATAATCATATTGGTCTTGCCTTCATAGAAAGTGCCACTGATTCCTTTGAGGACTTCTTTACCACTAAAGGCTTTTTGAATATTTTCAATTTCAATCATAAGCGAAGTTAATTATTTTAAAATAACACACCAACCGTTTTTTAGTTAAATACTTTCCAAATAAATGTATTTGTTTATTTTTGTATCTTATCATTTCTCTAAAACAAATTAAAATATATATGACTCCTAAAGAATTTTTATTCAAATACCTCAACAATCCATCTCCTACTGGCTTTGAAAGTGCTGGTCAAAAAATATGGTTAGACTATATTCGTCCTTATATCGATGAATACATCGTAGATACCTATGGCTCGGTGATAGGTGTAGTCAATCCTGGGGCAGCTTACAAAGTAGTGATAGAAGCCCACGCTGATGAGATTTCTTGGTTTGTAAACCACATCACCGATGATGGCTATATCTATGTCATCCGCAATGGCGGCTCTGACCCCATCATTGCCCCTTCTATGCGTGTAAACTTGCATACCAAAAAGGGGATTGTCAAAGGTATCTTCGGTTGGCCCGCCATTCATGTGCGTTCGGGCAGTGAAAAAGACAATCCAAAGCCTGAGTTGAGCAATATCTTTATAGATTGTGGCTGTAGCACCAAGGCAGAAGTAGAAGAGTTGGGCATCCATGTAGGCACTGTGGCCACTTTTGTGGATGAGCTGACAGAGCTCAACGACAAATACTATGTGGGCAGAGCCCTAGATAACCGCATAGGGGGCTATATGATTGCTCAGGTGGCTCGCATGCTGTCCGAAAATAAAAATAAGCTTGACTTTGGTTTGTATATCGTCAATTCGGTGCAAGAAGAAATCGGACTGCGAGGTGCAGAGATGGTTACGCAGCGTATCAAACCCAATGTAGCCATTGTTACGGATGTATGCCACGATAGCTACTCTCCGCTGGTCTATGACAAAAAACGTGATGGAGCTATCAAATCTGGAAGCGGCCCTGTGGTTACGTATGCCCCTGCCGTACAAAACAATCTGCGTGATATGATTTTAGAAGTAGCCGATGACAAAAAAATCCCCTATCAGCGCATGGCTTCTTCTCGCTTCACTGGCACAGATACAGATGCTTTTGCATACTCTAATGGTGGTGTGGCTTCTGCCCTCATCTCTCTGCCTCTCAAATATATGCACACCACAGTAGAAATGGCAAGCAAGACCGATGTAGAAAATGTGATTCAGCTTATCTACGAAACACTCTTGCAGCTAAAAGATGGTCAAGATTTTAGGTATTTCTCCTAAGGGCTTCCATTAAATAACTGTTGAGTCCTATAAGATTCTTAAAATCTTATAGGACTTTTTACATAACATAAAAAATAAGCAACCATGATTCAAAACCGCATCTCTTGGAACGAAATCAAATCAAGGGCCATTACTTTTAGCCGTGAATACCAAACGGCAGAAAAAGAAAATGCAGAAGCACAAACTTTCTGGAATGACTTTTTTTATGTCTTTGGAATAGACCGTAGAAGGGTAGCAAGTTTTGAACACCACGTAAAAAAGCTTTCCCCTAATCCCTCCAAAGGAGGGGAACAAAACTCCCCCTTTGGGGGAAGGGGGGCTACAGGCAGAATTGACCTATTCTGGAAAGGAGTATTGATTGTAGAGCATAAATCTAAGGGTGAAAACCTAGAAAAAGCCTTTGACCAAGCAATAGGATATTTTGAAGGACTCAAAGATTATGAACTCCCCAAATTTATATTGGTGTCTAATTTTCAGCAATTTAGACTCTATGATGTGCTGGAAAGAAAAGTGCATGCCTTTGCCTTAGATGAGTTTTATCAGCATATTAGCCTGTTTGGATTTATGATTGGGGCAGTCAAAAAAGAAACTCGCCCTGATGACCCACTCAACATAGAAGCCGCCGAACTGATGGCAACTATCCACGATCAACTCTTTGAGAGTGGCTATAAAGGAGAAGTATTAGAACTCTTTTTGGTCAGGATTTTATTCTTGTTTTTTGCGGATGATACGGCTATTTTCCAAAAAAATCAACTCTTAGAATATGTAGAGCAACGCACCAGTGAAGATGGCTCAGACCTCGGCATGCACTTGG
>JAABSX010000015.1 GCA_011390205.1 Microscillaceae bacterium | reverse complement strand
TCCCCTTCTACCGCTACACTTCCCAAGGGCAAAGGCTAGACAATATCACCGATTGGGCAGTGAATTTATTTCAGGAAAAATATTCAAAGTTAAAAGAAGTTCCCCTTTCGGGGGTTAGGGGGCTGATATTTCACTATGTCTATGGAGTGCTTCACAATCCAGCTTACAGGGCAAAGTATGAGCAGAATTTAAAGCGTGATTTTCCACGCATACCCTTGTATGATGATTTTGATTTTTGGGCAGAAAAAGGCAAGGCATTGATGGAGCTTCATTTGAATTATGACAGCCCCCTAGCCCCCGAAGGGGGAATCAAACTCATTCGTAAAGATAGAACTCCCCCTTCGGGGGCAGGGGGGCTGAAACCCAAACTCAAAGCAGACAAAGAGCAGGGCATCATTACCTTAGATGAAATGACTAGCTTAGAGGGTGTTCCGCTCATAGCTTGGGAGTATAAGCTAGGCAACCGCTCTGCCCTAGAATGGATATTAGACCAATACAAAGAAAAGAAACCCAAAGACCCGACCATAGCCGAAAAATTCAATACCTACCGCTTTGAAGACTACAAAGAACAAGTCATAGACTTGCTCCAAAGGGTATGCACGGTATCAGTCAAGACAATGGAGATTATCAGGGAGATGGAGGCAAAAAAAATACCTTAGTCAGACAAAAAACCTCTGGCGAAAATTTTCAAGGGTAAAAATTCTCCATTCTCCAACTACGGTGCGGAAAGTGAGATAAAACATGACTTAGTTATAAAATACAGCTCATTTGTGTTATATTTACCACTGTTATTTTTAGAAATCACAAACGGCTACATAAATGAAAAACATACAAATAAATTTCCTTATCAGTGAGTTGAGCCATGTCTCGGGGCTCACAATGCTTTTTCCATTGCACTTGCCGCACATCACACAGCTAAACCAGACACCCAAACAGGTAGCGAACTTGGTCTATAAAGCCATACACAAAGATTGGCTACAGCATGGGAAGTATGGATTTTTGCTGAAACATTATTTGCCTGAAGAGATTCACCAAGAAAATTTTTTGATGAAATTAGAGGCTTCTCCCAGCCATTTGTTTCCAGCTTTGGAGTTGGGTTTTGATTTATTTTATGTCATCAACAAAGAAGGGCATTACATCGGTTTTGTGCCTGCACTTAACCTAGAATCATCGGGTGAAGACCTTGCCCAGCTTCGGGCACATCTTCAAGAAAATATCCAGCTAGAGTTTATCCGCAAAAAGCGTCTTAATTCGGTAGCAAGTATTTTAGAGATTCAGTGGTTTGATGCCTTTAAATTGCACAGCATCCCCACTGATTTTTCATTTTATACACTGTCTGAGATAGACAATATTCAGGAGCAGCAGCAGCAATCCATTCTTTTAGAAGTGGCCCAACGAATGCAAGCAAGCAGTGAAAGAGTGCTTTTTGGGCTAGAAAAAGAGTTAGAGCAGGTTATGCATGCCTTTGAGGGGCGTAGCAAAAGCAGCAGCATCGTGATAGGAAAAGCAGGCAAAGGCAAGACGGCACTCATCCAAGAGTTTTGTAGGCAAAAAGATGCGGTGGGGCTTTCGGAGGTAGGCATTTGGGAGGTATCTGCGGCACAGCTTCTCCACAGGCTTTCGGGCTTAGGCTCTTGGGAAGAGTACCTAGGAGATATGTGCAGAGAACTGCGTAAGACGGGGGACATTCTCTATATCCATAATTTTGCAGAGCTTTTTGAAGTGGGGCAATACGTAGGCAATGAAATGTCTATGGGTGATTACCTCCGTGATTATATCTCTAGAGGGGATATTTTGCTGCTTACAGAGTGCAGCCCTGAGGCAGTGGCACGCATAGAATTACGCTCTCCTGGCTATATGGGGCTTTTTACCAATATAAACATCGGTGAGCTGTCAGATGCCAACATTCTGGAGATAGTCAGCCAAAAGGTGCAGCAAATCGGCGAAACAAAAGGCACACTGATAGAAGAAAATGCCATAGAGGAGATTCTGCGGCTTCAAAAATGGTTTACACCTTATTCTGAATTGCCTGGCAAGACCATCCACTTTTTACACGCACTTATCTCAGACAGAGAAAGAAGTGAACTCAAAATCATTGATAAAAAAGGAGTACACACAAGGTTTAGCCAAGAGACAGGCATGCCCGAGTTTATGATTAACCCTGACACGCCGCTAGATATGGCAGCGATGAATGCCTTTTTTAAAGAAAATATATACGGACAAGCAGAGGCGATTGAGACCGTTACTGACTTGCTCATCTCTGTCAAAGCGGCAGTCATCAGGCGTGGCAAACCACTTGCTTCTCTGCTCTTTGTGGGGCCTACGGGTGTGGGCAAAACCGAAATGGCAAAGGTGCTGGCAGCGTTTATGTTTGGGCATCGAGATAAAATGATTCGCTTTGATATGAGTGAATATGCTGATTTGCAAGGAGTAATGAGGCTCACAGGAGATTCTGGAGGGGAGGGGCTGCTGACGGCGGCAGTGCGTCAAGCACCTTTTTCTGTTTTGCTCTTTGATGAGCTAGAAAAAGTCCACCCCGCTTTTTATGATTTACTCTTGCAGATTCTGGGAGAAGGCCGCCTCACAGATGCCCGTGGGCGAGTGGCTGATTTTTGTAGCACGATTATCATCATGACTTCCAACATCGGGGCAAGGTCTTTTCAGACGGGTTCTATTGGCTTTGGAGAGATGACTGGTACACAAGAAGGGGCTACAGCGCATTTTAAGACACAAGTCCAGAATTATTTCAGACCCGAATTATTCAATCGCTTAGACCGCATCATTGCTTTTGCACCTCTAGAGCAAGGCATCGTGCGTAAGATTATAGACCGTGAGATAGGGCTGATACGCAAAAGAGAGGGCATCAAAAACAGAAATGTCAGCCTAAAGATAGAAAAAGAAGTATTGGATTACTTAGGGAATGTAGGCTATGATGCACGCTATGGCGCTAGATTTTTGCAAAGAGCTTTGCAAGAAAGGCTCATCACACCCCTTGCAGATGCCCTCAACGGATACCCCTTTGAGAAGCCCCTAGACATAGGGCTGGGGCTATTGCATCAAGAAATCACCTTTGATATCAAAGTGCGTGAAGACATAAACCCACTCTATCAGCAATCAAGCCTCTGGGATTCTATGACCTTGATAGAGTTTGAGCAGATGGTGAGCGGCTGCAGAAGGCAAGCCTCTGCCATAGAAGGAGGAAGCTATTTTGCGAAGCTCCAGAGCAAAATAGACCAGCTAGAACGCAAACGCAAAAAAGCAAAAAAAGCAAGTGATTTTTGGAAAAACGAGGAGGAAAGCAAGTCTTATTTTACCATGCAGGAGATACAAAAAAATCTACTCCAAGCATTTGCCCAAATCCAAGACATAGAATTGGACGTTCTTCTTTTGTTGGCTGGGCTTGAGGAACAAAAAGCAAGCATTTCTCGTGATTTTAAGGCTTGGCAAGCTGTTTTTAAAAACCTAAAAGGGCAGCTCGTGCTGCACGAAAACCCTGAGTTTAAGGTCTGTACCTTGGGCATCTATGGGCAAGGCATTTATCTCTTCGAACTGGTCAAACTCTATCAAAAACTAAGCAAAGAGCTGGGTTTTCAGCTAGAGCTTAGGCGCATTTGGCTCAATAAAAACACAGGAAAATATGAGAAAAAAGATTTTCATAGCAAAGACCTTGATGAGCATTATTACTTTTGTGGTGTAGAGATGCAGTTTAACAGCGAAAAAATGCCCTACCTTTACCTTCAAGGTGAGGGAGGTGTACACGCTTGGACAAGTGCAAGCGGAATCAGGGAAGAATACAACATCAGTGTAGGAAACCAAAGCATAGACAAGTTTAAAACACCTCCTGATATTCACAGAAAAAAGAAAAAAGAAGATACTCCTCGCAGGTGGTATTCTCCTAAGGCAATCAAAGATGAGCATTATGACATAAGTGCGATGCCCAATACACACCTCAAAATCCTTTTAGGGATATGTAACTTGGCAGTACAAAAAAACATAGACAGATATTTAGATGTGAAGTAGTGATGTGATGCACAAAACCTCTTTTGCCATCCCTCAAGCAAATCCTTGAAGGATGGTAGGAGGCCTAGAAAATCTTGGCTGAGGTGTCTTCACTACTTAGCTAGGTTTGGGAAGCCCTACGTGGTATTTTAGAAGCATCTGCTTAAGGTCTTCTACCTTAAATGGTTTGCTGAGGTAATCATCTATACCCGCCTCCGTGATTTTAATTTTGGCACTGTCAATGACCGATGCTGTCAGGGCCACGATGGGTGTTTTTTTGAAGTCATCTAAAGCTCGAATTTCTTTGCTGGCAGTGTATCCATCCATTTTGGGCATATAAATATCCATAAAAATCATCGCGAGTTTTTCTTTGATTTGCACATCTTCTTGTAATAACTCTAGGGCTACTTCTCCATTTTCGGCAAATAAAACCTCCAAGCCCCACATTTCTAAGAATCTCCCTGTGATAATCTGATTAATAGGATTGTCTTCTACTACCAATATTAAATTTTTACTTTGTAGTATGGGGCGTATTTCTGCTGTGCTATCAGGGTTTGTTTTTTGTGTGATGAGAGTAAACGTATTTTTTGGAAAATGAAGTACAAAAGAAAATGTAGCACCTTCTCCTGGGTTGCTTTTTAGTTCTATTTCGCTTTGGTGCAGTCTGATAAGTTTTTGGGTGATGGCAAGCCCTAGCCCAGTGCCTCCGAAGTGTCGGGTAGTGTTAGAGTCTGCTTGCTGGAAGGCTTCAAAGATAAGCCCTTGTTTTTCTTCTGGAATGCCTATGCCAGAGTCTTTCACCTCAAATTTTATTTTGCAGTCTTTGTCTGTTTCTTCTAAGACTTCTAGGCGTACTTTGACGCCTCCTTCGGAAGTAAACTTAATACCATTGCTGATAAGATTGGTCAAGATTTGGCTTACCCTCAGGGGGTCTCCCAGTATTTTTGAGGGTATTTTGGGGTCTAGGTAAGTTTCTATTACTAGGTTTTTTTCTTTGGCGAGTGGTTGGTAAAGCTGTTTGAGTCGCTCTATGAGTATTTTTGGCGAGAAAGGCACTTGCTCTAGTGCTAGTTTTTGGGCTTCTATTTTATTAAAATCCAAGATGTCATTGATAAGTGCCAAGAGGTTTTCCCCTGCAAATTTGAGCGTTTGGAGAGAGTCTATTTGTTCGGGCTTGGGGTCTTCTAGCAAGAGTAATTCCGTAAAACCAATGACAGCATTGAGCGGAGTACGTATTTCGTGGCTCATCGTAGAGAGAAAATCTTGCTTGGCTTGTGCTGCTTTTTCTGCTTCTATTTTTGCTTGGCGTAGGTCATCCTCCATTTTTTTTCTCTCTCTGAGGTCAAATGCTATAGTAACGAAGCCCTTTTCCTTCCCTTCGGCATCTCTGATAGGGGCACTCACAAAGTGAATAGGAATGATTTCACCTTTTCTGGTGATACATTCAATGTCATCTTCCCATTTGATGTCATCATAGTTATCATTCTGAAAGGCGATGTCTATTTTTTCTATTTCTTTGGGCGTGAGGTATAGCTCAGCAGGTTTTTTTCCCAGGGCTTCCTCTTCTTTCCACCCAAAAGTCTTTTCGGCAAGTTTATTCCAGTAATTAATCTTGTGCTCAAGGTCAATCGCAATCACAGGGTTTTGTGCTTGGTCTAGCAAAGAAGCCTGAAAGTAGATTTGCTCTTGAATCATTGAATTGGCCTGAATTTGGGCACGAAGTTCTTCATTGGTGTTTTCTAGATCTTGGGTTCTTTCTTTTACGATGGCTTCCAAGTTGATCTGATTCTCTCTTAGAGCCTGTTCAGAAGCTTCTTTCTTTTTGATTTCCTTGCGGAGTTGCTCATTAAGCACTGCCAAATCACGCTGGCTTGGCACTTGTAATGCCCTCGGGATGATGGGCCAAAGTATGATGGCAGTAGAAACAGAAACCAGTGCCGTCATTGCTTTGACAAGCCCCGCCAAGCGATAAGCAGGAACCCAAATGGTATAAATGGCTATGAGGTGTGTAGTTCCACAAAAGAGTATAAAGAGAATAAAAAGCCAGAATACTTTTTTAAAGTTACCTATGTCTTTGCGTCTTTGGATAAACACCAGCAGTGCCACAGGGATAGAATAATAAGACAATGCCGTCAGTAGGTCAGATACTATGTGAAGCCACAGTACTTCTTTATTCCACATATAACAGTAGCCATGTGGCATAAAATCTTCTGAGAATAGATTGTAGAAGAAATCAAACATATTGCTTTTTTTGTAATTTTATATTCAGGTAATCGGTCTTAGATTGTCATTAAGCATCCTAAAAAGTTGATTTACCTATCAAAAAAGGAAGTTGAATGCAATCACATTTAAAAAACAGTTTGATACAATATTGTTAGGTGAGTGACTGAATGGCTAATAAATTCTCAATTTTTAATTCTCCATTAAATAGTTTTTTGGTCCAATTCTTTACGCAAAAAAAACTGAATGATGCTATTGGGGATTAGCTTAGTGAGCCAATGCGTATTGCGAAGTCTGGCACCTGTCAGCACGGTTTTTTTTCCTTTTTGGAGTCCTTTGTAAGCATCTTTGGCTACTTCTTCGGGCGTGGTGCAGAGCAAGCCCTCAAAGGTTCGTACTTTTTGCATGGCTGCTGATTGCTGGAATTTGGTGTTTTTGGTGGCTGCTGGGCATACCACGGTGATGCTTACATCGGCTTTGAGGGCTTTGAGTTCTTCGTGTATTGATTCAGAAAAATGCTTTACGAAAGCTTTGGTAGCGGCATAAGTAGCCATTCGGGGGACGGGCTGCAGGGCAGTATTAGAGCTTATATTGAGTATTTTGCCTGTGTTGCGGCTTTTCATTTCTTTCAGAAAGAGGTGTGTAAGTGTATAGACTGTATAGACATTGAGCTGAATCATGGCCTGTTCTTTTTCTAGTGAAGTATCTCCTAGAAAGCCATAAGTTCCGAAACCTGCATTGTTTACCAATACATCTATTGTCCATTGTTTTTGTTTTGTCCATTGATAGACGGCTTGTGCTGCATTGCTTTGACTCAGGTCTATGGCAAGGCTGTCTATCCGTATTTCGGGAAAAGATTGGAGGAGGATTTGTTTGGCCACCGTGATTTCTTCTTCATAAGCTGCCACCCAGACAAGGTGATAGGCATCACGGGCAAAATATTTTGATAGCTCAAAGCCTATGCCGCTCGAGCCTCCTGTGATTAAGACTGTTTGGGAGTATTTCATCGTTTTTTTGATTTTTAGGGAATGGCATCTGTTTCTTCTTGGATTTCTAAGAGTCGGGCATTGTCAGCTTCTATTTTTAATTTTCGGATTTCATCACCCACGTGCACTAGGTAAGGCCCCAACAAAAGCCCCGAAACACAGCAACCCAAGCCGCCCAAGCCGATTGCCCAAGAAGCCCCAGCATAGTCTGCCAATGTACCCATCAGGAGGTTGCCCAAGGTTTTGCTGCCCATAAAAACCATGATATATAAACTTAAGACCCTTCCACGTTTGTCTTGCTCTGCCAGACTCTGCAGCAGTGTGTTGTTGGCAGTAAAAAACATCACCCTGCCACTGCCTGCCACAAAAAGAATCAGCAAGGCAAGCAAGAGATGACTGGTGAGTGCAAAAAGTATAATCCCCAAACCAAAGACAGCTATGCCCCATTGCAAAATCTGCTCTAGCCCCCCTAAATCTTTGCGGTTGGCAAGAAACAATGCCCCTGCAATAGACCCCGCCCCGATGGCACTGGTCAAATAACCAAATACTGCAGGCCCTTTGTCAAATACCTCACTGACTATCACAGGCAGCAGCATCTCATAAGAAATCCCAAAGAATGTAACCAACAGCACCATCACAAACAAAACCCTCAAAGGAGGATGCTGGAATACGTACTGCATGCCTTCTTTCATTTCTGTAGCCACAGATGATTTGCGGCTTTGTGGGGTGGGCGCTTTGTATTTGATAAACTGGAAAATCACTAGGATAATCACCAAAAAAAAGGCGTAAATCAAAAAACAACCACCCTCGCCCACAAAAGGAATTAAAATGCCTGCCAAAGAAGGGCCTACAATGCGGGCAGAGTTAAACAAAGTAGAGTTAAGTGCTATGGCATTGGTTAAATTTTCTTTTTTTTCTACCAAATCATTGACGAATGCCTGGCGGGTCGGAATCTCTACACCACTGATTAGACCAAAAACAGCTTGTATCACAATCATCAGCTCCAGCGAAATACCAGCACCCACAGTCAGCCAGCCTAGCAATGCAGTATTGACAAGCAGTGCCAAGTTAGCCCACAAAATAAGCTGGTACTTGTTTAGGCGGTCTGCCACCACACCCGCAAAAGGAGAAATCAAAAAAGCAAATAACTCTCTAGTAAACATGACCACCCCCAGCAAAAATGCAGAGTCAGTCAGCTTATAGGCAAGCCAGCCGATAGCGATTTGCTTCATCATATTCCCTACATTAGACAGCCCCTGCCCTATGAAGAATATTCTGAAGTTGCGGTTTTGGAGTGTTGCACTAAAATTTACCAAATTTATTTTTTTTATCTATCAAGCAGCAGGGCATATCCAAGCTACTTTTTTTATGCCACGATTATTTTTTTTGTTAGAAATGATGCCAGTCCCCGCCCATTTACAAACTCTTTTGCCCACAGCCTTAGTTTGGCAAGCAATGCTTTATTGATGTGTAATTTTGTATCTAATTGCTTTAAAAACCTGACCTCTGCGGCTGAGATGCTCCCATCTATCAGCAAGCCAAATAAAAAAACCTTTAAAAGTCCTTCTCTTACCTCTTCAGGAAGTCTTTGAAGAATGGGCAAAATCTCTTCAAATGATTTGGCTTTCTTGTCTTGATACGCAAACTGAAAGGTATCATGAAGCTGACTCGCCAAAAGTAAATGATTATGGTGAAAATTACGTTTCGTAACGGCTATCCACTGAAGCATATCATACAAATGTGCTTCAAAGGCTTCATTGCCTTGGTAATCCTTTGCCAAGATTTTGCATAAATCCTGAACCAAGGGCGGTGCCATGATTCTTATCTTTGCCTCTCTGATGACACGCCAAGTGGCCATTCCGTTCCAGAAAGCAAATACAGGAATGCCCACCAAATCTATCAAAGCCCTCAACACAAAACGCCCTAAAATACGGCTCAATATCAATTTAATAAAAATATTACTCAAAGTAGCCTTTAAAACATTTAGCAGGTTATAAGCCAAGGTTTTCCAGTAAGACAAGCCCGCCAAAGGATTAAGGTTAAAACGGAGCAAACTTTTATCTTCTTTTTCTAAACTCACCTCAAACAATACACGGATATGTGCATCACGGCGTGGGTCTTGCCGATGCGGAAAATCACAGATTTGGGCTATTTTACGTACTACCCATAGATGAATAAAAGTAAGTACTACAATCTCTAAAAAAGCCAATAAAACACCATAACCCAAAAAATAAGGCTGCAAGGGCAGTTCCATCTGATAAATTTCAAGCAAGTGTTTGGTCTGGCTCAAGTAGCTATCTGGGAAGACGATGCCAGGCAAATAAAGCAGACAAACCCCCATCACTCCTGTCAGGGAGGTCATCACAATGGCTTTCCACTGCAAAGCACGCAAGCCTATATCCTCCTCATCATCTATCAGGTGATAGGGTTTGTTGCCTTGCGGAACGTGTTTTTTAAACTTGTGCTTGAAAAACAGATACAAAGACTGCTCGTGCCAGGGTACATTCTTTTTAGGAAGTATTTGCTGCATACACTATAGTTTTTATGATTTTGGCGAAAAATAAACCATAAAAGTTAAACAAGCTATAAAATCAAGTTTAATATGAGAGAAAAGCTCAAATTTATTCAAAACATAATGCCATTTTGATGGGTTAATTAGGCGTGAAAAATATAAAAGATTTAGATTCAGACGAGGATATTCGCTTTCTTCGCCGAAGAGAACCTTTCAAATTTATGCTCTGGCTGGGCATATTCGGGATGGCGCTGATGTTCTTTATTCTTACCTTCATCTACAGCACACGGCGAGATGATGCTGACTGGGTGAATTTTCCGTTGCCACTTGCATTTTGGTACAGTACCATCGCCATAGTATTAAGTAGCCTTACATTGCATTTTGCCAATAGTGCCATAGAAGAAGAAAAATTTTTGCGATACAGGTGGCTCATCTCAAGCACTTTTACGCTTGGTTTGGTATTTGGGCTTTTGCAGTGGCAGGGCTGGGCAGACCTACAGCGGGTGGGTATATTTTTAAATGGAAGTCCTTCGGGGGCATTTTTGTATCTTATCTCGGGGCTGCATTTAGCACACCTTCTCGGGGGGATGCTTTTCTTGGGGTATGCACTTATAGAAGCCCTCAGATACCGTCAATACTTAGATTCTTTCATATACAGTGTAAATCCGCCCAACCAGCTCCGGCTTAAACTTATCACACGCTATTGGCATTTTGTAGATATTTTATGGATTTATCTATTTTGCTTTTTTTTATTCCAACACACCTAAATTCAGGCTTTATGCCTGCGGCCTACGTTCTTTTGTGTGCACTCTCTTATACCTGTCTTTCTGTTTTTTGTGTTTAAACTTGACCAAAGTAAGAAATAAAGAAATTAAGCCAATTTTAATATTGTGTTTTTCGTATATTGCAGCAAAATATACCCAAAAGCAAATAAATCTAATTTTTACGATTACTTTCAGATACTTTACCGTATATAAAGCAAAATAAAAATTACAAAATTTCACCAAAATCATGAAAAAATACATTCACCAACAACCATTTTTGCTACTGGTTGTTCTGTGTCTGGCTTACCCTTTGACATCAAAGGGGCAAACTACTACCAACACCATCCTGACACGCCCCGATGCCTATCTAACCTCTAATGATTTTTATACATCTTTAGAAGAAGCACTCAAAAACCCTACACAAGTGCTCTACCTTGACTTGAGCAACCAAGATTTGGAGGTGATTTCTCCAAAAATCTCTCAACTGACCGAGCTTAAAATTTTAAAAATCAATAAAAATAAATTTGGGCTACTTCCCCAAGAAATAAAAACCCTCCAAAAATTAGAGTCTATTGAGCTAGATTATAATCCGCAGCTAGACTTTAAGCAAGCCTTCACCCTACTACAAGCATTGCCCACTCTCAAAAAAATTAGCCTTACCAATAACCAAATCCAGCAAGTTCCCGAAGAAATCTCACTGCTCAAAAATATCAGTTTTCTAAATCTTTACATGAACAATCTGGAAAGCCTTCCCGAAGAAATCACCTCATTGGTTTATTTAGAAGAACTGTACTTGCAGTCTAACCAGCTACAGGAGCTGCCCACAAGCATCGGGGCACTACAGAATCTTAAGATTATAGATTTATTTTTTAACAGAGTACGCAGCCTCCCTGAGGGCTTTTCTTCTCTCAAATCTCTCAGAATACTCAATATAGGGCACAATGCCATCACACACCTGCCCCTTAATTTTGCAAAATTAGAGCAGCTACAGTACCTGTACCTAGGCATGAACCCTATCATAGAATATGATGAAACTTTTGAAATACTGGGCAAACTGGCACAGCTAAAGGTCTTAAATCTTGCCAACAATGACATGAGCAAAGTATCTCACAAGATTGAATTACTTGACAACCTTCAGGAGCTTTACCTAGACCGCAATGCCCTCAAAGAAATCCCGAATGAGGTATGTAAACTAGAAAAACTAAGGGTGCTTTCCCTTGCCAATAACCTCATAAAAGCCCTACCTGATGACTTTGACAGGCTGATTAGGCTTCAAAAAATAGACCTAGGGCATAACCCACTCCTCAATGTTGAAAAAGTAATCATATCATTGAGTGAGCTGATGCACCTCGTAGATTTAGACATTTCTGCCACTCGGATGCCTTTTATCCCTGATGAGCTCAAAGAACTTCGTTTTTTAAAATACCTCAACATTAGCCAGAATGCCATCAAGGCGATTAACCCAAAAATGGCACAAATGACCGAGCTACGCAAGGTGAATATGAGTAAAAATTTTATAGAGCTTATCCCTGTAGAATTTGCGAAATGCACATTTTTAGAAGAAATCAATCTTCAAGAGAACCCCATCTCGGAGGAGCAAAAACGAAGGCTGAATGATTGGCTAGAAAAAGTATCTATTCTGTATTAAAAATTCAACTGAAAAAAGAAAAAAGACCCACAGACCCTGGACGCATCCAAGGCATGTAGGTCTTTTTTTCTCAAATGCCTGCAGCTTAATCGAAGCTCAAAGGCTTGTTTTGGTAAAAATCCAATACTTTTTGGCGGAACAAATAATCATATTTTGCCCTCACAAGGTCAGATTTGGCATTGTCAAGGGT
Organism: Microscillaceae bacterium; assembly: GCA_011390205.1. Lineage (GTDB taxonomy): Bacteria > Bacteroidota > Bacteroidia > Cytophagales > Microscillaceae > JAABSX01. The sequence goes on along the minus strand of JAABSX010000015.1, from coordinate 58,523 downwards.
GATTTTTGCGAGGTTAAAATCTACCACATTGGCAGCTCCTGCCTCATACCTGATTTTGGTATTGTCATAAGTCAGGCTCAAAGCCCTTACCTGCTGCTCACGCGCTCTGTAAGTATTGAGGGCAGATTTGGCATCTACATAAGCCTGCTCTATAGTTTGGCGAAGCTGTATGCGGGTATTTCGGGCAGTCAGTTCAGTAGATGTTTTGTTGATAAGCGAGTTATTAATCTGCGTCTTGGTCTGCCAACGGTTAAAAATAGGAATACTTAAGCCTAGGCTTAATTGCTGTCGGAGGTTATCTCCTAGTTGCGGAAAAAAAGTCTTGGTAGGGTCAAAATCTGAAGTAGCACTTGAAAAACCCGTAAAAATACTTCCGCTTGCGGTCAGTGTAGGGTAGCGTCCAGCTTTTGCGATTTCTATGTTGTATTCATCTCTCTCAACGGCAAGCTCTGCCTGACGGATACTGGGCAAAAAGCCCTCGGCGGTTTGGTAAATTTGCTGAGAAGTCTCATTAAAATCATTGACCTCTAGGGCATCAATCTCTACGGGCACTATCTCAAAATCAGGGCTGACTTCTAGGTTCATTAGTTGCTGCAAGTTGAGGCTAGAAATCATAATGCTGTTTTCGGCATTTACCACAGCAAGCTCATTGTTGGCAAGTGTGGCTTTAAGGTCTATGAGGTCATTCTCGGCAACAGCCCCTGCATCAAATAGCTTTTGTGTCCTGTCTAGTTGTGTCTGCGTAGAGAGTACATTTTGCCGTGTTACAGAGAGTAGCTCTTGGTTAAGCAAAATATTGAGATACGCCAAGGCAATGTTTAGAGAGACATCATAGCGTGCCTGCTCAGCAGATAGGCGGCTCAGATTGACATTGATTTGGTTTCGTTTGATGGTATTGTCAATCCTGAAGCCATTGAAGAGGGTAATGGATGTGTTTAGACTAAAATTGTTTGAGTTAATCGTCTTGGTAACGAACTGATTGCTAAATGGGTCAATAGAACGTCCAGAGTTAAACTGCTGGTTGGCAAAGCCATTCAAATCAGGGTAGCGGCTTGCCTTAGATTGCAGATAATTATTTTCATCTACTTGAATCTGTAAATCACTCTGCTGAATGGTAATGTTTTGCTTGATGGCATAGTCAATACAATCTTGCAAGCCCCAATTTTTTGCCGTAGGCTGGTCTTGTGCTTGTGCAGAATGTGCGTGCAGGCACAAAATAAAGGCAATCAGACAGACACTGAGAAATTTTAATGCTTTCATAAATGATAAAAGTAAAAAAGGTTATTTGGTTTGAGTATTTTTAAAATTCAAAAATGCAAGATATAATCTACTAAAACAAAGAAATCTATCACTACATGATTTATTAAACCTAGTAGTGTGTAATGCAAAGTACTAAAATTATTCTGAATAAAACAAATATTTTTATTGTAAAGATGTGTTATTACTGCCGAGGGTTGCTTGGCTGCTGTTTTTATTCTGTCTATTAACAGATGCACTGCTGTATTTTTGGTAGAATGCTCCCAATAGCATTCAGAGGAAGCGCCTGTTTTTTTGGTAAATACATCAGAACCGTATTTTCTTTTTTGTAAAAGTGTGTACGTATGTTTTTTATCTTTGAAAATGCGTGATTTATTCCGAAAAGTGTTTTATGTTTTTGTTTTAAAATAATTTTTTGTAATAGATTTGCAATGAAGTGTTTAAAACCAGCCAATAGTTTGACTAAAAGGTTTAGTGCAGCGTGTTGTTTATTTTTGGTAATATCTTTGATAGAATTAGCACAAAATCATTCCTATTGGATATAAAATGAAAAAAAAATACATTGAATATGTATATTGTGTCATCATACTTGGGTTTCTTGTGGGTTGCCAGCAAAAACAAGAAATCATCAAGGTAGGCGTATTACACTCTTTAAGCGGTACAATGGCCATCAGTGAAAAAGCTGTGGCAGATGCTACCTTGATGGCAATAGAAGAAATCAATGCAAAAGGAGGCTTACTAGGCAAGAAAATAGTGCCTGTCATCTATGATGGCAGGTCAGATGCAAGCTATTTTGCGGCACAAGCCGAGAAGCTCATCAGCCAAGAAAAAGTAGAGGTCGTCTTTGGTTGCTGGACCTCTGCAAGTCGCAAGACCGTCAAACCTGTATTTGAAAAACACAAACATCTTTTATTTTACCCCATTCAGTATGAAGGGCTGGAGCAGTCTCCTAACATTGTCTATACAGGTGCTGCCCCCAATCAGCAGATTATCCCTGCCACCAAATGGGCCTTTGACCATCTGGGCAAGCGTTTTTTTATAGTAGGCTCTGATTATGTATTTCCTCGCACGGCTTCTGCCATTATCAAAGACCTTCTCACGGAGTTAGGAGCCGAAGTAGTAGGAGATGAATACATTTTGTTGGGCAGCAAAGATGTCAAACCGATGATAGATAAAATCGTGGCATCTAAGCCCGATGTAATTCTAAATAATATCAATGGAGATTCAAACATTGCATTTTTTAAAGCCTTGCGGCAAGCAGGCATCCGCTCTGAGGACATTCCCGTTTTTTCGTTTAGCATTGCCGAAGATGAGCTCAGAAGCTTGGAGGTAAGCCAGATGCTGGGTGATTATTTGGCTTGGAATTATTTTCAAAGCGTATCAAGCCCTGAAAATGAACGATTCGTGAAAGATTACAAAGCAAAATATGGCGAAGACCGAGTAACCGATGACCCCATAGAAGCAGGCTACATCAGTGTATATCTATGGGCAGAGGCAGTCAGAGAGGCAGGCACTACAGACATCACCGAAGTAAAAAACCAACTTCCCAATGGAAGTTTTCAGGCGCCAGGAGGGCTGGTATATATAGATGCCGCAACCCAGCATACTTGGAAGACTGTCCATATTGGCAAGATTCAGGAGGATGCACAGATTGAGATTATCTGGAGTTCACACAAACCCATCAGACCCAATCCTTTTCCTACCAGCCGCTCAAAACAAGAATGGGAACACTTCTTGAACACACTTTACTTAAACTGGAATCAACAATGGGCAAACCTAGGAAAGTGAAAAACAGAGAAAAAACTTCCTTTTTTATAAATATCCGCAAACGGATTGCATTCCAGTTACTTTTTTGGTTTTTGGTGATTGAGTTTCCCGTACAAGTAGTGCTGGTCTATGTCAGCTACCAAAATGCAAAAAATATCATTCAAGAAGATGCCATCAATAACCTCTCTGCCATTGCCGAAAGACAAGTGCAGGCAATTAATACATTTTTTCAGCAGAACCTGAAAGATGCGGAACTCTTGGCGACCATCCCTGATATTCACCAGACCACAGAAGCACTTCGAGAAGACTCCCTCACTGATTCTACTCAGCGCAAACTGCTCCAAAAATACAGGGAAAGTTTTGGTTTTAAGGATGTCTGGATTGTGATGCCACAGGGAAAAATAGCCCTTACTGCCTCTGATTCATCTATGCAAGGGCAAATACTTAAGCACGAGCAATGGAAAAATACTGCCATCGGGAGGGTGTTTGAGCGAGCAAATATCCTCTTACAAGCTGATTTCTCTGACTTCTCAATGAGAAATGCCTCCAAAGGGGAATTATACATCGCTACACCCATCCGAAACACACAAAAAAGATTCGTAGGGGTGCTGATGGTGGCCCTTGATAGGTTGGTCATAGAGCAGGTCATGAATGATTATACAGGGCTTGGCAAAACGGGAGAAAGTTTACTCATCACCAAAATCAATCCGAAGGAATCTATATTTGCCAACAATACAAGACACGCAACCAAAGCAGCTTTCAAAAAGAACATTTCACTGGCCAATAAAAATCAGCAAGGCATTGCTCAAGCCCTGCAAGGCAAAAGCGGCAGTGGCATTATTCAAGATTATAGAGATAAAGAGGTCTTTGCACGCTGGGTATATGTGCCTTCACTCAGAAGTGCGCTCATCGTTAAGTTAGATACTTCGGAGGCATTCGCAGCAGTGCAGGTGCTGAGAGATATTTTGGGGGTGATTGTCCTTATTACGCTTACACTTGTAGTGCTGGCAGCCTTCTCGATAGCAAGTTCTTTTAGCAAACCTATCCGACAACTTACAGCTTTTGCACGCCAAGTAGCTGCTGGAAAACTAGATGAATCTGTGAAGATTAAATCTGAAAATGAAATCGGAGAACTTGCCTCTGCCTTCAACCTTATGGTGAAGAATCTCAAAGAATCCAGGGATTCACTCCAAGACTATGCCCAAAACTTAGAGGAAAAAGTGGCAGAACGCACTGAAGAGCTGCAAGCCATGAATGAAGAAATTAACCAATCCAATGAAGAACTAAGCACTACACTTGATTTTGTGAACCGACAAAAGGCAGAAATTGAAAAAAATAGTGAAAATATGCTCGCAAGCCTCAACTATGCCAAGCGTATTCAGGAGGCTTACTTGCCTTCTGATGAAAAAATAAGGCAGTTGTTCACTGATTTTTTTGTGATGCTGATGCCTCGTGATGTTGTGTCGGGAGATTTTTATTGGTTTCATCAAGTGAGTGCACATGAGGGGATTTTGGCAGTAGGAGATTGTACAGGGCATGGAGTGCCTGGTGCTTTTATGAGTATCCTTGGCAATGACATCTTGAATAGCATCATCATACAAGACCAATGCACAGAAGTAGATACCATCCTCAACCACTTGCACCAAGGAGTCAGGACTTCCCTACGCCAAAAAGAAACAGGCAGCAGAGATGGCATGGATATTTCTATCATCAAGCTAGACCTCAAAGATAAGTCACTGCACTTCGCAGGGGCACAGAGTTCTATGATTTTGATACAAGAAGACAGACACTATTATATAAAAGGAAGTAAAATGGGCATAGGTGGCGTGCAAAGAGAAAAAGAAAGGATTTTTGAAAAGCATATTTTTCCACTGCTCACTGATACGACCGTGTATATGTATTCGGATGGTTTTCAAGACCAGTTTGGAGGAGAGATAGGCAGGAAATTCTTAGGCAAAAGATTCAGGAATTTATTGTATGACATTCACCAAAAATCTATGGAAGCGCAGCACAAGGTGCTCAGACAGACATTTGATGACTGGTCAAAAGACCAAAAGCAACTAGATGATGTCCTTGTTTTGGGGGCAAAAATTTGTATTTAGACCAGCAAAAGCCCCACCCATCTATTTCCTAAAAGAGTGAGGCAATCTAGTGCAGCTATTTTTTTGATTCTAGGAGTTCATCAGCAAAATTTCATTCATGAGCCGTATTTCATCTTCAAAAACAGTGTGTGGTGCATTGGGATAAATCCTTTCTGTAACATTTGCACCCATAGCCTTAAACATTGCCGTGCTTTCCTGTACTCTTGCCAAAGGCACGTGTGCATCTACATCACTACAGCCCAAGAGAATGGGCGTCCCTTTAAAATCACCTTGGTACAAGTTTTTCTCCAGAGAATCACCTATCAGCCCGCCACTCAGGATGAATACGCCTCCGTAGCGCTCGGCATTTCTGGCAGTAAACTCTGCCGCAAGGCAAGCCCCCTGAGAAAACCCTACGAAATAAATATTTTCGGTCTTGATGCCTGCCGCCTTCACCTCCTCTAAGAGTTCTCCTAGCATAGACAAGGCACTTGAGAGTCCTGGTTCATTTTGGGTCTTTGCCGCCATAAAACTGTAAGGATACCATGTGTTTTGGGTGGCTTGAGGTGCCAAAAGGGCAAAATTCTTGACTTCCAGCTCTTCGGCAAGCCCTAAAATACTTTCTGCACTTGCTCCTCTGCCGTGTATCATGACCATGGCTTTGGAGGCTTCTGAGAGCGTTTTGCCTGTGTATGAGATATTCTTAGTATGTTGATGCATATTTTTCGGGGTTTAAAGTAATGGGTTCTAATAATTTTTCAATGTATGTTCTGCGTCCTTCTAGCCAAGAAGGCAGCATTAAATGCGTTCCGAGATGTGCAAATTCTTCATCTGTCATAAATCCTTTGGGCTTGTTGGTAGAAACTTCAAAAAGTACACCACCTGGCTCACGAAAATAAATGGCATCAAAGTACTGCCTGTCTATCACAGGAGTAGGAGAGAGTCCTATTTGATGGATTTTTTCACGGACCTCTAGTTGTGTCTCCAGAGAAGGAGTATCAAAGGCAATGTGATGCACCGTGCCACTTCCGCCTACGCCGTATCTGTTCTCAGGAGCCCATACGATGTCGATAATCTGCCCAGGCTTGGCATTGAGGGGGGCATATCTTCTTCTTGAGCCGCTTTCTTTTATGAATTGGTGGTTGAGCTGATTGACCAGTACAGATTCTGTTTTTTCGTAGGTATCTTCCCAGAGTTCTATGCTATAAAACCCACGAATGCTGTGCTCTTTGGGGATGTGCCCATAGGTAAAAGCCTCTCTATCATCATCATCATTGGCGATGAGCTCTAGCCCAAGCCCGTCATAATCTTCAAAATAAATCACTACCTCCCCAAAACGCTCTTGAGGCTCTTTGTGCCTGACCTCAAACTGCTCAAGCCGCCTGACCCAGTACTCTACGGACTGCACAGGGATTGAAAAAGTAGTGCTGACTGCCTGCCCTTTGCCCTGCCGCCCTGCACTGATTCCATTAAAAGGAAAAAAAGTCATCAGGCTGCCTGGTGTGCCTGATTCATCTCCATAATACAAATGGTAAATATCTGGTGCATCAAAGTTAATGGTTTTTTTGAGGAGTCTTAAGCCCAAAATGCCTGCATAAAAATCTACATTCTTTTGTGGAGCAGATGCCATAGAGGTTACATGGTGCAGCCCTGTGATGAGTGATGTATTCATATATTATATAAATTCAGTTAAATTGCATTTACATTAATTGTATATACAACTAATTAATTGCTTAGAAAGTTCTTTTCCAAGATGCTCTGATTGGGATGGGGGATGGGTTTTGTTTTAGTAGAAAAAACGGTTTTTTTGATAATTTTGTGAGCGCAAAGCTGTAGCACAATCTTCTGTCTGTTTTGGAGGCTAAATTCAGAGACCAAGGTCTGGCATTACAGGCTGTATAAAAACTGTCAGACAATTCAATGAAACGATGTCTTTCACCCCAAAAGCACTAAACCCACATTTTTTTAGAAAATATTTTATCCTGAAGCAACCTTTCAAACCCCTAGTGCATCTCCCTATTGAACAGACACAAAAGAAACAGTCTTCTATTTTTAAACTAAGATATGTCTAAACTCTACTCAGAAGATGCACTCATCAGGCAGTGCCAAAAACAGAGCCCAAAAGGGCAGAAAGCCGTTTATGAGCGGTTTTCTCCCAAGATGTTTGCCATTTGCCTGCGTTATGTGCCACAAGAGTTAGAGGCAGAAGACTTGATGATTGGCGGTTTTTTGAAGGTTTTTCAGAAAATAGACCAATTCAAGTCAGAGGGTAGTTTTGAGGGATGGATTAGACGCATCATAGTCAATGAATGCCTGAACTATCTCCGAAAGCACCGATGGCTTTATGCCCACTCAGATGTAGAAGAACTCAAGGATGCCCTAGAGTTTAATGAATATGAACAAGAAGCACAGGCAGACGAGCTGCTTGGCTTCGTGCAAGCACTCCCACAAGGCTACCGAACAGTTTTTAACCTGTATGCCATTGAGGGGTTTTCGCACAAAGAAATAGCCGAACAGCTAAACATCACAGAAAGTACTTCTAAATCTCAATTATCGAGGGCAAGGGCTTTATTACAAAAAACACTGGAAGAACACCAGCAAAAACTTAACAAAATCAAACATGGCTGATAAAAAAAATATAGACAAACTATTCAAATCAAAGCTAGACGCACATAGCCGAAACCCTCGCCCAGAAGCTTGGGACAAACTCTCGGCGAATTTAGAAGACGAAAAAGGAGCCTCACGAAAGATGTTTTGGATATCGACTGTGTCCGTGGCAGCTACCTTCTTTTTGATGCTGAGCGTAGGAGGCTATTGGCTACAAAACCAAAGTGGCATACAAGGTGGCAATGACTTCGCCAATACCGAAGCTGATTCTCTGCAAAAAAACAGAAAACAAAAACTATTGAAAAATGAAGAAGACACAAACACTCAAATGGCACAGGAAGAAAATATAGAGGACCAAGACCTACAGACAGAAACATCGGAGCAACTTTCGGGGTCAGAAAAAAAATCTCTGAAAGACAGCAAAGCAACTGACAAGGGCAAAAATCTAATAGATAAAAATAAGTCAAAGAAACCAATTCAAGAGCAAAAACCAAAAGAACTTGAGGAGCTTGCACCCGCATCACCTCAAAAAGAGGATAAAACAATGCTGGCAAACAATGACGCACCAAACAATGACAAAGAAGAAGTATTCAGAGTCGTGGTCAGGGTGAGCCTCTCCAAAGAAAGCAAACAAAATACACAAATAGCAAGCAACAAAACCAATAAAAAATCTAAAAGCAAGCTTAATAAAGTATTCAATGCCATCAAAGATTTTAAAGAAGGTGCTGATTATCAGAAAGATAGCCTAGACATCAATGATGAACGCCTCTGGGCATCCATCGGAAAAAAATAAACCAAACCCGAATTAAAACCAAACCATATAACCCATAAAAAGATGAAAATAATACAAGTACTCGCCCTACTGATAGGTGTTTTTTGCCTGATACCTACCCAATCTAAAGCTCAAGACACGATTACTGTGGAGCTGAACAGCAAAACCAAAATCGTGATTTATGCCCAAGACCGTGCCTCACTTGCCAGGCTGCGTCAGTTAGATATTAACCAGATTATCCGTGATGTAACCGCAGGCTTAGACACAAGCAATGCCAATAAACAAAGCGAAGTAAAAACCTATGAGTATGAACTTAACTTTGAAGAAGACGAAATGACTCTATTGAGCCAATCTAATGACAGTATCCCGAAGACAAGCAAAAGGGTGTATAAAAGCCCCCGATTCCGAAACTTCTGGGCAGTAGATTTGGGGCTGAATAACTACCTAGAAAACGGAAGTTTTCCTGATGCCAATAACCAAGCCTACGGATTGAGAATAGGAGGCTCTCGTTTTGTGAGTATAGGCACTTATGAAAGAATGCGCATAGGAGGTCAAAAAAGCCCTTTTAGCTTACAAATGGGGTTAGAATTTAGCTGGTACAACTTTATGTTTGAGAATGATAATTACCTGATAAGAGGTGAAGAGGGGCTGGAATTCAGAAATTACCAAGATGATTTTGGAAAATCTCTCCGAAAAAATAAACTTACTGCGTATTACTTTAATATTCCGCTCACACTCAATGCACGGTTTCGTGATAAATCTGGCAGACGCACCATTAACCTCGGCGTAGGAGGCTATGCAGGCGTAAGGCTGGGTGCTTACACCAAAGTCAGAGAAGATGGCTCACGCAACAGAACCAAAGACCGAGATAACTTCTTCTTAAATAACTGGAGATATGGGCTAGAAGGTCATCTAGGATTCAATGGCGTACTTTTGTTTTTTAAATATGACTTGAACCCCTTGTTTGTGCCTGAGCGTGGCCCCGACTTAAATGCCTTCGCTTTTGGTATCAGGTTATAAGTAGCTGCTCAAAATGAGGTACTAAGAGTGTCAATCTGATAAAGTACACACCTTATGTAACCTCATTTTTGCTTTGCAAGTTTTTTCTTGAAAGTAAGTATATTTTTTAAGATGTTTGACTCTTCGAAAATACCTAAATTTTCTGTAATGGCAATATCTTGCAAGGCTGTATATTTTGCATTATTTGAAGTATAGAATCTTTTTTATGTATCTTTCTTTTTACTTCTTTTCAGTTAGGCTTTCATTTAATAGTTTGCTCACTTTTTTAATGTTCTTTTCGTGTATTTACTAACTGAAACGCTAACTGAAATGATAAGTAAAAAAGAGTTGTGTATTATGTTTGGAGACTCAGGAAAAGTCTTGCGCTTTAAATATGGAAGTAAATGTGAGTTCTTTTTATATTTGAAGAAAAGGTTAGATGTAAAGGCTTATAACACAGCTGGTTGGTGTAGAAATGGCTCAATCAAATGTAAACAAAGATTTGGGTGAACCGTCATTTCTAAAACACCAACCAAGCAGTAAGATAATAATATTATGAAATGTTTGAAACGCTGTAGTAAGTTATGGCATCCCACTCTCCCCAGATAAACCCATAGGTAAAAAAAGCCCCTACGCAGTGTAGGGGCTTTTTTTTAATGGCTAGCTGAAAGACTAATTTACTTTGGCAAGTTGTTGTTCTTCTTGTTGTTGCTCACGGTGCAGCCTCTGAATCTGCTTTACGGTGAGGGTAGAGCCATCGTGGCTCCAGCCTGGAGGGCCAAAGACGTACATAAACTTATGGTACCAGTTCTTGGATTTTTTCATATCATTCCAAATATCTTTGTACTCATGTGTCAGGATTACCAAGGGGTTATGAGAATTGGGTGCGTGGACTACACCGTATTTTATTTCTACATTTTCATCATATTCTGCCCAAGAACCAAAGATTCTATCAAAAATATTGAGGTAGCCTCCGTGATTTTTGTCTAAGTATTCTAAGTTTTGGGAGTGATGTACTTGGTGTTGTGTGTGTGTATTGAGGAATTTTTCTAAGAAGCCTAGCTTAGGGATATATTGAGTGTGTAGCTGAAACTGCCACAAAGCTTCTATACCCATACAGACCACCACCATCGCAGGGTGAAAGCCAATAGCAGGAAGCCACATATAGAAAAAAGGCTTGTAGAGAAGCGTAAACCAGCCATTGCGGATGCCTACGCTCAGGTTGTAATGGTCTGAGGAGTGATGCACGATGTGTGCCGCCCAGAAAAAACGAACAGTGTGATTGATTCGGTGAAACCAATAGTAGCTAAAATCATCCAAAAACTGGCAAGCAAGCCATGTGTACCAAGCCCAGCCAAAGGCTTCATAGCCTAAGAGATTGGTATGAACTCCATTGACCACAGGGTTGCAGAGCTCATAGACTAGAGTGAATATAATGATAGAAGAAACCACTTTGATAAAGGGAGCAATCAAGACAGAGCCTAGACCCATTGCGGCACTAGATGCCAAATCTTTCCAGCCATAAAGACTTTTTTGATGCTCGTCGTGGTCGTGAGATTTGCTGTAGGCGAGTTCTAAAAGTATGAGAACCACAAAAAAAGGTACTCCATACACCAGAGGGTTAGTTATATCCATATTACAGAGAAATTAATGATTTTTAAATGAATGAAAATGAATCTTGCCAATGAGATATTTATGATAGACTATAAAACCTGAAAGTAGCATACTTTTTTAGAAGAATGACTAGCACCTAACTAAGTGTTGGGGGTTTAGTTTTAAACTATACTTTTTTTAGGAAGTGAATATAAATTTATCTTTTATAAAAAGCAAATCAAAACACCTCTCAATACAAAATTAAACTTCAGCTTGATAAATCGCAAATTTAAAGATAAGAAGTCAATGATAAATCACACATCATTTTCATAAAATCTTCCTAATCTTTGATGATTTTCAGGATAAGGCGGTCTAAATCAGGCTGATTCACACCTATTGCCTTTGCAAAGCTAAGGCATAAATCGTATTCTCTTTCGTGTATCTTGCGGTCTATCATCATCATCATCACGATGTCTTCCAGCTGGGTCATTTTTTCTTGCTCGGTGTCGGGGATGCTAATCTCGTGTGTATCTGTCCCAAACATAATATCGGAGGCTTCTCTTGAGCTGATGCCCATGTGTTTGGCCACTTGCACCAAGAAGGCAGTCTCTTCGTAAGCAAGTTTGCTATCTGCTATAGCTGTTAAGTAGAGGTTTTTGAAGTAGTTAAGTGCTTTCTGATGATGTACCATAATCAGTCATTGTTAGAGATTATATTTTTGCTTGTAGAGTATGCTTGCCAAGATACAGAGAAGAATGTAAGTAAAGACAATTTTAAATTGATAAGCTGAATGTACTTAGTGTCGTATTGCACTCCGTACAGTGTGCTGATGATGTGCACAAGACCAATCAATAAATGAGTACATTCACTCCATCATTGCCTGTCTTTGGCCAAGAGCCTGATGCCAGACAGTCTAAATATAAAACCACCAAATGAACCTAAAAATTACTTGTAACCTGTGTTTTTATACACTGCTTGCTATTGCATCTAAGATGGTGTGATAATCTACTTCATTGAGTCCTTCACCTGCCTTAGACGGATATTGAATGGTATTGTCCCAGTGATTGGCGATGTCTGTCCAGGCATAGGCATCAGGAGAATAAATAATGAGTCTTTTGGCAGCATGCCCCATAAACTGCCCATCCCAGAGGTCTGTCAGCTCATCAAAATTAGTGGGAATATTCGTAGGGTAATTGCCAGGTTTTTTGCCTTCATCTTTCTCTAAAGGGTGTGTGCTTGCATCTGTCCAGACGATGATGATTTGGCGTTTTTTATCTCCTGATTTATTCCAATCAGAGCGAATGGCGAGTGCAATGGCTTCCAGACCACATTCAGGCTCATAGCCTCCGCCCTCTGCTTTGATATGAGAGATAAAATCTCTAAAGGCATCTTTTTGGGCTGGAAGTGTAAAAAAATCTGAGGATAACATAGATTCTTCCCCATCATAATAATAATCACGATAGACAATGACCTTGACACGGAGTGTATCAATGGATTTATCTTTGTGTGCCATCACCTCCATGAGGTCTTCATAGAAGCGTTGGGCATTGTCTTTGACACGCTCTATGATGGGTGCCATGCTGCCTGTGGCATCTATGCACATTACTATATCTACGGTATATTCTAGGCCTTGCATAAGTGAGTTATGGTTTTACGTTGTTTTGTCTAGTGATGGGGCAGTATGCCCTTTTCTAAGAAGCCAGCATCTCTATAAATAGTGCCGATTTATCGTTGATTTTTTTTCTGCAATTCAGCAAATTCTTTGGCAAAATATGTCAGAATCACATCTGCACCTGCCCTTTTGATACTCAGGAGTGTCTCCAGCATCGCACTTTCACCATTGAGCCAGCCTTGCATGGCGGCAGCTTTGACCATCGCATATTCACCACTCACATTGTAGGCAGCTATAGGCAGCGGAAAAGTTTCTTTGAGAGATTTGATGACATCTAAGTAAGGCAAGGCAGGCTTCACCATCAAAAAATCAGCTCCTTCTTCAAAATCAAGCTGTGCCTCTAATATGGCTTCGCTGCCGTTGGCTGGGTTCATCTGATAGGTCTTTTTGTCTCCAAACTTAGGGGCAGAGTCAAGGGCATCTCTGAATGGGCCATAAAAAGCACTGGCATATTTGGCAGTGTAAGCCATGATAGACACCTCTGTGTAGCCAGCATCATCTAGCTCACGGCGGATATGCCCCACTCGCCCATCCATCATATCCGAAGGGGCAATGATGTCTGCACCTGCTTCTGCCTGAGCCAATGCCATTTTGCCGAGAATCTCTAGGGTTTCATCATTGAGGATTTTGCCATCTTCCACGATGCCATCATGCCCTGCCGAGCTGTAGGGGTCCATTGCTACATCAGTGATGAGGCAAATATCAGCAAACTGTGCTTTGATGGTGCGGATGGCGTGGAGGTAGAGGCTGTCTTCTCGGTAACTCTCACTGGCATACTTGTCTTTGAGGTTTTCGGAGATATTCGGAAAGGGAGCAAATGCCTGAATACCTAGCTCCACACACTCAGCTATCTCTTCAAGAAGAAGGTCTAAGCTATACCTATAGATGCCAGGCATAGATTGTATGGGGGTTTTTTGGTTTTCGCCTTCTATGATAAATAAAGGAAAAATAAGGTCTTGAACGCCTACATTGTTTTCAGCTACCATCTCACGGATGACGGCTGATTTTCGGTTGCGGCGTGGACGTTGCACAAGCATACTTCCAGGTTTAATCATTCTTAGATTAGGGATAAATGTGAATTTCTGAAGGTTCAATTTCGTAGATGATTTTTGATTTTCCAAATATTTTTAGAGAAAGCAGGTAATTTATACTCAAAACAAGCAGCCTGCAAGGGAAGGTATCATTATACACACCTATTCGAAATATGTGCCATGTTTTGGATTATCTTCTGTAAAGCAGCATTTTCTAAAAAAATAACAAGCTTTGGCACTACAAAACAAGATAAGAATGCAAAAATGCCTTAAATTCTTTACATTCGCTTTTAGAATTAAAAAAAACTATAAAATTCCTTAATTATGAGTCATTCAATGGATACTGCCCGTGAGGTTCGTGCGGGCGAAGAGTTAAACATTCAAAATTTAGAAAAATTTTTACAGGCAAGCCTAGACATGCCCGATGCAAGCCTCAGTGTAGAGCAGTTTCCGAGCGGATACTCTAACCTGACCTACCTCATCAAATTAGGCGACAAAGAAATGGTGCTGCGCCGCCCACCCGTAGGGGCAGAGAACATCAGCAAAGGGCATGACATGGGGCGAGAATACAAGGTGCTTTCTCTAGTGAATCCTGTCTATCCCAAAGCACCCAAGCCGCTGGTCTATACCGAAGACAAGGACATCATCGGCGCTCCTTTTTATGTCATGGAGCGTGTCAAGGGGATTATCCTCAGGGCAAGTGATAAAATGGATTTTGATGAGAAGACCATGCAGCAGATGAATACCAACCTGATTAAAAATTTTGCGGAACTGCATCAGATAGATATCCAAAAGAGTGGACTCATAGAGATAGGCAAGCCCGAAGGATACCTCTCGAGGCAGGTGCACGGCTGGGCAAAACGCTGGCAAAATGCCAAAACCGAAGAAGTGCCTGACATGGAAAAGGCCATCGCTTGGTTGATAGAAAATATGCCCGAAAGCCCACCCCCTACTTTTTTGCACAATGATTATAAGTTTGACAATGTCATCTTAGACAGTGATGACATTACACAGGTCAAGGCTGTCTTAGACTGGGAGATGTCCACCGTAGGTGATCCTTTCACTGATTTGGGCATTGTGCTCAGCTATACTTCAGAGCCAAGTGACCCGCCTTACCTCCGAAATTTTAGTATGCAGCTTCCTAAGGGTGCCCTTTCTAGGGCAGAGGTAGTGGCACTGTATGAGGAGGTTACACAGCAAAAAGCCCCTAATTTGGTCTATTATTATGCTTTTGGCTTGTTTAAACTTGGGGTGGTCGTGCAGCAGATTTACTACCGATACCATCAGGGCTTTACCAAAGATAAGCGATTCGCACCGCTTATCCATCTTGCCAAAGATTGTGCATTGATGTCTGTCAGGGTGATAGAAGAGAATAAATTGAGCGGTTTTTAACTTGCTGGGCTTCGTGCCTGCGGAGGGTTAAGTGACCTCTAAGCCTTTGATAGAAGCAGAGGGCTCACAAAAAATGTAGAAATCACTTAATAAACAAAAAAAAGGCTGTCTTTCACGACAGCTTTTTTTTTAAATTTTGATAAAATGTGTATATTTTTGCTCAGGGTGCAGGCTCTTTGTTTTTTCCAAAACCTACTCTTCTTTTGGAGCATATTGGTGCAGTTTCTCTTTCAGTTCTTGTCTTGCGATGAATATACGGTTTTTGACCGTGCCGAGGGGCATCCCTAGGCGAGTGGCGATTTCGGTGTATTTAAAGCCCCTGAAATGCATCATAAAAGGCTTTTGATAGATTTCGTCTAAACTTTCTAAGGCTCTTTTGATGTCTTTCATCGCAAAATCAGAGTAAGCTAGATTTTCTGTAGTATGATTACTTGAATTGATAAAATGCAAGTTATCGGTGGTATCTACAAAAGTGCTGCGGCGTGCCACACTCTGCGTACGGGTGATAAATGTATTTTTCATGATTGTATAAAGCCAAGCTTTCAAGTTAGTACCTTCTTTAAATTTATCCATATTGGTAATTGCTTTAAGGAGGGTATCCTGAATTAAGTCATTCGCATCTTGTGCATCTTGAGTAAGTTTTAAAGCGTATGGCTTTAAAAACTGAGACATGTGTGATAGAGAGCTTACTTCTGTACTTGTCATAATCTTCCTTTATTTTTTGTTTAAGCAAAAATAATAAAAACTAAACAAAATAAAAAATTAATTTTCAAATATTTCTGAAAATATAATAATTTTAACACTAAAAAACTGCTTTAAACTGTTTTAAGCCTTATAATTCATCTAAAACCACTTAAAAATGGATATGATTTCAGTATGGGTGTTTATCTAATCAATGATTTTATTTAAACATAAGTGCTATTCTGTGGATGTGTTTTATTGAAAAAGCCGAGTTTTTTTGTGGATAAGTGAGTTTTTATCCATAAAAAAGAAATTTTCAGATAATTTTGCCACTTAATAAGTCTATTTTTTATGGTTTTAGGTAGTTTGGTTCGGGAGGCATTGCTTCACACCCTCAATGAGTGGCGAAATTACATTTTGCACAATCGTGCAGATGTGTATTCAGAAAAGCTCGAGAAAGCATTGCTTTTTCATGCAGCGTTTTCTAATTTTTTTGATGAAAGTCTGCAGCACAAAGTGCACAGCCTTTACGAGCAATCTCTCAACAAACTATGGGCAAATCAAGAACGGAAGCTGCTGGTCTATGATTTTGCACCTATCATTATACTAGAAAAAATATTTACAGATTTTGCACAAGACGAAGATGAGTGGTTTCATAGGATTATACGTTTTCTGAGCAGCCGCAATGCAGGTGTGCGTGCCTACAGTGCACGTCTGATGATGTTTTATCTTAATAAAAATGTGGACTTTAAGAATGAGGTCATGGGGGTGTCTCTCAAAGATTTATTCATCAGAAATGCGTACCATAATATAGAATCTGAATATTATGATAATATTTATCTTTTTGCCTTGATTGAATTTTTGAATATTCCTTCTCAAGAAAAACAAGAAATATTCAGTGATTTGCTAGATTTTGCCCAAAAGCAAGATGCCAAACACGACATCAGTAACCTTCAGAAGCTTACCCAAAGGACAGAATCTATCCCTAATCCTTTTTATAGTTACTTGATGGATTGCCAGCAAAGCTTTCTGGAAGAGCTGGTAAACCGAGACTTTAACCCCCAAAAATCAGGCATACCCATACAGCTAGATTTATTCTCTCAGCCCATCCGCCCCAAGTTTAATTATTATTTTGAAGATGCCCGTCTGGGTTATTTTTTACCCAAGGAATCTATCTAAATCATTAAAAATCAAGTGATTAGCCCACCCTCAGAGAGAAGGTGGGGCAGAGGGCTTAGTTTGTGCTGACAAGCTCTATCTCAAACACAAGCGGGGTGTAGGGCAGAATATTTCTGTTACCCGTTACACCATAGGCAAGTGAGGAGGGCATGATAAATTTACCTTTGCCTCCCTCATTGAGCAATAATACCGATTCATAAAACCCTGCAATCAAGCTCGTGGTGCTGAGGGTAAAGTTAGTGCCACTGGCAGAAGATTGGTCTATGATATTGCCCTCCAAATCACGCAATACATATATAACCAAAACGATGTCATTGGGGCTTGGTGCTTCGCCTGTGCCCTGTGTCTCGATACTGTACTCAATGCCCGAGTCGGTGCTGCTGGTGCTGAGTTCATTGCCTGTGATATAATCCTCGATTTGCTCCTCTTCTGAGCGGATATCGGTCAGGGTTACATCATAGACGGCCACGGGGTTCACATTGCTAAGAAACACCTTGACTTTATCCCCTTTTTTAAACAGTTCTAAGACATCTTCTAGTCCTTGGTTCAGTATATTCGCTCCAAAGGGTAATTTTAGGTTAGGGTTTTGGGTGAGTTCTTGCCCATTCAGGTTAGTTCCTTCTACTGCGAGTGTCAGTTGGTCTCCTATTTCTGGTCCTCTGGTACTTTCTCCTGTTTCTAGGCTTACATAGTAGATTCCTGAGCTAGTCTGCTGTGCAGTAAGGTTATTTTGGGCAATGTAAGCCAAGATTTGTTGGTTTTTTTCTTCTAGTGTGGGTTCTACATCTTCTTTTTTGCAAGCACTTAAGAATAAGATGTTAAGTGCTAGAAGGGTATAAATTAATTTTTTCATGATTTTTTGTAAATAATTGTTTATCAGCATTTTATACATTTTCAACGCTGAGAATGGGCATAGATTAAGTATTAAGATGACAAAAATACATTAAATTTTCTTGATAATCTCTTCTAGCAGACTTTCTAGCCCTTCTTTCCAGCTTTGCTGAGGCAGGTCTTGGAGGGTTTGTAATACTTTTTCTTGCCAGTCTTTTTCTTGGATAAATGCCTGAATACGGGGGCCATCTTTGACAAACTGCTCTTGGATTTGTTGCTCTATATTTAGTTTTTTCAAGATTTCAGCCCTGATTTGTGCTTTGAGCTGAAGTTCTACGCTTTGTTTGGCTTGTGCTTTCAAGAAATCTTCTTGCGGAAGCACTTTGCCATTGTCGTATTGGCTGATTTTTTTGTGTAACCAATTTATGAAAGTGGGCGTATCCATCGCATTAAGTTCTATTCTGAAAGATTTGAGCCATTCGCCCCAAGTTGCCCAGCGTTCGTAGCCTTCAAACTGTACAGGTTTGGGGTTTTGCCAGTCATCATCAAAACTTGTTACATATTGTGCGGCACTTTTGGTGGAGCGTTTTTCGAGGTTTTCTACTTCTAGTCCCATTTCTAGCCCTTCCCAAGGCTCTAAGCCCAGATTAATGATTTTTACTTTGCGCTCGGGGCGGGCTTTGGTAGCTCCCTGAAGTGCTTGGTAAATAAGTGAACCTGAGAGGTCTGCATCATGGATACAAAAAAACAGTAGCTCTTCTTCGGTTTCTGCCAGCAGGTCTATCACATCTCTGGCGGCTCGGCTGGCGAAGCCCTTGGAGGTCAGCAAGGCACAATCATGCTGCTCGCAGAACTTGGCATCTTTTAAGATTTCGAAGAAGCCTTCTTTTTCGGAATACAAGATTTTATTAAAATTATAGACAGGCCGCTGGTATCGCTCTATGTTTTTAGTGCCCAGCTTGATTTCTTGGTGCGTGTGTGGGTGCAAGAGTGTGCCACGCTCATCTCTATATACCCCAGGCAGGTCTTCCCCTGTATCGAATTCATAATCAGTGATGATATTGTTAAAATTGGCATACTTCAGCTCCTTGCCCGTGGCTTGCATCACGAGTGGCCTGAGGGCGTAGTAAAGCTGCCTGAGAGAATACCTGTACTTGCCCTCGCCTGATGCCTTGTCAATGGCTTGGCTCAGCCCATCGAGCAGGGCTTGCTTTTGGGAAGGTTTGGGGCTGGTGTCTGAAAGTTCGGAGGTAGAATGTGAGGTAGTTTTCTGCTTGAGTTGTCGGGCTGCTTTTTGGAGATTCTCACCTATGATGCTCGCCAATGCGGAGAGGTCAGGCTCTTTGCCATTGCTTACGATGGGCATGTAAGGCGTGATGATATTGACCCAAAACTGGGCATTTTGGGAGATTTTGGGGATTTCGAGCTGCTGACTGATGCCACAACCATACATCATGAGGCGTTTTTCGTAAACCTGGATGTCTATCTCACCCGCAATGGGTGTTTTATTGACGAGTAGTTGATTGCCCTCTTTGCTAGATTCAGGGCGGGCAAATACTTCAATCAAGGCAGGGATTTGGGCATGGAAATTACCTTTGGAGGTTTTGAGGGTAAATTCAGTGCTTTGTTTTTGGTAAATGGGAAAATCTTCTAGAGCACCGATTTCTCCCAGCTTCTGGGCTGAGAGAGGCTTGACAGACTGGTGCAGCATTGCCAAAAGCCATTCTGCTTGTGCACGGTTGATTTCGGGGCAATGCAGGGTTTTTTCTATTTCTTCAGAAAACTGTGCAGTAAATTCTTTAATGATTTTTTTGGCTTTGTTGGGAGAGATTTTATCAAATAATTGTAAAAAATTTTCCAGTTTTAGGTCGGGTGGGCTTGCCAGCAAAAGTCCATAAAAGCTATCAGAATCATACCAGTGCGGGTATGTCCCTTTTTTAAAAGCCCCACCTTGCTGTGCGTGCAAGGCGATGTTTGCCCAAGCTAAAATATCTTCTCCAAAAAAATTATCAGGAATCTCCACCTTGACTTCTGTGCCTGTACCCTCAAAAGTGCCGATTTCTTCGCAGGCTGTGCTGCCGTCATCTTGGGGGATAAGTCTGAGCCTTCGCCCTTGAGTAGCTACTTCTAGTGTGCCATTGCTGCAATATACGGTGGCAGTTACGACCCTAAGCCCATTGCCTAGAGCCCCTCGGCTGGGCAATCTGAGCCGCTTGGAGCTGGTCAAGGGGCGATTCATAGAGAATAAATTGGCGATGTCTTCATTGCTGCCTGTGAGTCCTCTTCCATAATCTCTGACGGTGATGGTATCTTTAAAATAGCCATCGTTTTGGTGGGTTATCTCCACCTTGCTATTGGTGTCTAAGGCATTGTCTGTCAGCTCTTTGGCCACGAGTTTAGGCAGCTGATGCCGTGAAACCCCTGCCTGCTGAGGGAGTGTATTAAGATTGGTAAAGAGCTGCCAATCTGCCTGTGTAAAAAAAATATCTGACATTCTTTGTACGTAAATCTAAATCAATGATTGTTTCTGAATAACTGAAAAGTTACAATTTACAGTACTTCGCTTATTTTGCCAAAAGTACTTTTAGTTTATTGGTATTCTGAGTGCTTGCTCTGGCCGTGTTCTCTCAAAAAAATCAAGCCAAGCAATTTTATCTTTGCACTGTGTTTTTTTAGATAAAATAGTTAATTTACAGACCGTAAAGGGAGATGTTCAAAAATTAAATCCTTAAAATATGGAAAATTTACAAGTAAGCCGTGCACATCTTAAAAATGCAGTAGATGCCTGTAACTGGGATTTATTGGATAAATTACTAGAAATAGATGCCTCCCAAATCAATGATGCTTCACTTTATACAGATACTTGGGGCGAGTGGTGGGGGCTGCTTGTGGAATGTATCAGAGCAGAACTTGCAGAGGGGGTAAAAATACTTCTTAAGCACGGAGTAGATAAAAAGAAAGGTAATTGGGGGGATTGTATCCCTTACAAACCCATCGAGGAAGCAGAAATGACAAAAAACCAACAAATCATAGACTTGCTAAAATCAAAAGAAAGACCCATTTATGAGCGAAAAACCTCTCCAGAGCTGCCCCTACTTACCTCCAAAGATGCCCTCACCAACAAACAAGGCAGCATCAGAGACGAGACAGGGCTTAGTTTTCCTTTTGAAGGATTGAAAGGACTGCAAGGATTTGAAGATTAAAACAAATCATGCGGTGCAAGTAGCTGATATACAGAAAATTAGACATTACATAGAATTGAATATCTACTTATAAAGATTAAAATTATGCTTTTTAAAGAAGTACTTGAAACACAGAGAGAAATACTCAATAATTGGTACAAATCACAAAAAATGATGCTCGATGCCCTCATAGAACAGGCAAAGCAGTACGAGCAAAACAACACAACACAGGCAGACACAGAAGAGGATGAGCCAGAATTTAGCCTTTTTGATTATTACTCCCTCACCAATAGAGATGATGTGCTTATCTCTTACAAAGGACCCGTTTCTGATTTGATTTTGGCAGAGATTAGCCGAGACATCAGAGATAAATTTTCTGAAAATCCGAAGGCAAGCAAAAAACTGTTTTCTATCTTTGTAGAGCTGGCCCAGAATATCCTTTATTACTCCTCCGAAAAAGTACAGTTTGGAAGCAGAAACGACAGCATCGGCACGATTCTAATCACCCGCACCCGCAAATACCTTACTTTTTCTTGTGGCAACTTGGTGCAAAATAAATACATCGATGACTTGGTGGAGGGCTGCGAAAAAATAAACTCCCTCAACAGAGACGAACTCCGAGAATACAAAAGAGAAACCCGAAGCGCTCCCCAAAAAGAAAGAAGCAAAGGCGCTGGCATTGGGCTGATTCAGGTGGCACTCACCTCAGGCAATCCCTTGGGGGTAGAGGCAAGATATGTAGATGAAAAATACTCCTTTTTCTCACTGTCTGTCAGAATCACAGCCTAACAAAAACATCTGATGTACTACTATGTTTTGTGTCATTATAGCATTTCTTGTGTCTTTACAAATCACTTTTAAGATTTGTGAAGATACAAAGTGGATGGCATAATCAGTACATTTACAAATTAGCAGACCTCTTACTTATGATAAAACACACAATCTATTTCCGAAAATACGGACCATTGCTAGGCATACTCTGTTGTCTGATGGCACTCGAGTATGCTCTAAGGCAATCACAAAGCCCTGAGGAGCTGCACGCAAGTACCTCAGCACAAGCTCCCCCCGAAACTCAGCATCAAGTGCTAGGAGGTGGGCAAACAAGCTACTTTGATACACAAACAAAACGTGATTTTAGGCTGCAAAACTTATTGCCCTTGCTGCTCAAAGGATTCTCAGACAATCGCCAGAAAGTAAGCATTTCTCCCAACAGTATCTTGGTCTTGAACCTGCGGCAGCCTATTTCAGAGCAAGGCAGCGACAATCCTCTGGAAGATTTCGTAGAAGAAGCAGTCCCTTTTCTGGGGCAAGAAGGAAATATAGGCTTGCTTGAGCTGGTCAAAACCCTTGAAAAAGCACAAACAGATGACAACATCAAAGGGATTCTCCTAGACCTAGGCACTGTCAATGCAGGCTTTGCAAGTCTAGAAGAAATCAGAAATGCACTGCTCCAATTCAAAAAAACCAAAAAACCCATCTTCGCTTATGGAGAGTATCTCAGTGAAAATGCCTACTATCTCGCTTCAATAGCAGACGCTATTTTCTTGAATCCTTCTGGAAACCTCGAGCTGAATGGCTTGGTCTCTGAGCAGGTATATTTTAAAGGAGCAATGGACAAGTTAGGCATCAAAGCAGAAATATTCAGGGTAGGTACTTACAAAAGTGCCATAGAGCCTTTTACAAGAGAAGACATGAGTGAGGAAAGCCGTGCGCAAATCACCTCTTTTCTCAACAGTATTTACGATCATTATTTGGCACAAGTGGGCAAAGCCCGCAACTTAGAAGTAGCTGAGCTGAGAAGGCTTTCTGATGAATTTTTGATACAAACCCCTGAAGATGCCCTCGAGTTTGACCTTATCACACACATAGGCTACCAAGATGAAATGATGACATATATTGACCAAAAAATTCAGCTTAAAAAGCAACAAAAAGCCAACTTAGTAGCATACAAACAATACCTAAAAAGCCCCGATACAGATACTACAACCAGAGAAAAAAGCAATGATAAAATAGCCCTTATTATCGCAGAAGGGGAGATTATGGGGGGCAGTGGAGAGCGGCAAGGCATCATCGGTTCTGAGCAAATTATCAGGCTACTGCGTGAGGTGAGAGAAGACACTCTCTACAAAGCCATCGTACTCAGGATTAACTCTCCTGGAGGAAGTGCACTTGCTTCTGATATCATCTGGAGAGAGATAGAACTTACCAAAAAAGTAAAGCCCGTAGTCGCTTCTATGTCTGATTTGGCAGCATCAGGGGGCTATTATCTTGCCATGGCTTGTGATGAAATAGTGGCACAGCCCAACACCATCACGGGCTCTATCGGTATATTCGGGATGCTATTAGATATGGAAGGATTTCTGAAAGAAAAGCTAGGAATCACCACAGACAGGGTAGGTACAGGACAATTCTCAGACATAGGAAACCCTAGCCGCCCTGTCAAAGAAGCCGAAAAACAAATGATTCAGAATATGGTAGAAAAAGGCTACCGTACTTTTACCCGCAAGGCAGCAGAGGGAAGAAACATGTCTATAGAAGACCTCAAAGAAGTAGCCCAAGGCAGGGTCTGGTCTGGAGCAGAAGCCCGCAGCCGTGGGCTAGTAGATACACTTGGGGGCTTTGGGCTTGCTGTAGAGCGTGCCGCAGCAAGGGCAAATCTAGAGAATTACGAGCTTGTCTATCTGCCTAAAAAAGAAAGTTTCTTAGAAAAAATCATGAAAAGCCTAGATACACAGGCACAGATGCAGCCTCTAGCTAGAGTTTGGAGAGAGGTGCCTGCTTTCTTTAGCAATGAGTATTGGCTCTATCGTATTAAATATTATGATTTGTTACAGATGAGATTACCTTGTGATATTTATATCAAATAAGCAGATTAAGTACTCTCATTTTTAGAAAAAAATCTTTCAGTGAGAGTTTTTACTTTTATGCCCTTTTTTTATGTTGCTGATAATCAGTTTTTTATGTAAAATATCTTGATTTTTGTGTATAAACGTTTATAATCTAACACACAAACAAAATTCATAAAAAATGGAAAGCAATCATAAAAAAGTAGAAATAAACTCAGAAAAGGTACAAGAGCAGGTAGGAAGGTTTCAGGAGGTATTGTATGAGTTTATCAAAGGACTTTCTAAGCTACGGCGCGAGCAGGTTAGCTTTAATCAAAGCCTTGAAGGGCAGCACAGCAGGTAGGTCTGACTTTTCTGAAATCTCTTGCCAAACCTAAAAAAACATGTAAGCAGGGCTTTACTTGGCAAGAGATAAACAAACTATGAAGCTGTTTTTTTTAGAGCCAAGCAGCCGTACATTTTGATTTACAATTTAGTATTTTAGGCGTATCTTTGCGGGCTATGAAGCAATTGACCTTTACGCTAGAAACACAAGACACAAGCACGCAAGCCCGTGCAGGCAAAATCCAAACGGCACACGGAGAGATTGAGACCCCTATTTTTATGCCCGTAGGCACAGTAGGTTCTGTCAAAGGTGTGCATCAACGTGAGCTATCAGAAGACATCAAAGCCCAAATTATCTTGGGCAACACTTATCATCTTTATCTAAGGCCAGGGCTTGAGGTGCTAGAGCATCTGGGCGGATTACATCAGTTTAATGCTTGGCAAAAACCTATACTGACCGATAGCGGTGGGTATCAAGTCTATTCACTTGCCAATACACGCAAAATTACGGAAGAAGGTGTTACTTTTCAATCTCACATAGACGGCTCTAGGCATGTATTCACCCCCGAAAATGTCATGGATACACAGCGAAGCATAGGGGCTGATATTGTGATGGCTTTTGATGAATGCCCACCTTACCCAAGCGATTATGCCTATGCTCAAAACTCTATGCACCTGACACACAGATGGCTAGAGCGTTGTATCCAAAGATTCAAAGAGACCGAGCCAAAGTATGGCTATTTTCAATCACTCTTCCCTATCGTGCAGGGCAGCACATACAAAGACCTCCGCCAGCAATCTGCCGAATATATCGCTTCTACAGACATGCCAGGCAACGCTATCGGTGGGCTATCCGTAGGAGAACCAGCAGAAATGATGTATGAAATGACTGAGTGGACTTGCCAGTTTTTGCCCAAAGAAAAGCCACGATACCTTATGGGCGTGGGCACACCCGAGAATATCCTAGAATGTATCGCACTAGGGGTAGATATGTTTGACTGTGTGATGCCTACCCGAAACGCACGGCATGGCTTGCTTTATACCACAGAGGGCATCCTGAATATCAAAAATAAAAGATGGGAAAAAGACCCAAGCCCGATAGATGCAGAGCTAGGCGGCTATGTCAGCACACAATACTCTAAGGGCTACCTCAGACATTTGATTCATAGCAAGGAGCTGCTAGGCCCGCAGATAGCAAGCATACACAACCTTACTTTTTACCTCTGGCTGGTCAGAGAGGCAAGGCTACAAATCAAGGCAGGAAATTTTGTAAATTGGAAAAAAGAAATTTTAGAAAAAATCACCAGAAGGCTTTAAGAAGTGATGACAAATGATGAAAATATTAGATTGGTATATTTTACGCCGTTTTTTGGTAACTTATGTCTTCACGGTGCTGATGCTAGTGGCTGTGCTGATGGTCATAGACATCACAGAAAAAATAGATAACTTCACACACCCTGACCTCACTGTCTGGCGAATCATTACGGAGTATTACCTCAATTTTATCCCTTATTATGCCAATATGCTCAGCCCACTGATTGTGTTTATCTCGGCTGTATTCGTAACCTCCAAAATGGCGACACACACTGAGATAGTGGCCATGCTCAGTTCAGGGATTAGCCTCAGGCGTATCCTTGTGCCTTATTTTATAGGGGCTGTCATGATTGCCGTCCTTATTTTTTTCTTGATTAATTATATCAATCCTATAGCCAACCGTGCACGCAATAATTTTGAAGATAACTATGTCAGGGCTGAATACTATTTTACAGAAAGAGACGTGCACTTAAAGGTAGCACCTAGCACGTATGTATATCTCCAAAGCTATGACAACCGTGCCAATGTGGGTTATAACTTCACGATGGAAACCGTCAAAGACCGAGAACTCGTCTCCAAACTAGAAGCCCCCCGTATCACTTGGGATGAAAGACGCAGGAAATGGAAAATAGATATCTACACCCTCCGAAAATTTAAAGACAAAGGAGAAGAAATCAGCAATGGTGCAGCCATGGATACCCTCATCAAGATGAGCCCCAAAGATTTTGAGAGCCAGCACCGCCTACACGAAAAACTCACCCTGCCCGAGCTCAATGCACACATTGCCTTGCTCAAGCTCAGAGGAGCAGATGATGTGGAAGTCTATCTGGTAGAAAAATACGAACGCATCACTTATCCATTTGCTATTTTGATTTTGGCGATTATTGGCGTGATTGTCTCAGCCAGAAAAACAAGAGAAGGACAGGGCTTTCAGATTGCTTTTGGTTTTGTATTGGCATTTGTGTATATTTTGTTGATAGTGATTAGCCGTAGTTTTGCGTACCAAGGAGGGATTCCACCACAGCTTTCGGCTTGGGTGCCCAACATTATTTTTTGTGTGATAGGGCTGATTATGTTTAGAAGAGTGCCGAAGTGATGTATTTAAGCCCTTGTAGATAGGATGTTTTAACGATTTATTCTATAAATTTGAAGCAAATAATTCTAAGTAAATGTACCCATTTGTTGTTGTATAAAAGATGCTGATAAGTTGCTCGGATTTGAGAAAATGTGCCGGTATCATTAATTATAGATGCTTATATGTCTAAACTAAAAAACTGCAAAAGCTTCGTTGTATTTTAAAAACTACCCCACATGAAAAATATCTTGCTAGGTTTCTGCTTTTTGTTAAGCACTGCCCTCTCTGCACAACAGCAGCAGACGGACACACTGATTAACCGCTCTCACCCAGTAGTTCCCAGACTTTTAGAGCTGAGTGTGAGTGCCAACAGCTACAAAGGTGATTTGAGTACTTATGAAAGCTTGAGTTCTTTTTTTCATGCTGCCATCCGCTTCAATCAAGAGAGGCGTGTCAATCATCGTTTGGGCATTGCAAGTGGTTTTATTACAGGAAGTAATCGTTTTTACCGTTTTAGAGATACTGAGGGAAACCTCACTAGCCCGAATCTTTTTTTTAAGACAAGGATGTTTTCACTTACTTATGAGCTAGAATATAACTTGATTTACAGGCGCAATTTTAGGCTTTATCTAAGCCAAGGCATAGGGCTTTGTCGCTTTTCAGTAGAAGATGAGGAGGGTGCAGACCTTCTTAATTTGAGTGAAACACGCCCTTTTGGAGAGAGTTATGGTAATTTTACCCTCCAGCTTCCCACAGGTTTGGGTGCTATGTATTTGTTTAGAAATGGTTTTGGGCTAGGGGCTTATGTAGGTTTTATGAATACGCAGACTGATTTTTTGGACAATATCTCGACCTGGAGCAGCAGCACAGGCAATGACAATCTGCTTCGGATGCGTTTTTCTTTTTTGATTCCATTGAAGACCTCCGAAATCCTTCAATTTCCTAAGCCTGCCAAATATGAGTATTATCCCTATGGCTCAGATTAATGTTGGCGCTTTGAGCATCATTATTTTGGTGATTTTTTGTATAAAATAAAGCCATTGAGGAGTGAGATACTTATTTCTTGATACACTTTTTTGTGCTTGCCCGCCTTTAGACCCTACCTCATTTATTTAACTGACAAAAGTCAGTTTTTTCTCCTACCTATATCATATTAATCTTTCTGATTGAGGCTTACTTTTGGAGCAATGAAATTAAAGTTTACCTTCAAGAGCTTAGTGTTAGTAAGTTCAAAATATAAAAAAGTATGATAGAAGATAAAAACATACTCACTGAAAAACAGGCTGATAGCCTGAAGATTGAGAAGTTTGCGTATGACAATCAGATTGTACGTTTGTTTATGATTGCCTGTGTGGTATTTGGCGTAGTAGGGATGACAGTCGGTTTGTTGGCAGCTACACAGCTTGTGTTTCCAGCAGCCAATCTTGGCATTCCTTACACATCCTTTGGCCGTATCAGACCTTTGCACACCAATGCCATCATTTTTGCTTTTGTGGGCAATGCGATGTTTATGGGTATTTATTACTCTATGCAGCGCCTTCTCAAGGCAAGGCTTTTTAGTGATACCCTGAGTTATATTCACTTTTGGGGCTGGCAGGCGATTATTCTTGCAGCAGCCATCACGCTTCCTCTGGGCTACTCTACAAGCCATGAGTATGCCGAGCTAGAGTGGCCCATTGATATTGCCATTGCGGTGATATGGGTGATTTTTGGCATCAATATGATAGGCACTATCCTAAAACGCCGTGAGCGACATATGTATGTGGCCATTTGGTTTTATTTGGCTACATTTATCACAGTAGCTGTGCTGCATATTTTTAATTCTATTCAGTTGCCTATCAGTTGGTTTAAGAGTTATTATGTATTTGCAGGTGTGCAAGATGCCCTCGTACAGTGGTGGTATGGGCACAATGCAGTGGCATTTTTCTTGACTACGCCTTTCTTAGGCCTGATGTATTATTACTTGCCCAAGGCAGCCAATCGTCCTGTATTTTCTTACAAATTATCTATCATTCACTTTTGGTCATTGATATTTATCTATATCTGGGCTGGCCCTCACCATTTGCTTTATACTTCATTGCCTGATTGGGCTCAGAGTTTGGGGACAGTTTTCTCTATTATGCTCATTGCGCCTTCTTGGGGTGGGATGCTCAACGGACTTCTGACCCTGCGTGGTGCTTGGGATAGGGTACGTGAAGACCCTGTGTTGAAGTTTTTGGTAGTGGCTGTTACTGCGTATGGTATGGCTACTTTTGAGGGTCCTATGCTTTCTCTTAAAAATGTAAACTGGATTTCGCATTATACAGACTGGACGATAGCACACGTGCACGTGGCAGGCCTAGGCTGGAATGGATTTATGATTTTCGGAATTATGTATTGGCTTGTGCCTAAGATGTGGGATATCAAACTACACTCTACCAAGCTCGCCAACACACACTTTTGGCTAGGCACACTGGGTATTATTTTTTATGCCTTGCCATTATATGTAGCTGGTTTTACACAAAGTTTGATGTGGAAGCAGTTTACCCCTGATGGTTTCTTAGTGTATAGTAATTTTTTACAGACAGTTACACAGATTTTGCCAATGTATGCCTTGCGTATCGTGGGCGGTGCGCTGTATTTGATAGGTGTATTCTTGATGGTCTATAACCTGATGAAAACTGCAGCAGCAGGCAAGTTTATCCGCAACGAAGCCGCCGAAGCACCTGCATTGCCTAAGAAATATGAAGCTAAACCCAATGAAGGCTGGCACCATGGCTTGGAGCGTAGAGCGATTCTGTTTAGCGTCTTGACTTTTATCGCCATATCTATTGGAGGGATTTTAGAGATAGTGCCCACAATGATGATTCAATCCAATGTTCCCTCTATTGCTTCAGTGATGCCTTACACACCTCTCGAGCTTGAAGGAAGAGATTTATACATCCGTGAAGGTTGTGTAGGCTGTCACTCTCAGATGGTTCGCCCATTTAGAGATGAAACCGAACGCTACGGAGAATACTCCAAAGCAGGTGAGTTTGTGTATGATCACCCATTCTTGTGGGGTTCTAAGCGTACAGGCCCAGACCTGCACCGCGAGGGAGGTTTGAGAAGTGATAGCTGGCATTACTTCCACATGCTAGAGCCGCAGCAGATGTCGCCAGGGTCTATTATGCCCGCTTACTCTTGGATGCTTGAAGATAGCTATGATGCAGAGGGCATCAAGAAAAAAATCACAGCAATGCGCCAGTTAGGTGTGCCTTATCCAGAGGGCTATGAAGACAAGGTAGAAGAAGATGTGAAAATGCAGGCGGCAGGCATCGTAACACGTCTAAAAGAAGAAGCCAAAGTAAAGACCTCTGGAGACAAAGAAATCATTGCATTGATTGCCTATCTACAGCGCCTAGGCACTGATATAAAAGTAAAAACTGAATAACAGCCCCAGCCCTTGAAGGGAGAAAAACCCTCACTTCAAGGGCTGGATAAAATTAAAATCAATATGTTTAAGCATTATTTCGAAGGTATCCAAAATATAGAAGTCTATCCGATTATCTCATTGCTTATCTTCTTTTCCTTCTTTGTAGGGCTGTTTTTCTGGATTTCGGGTTTGAGCAAAAAGCACATTCAAGATATGAAAAACCTTCCCCTAGAAGATGATGAAGAAGTAGTAACAAATATCAATAAAGAAATAGAGGAACAAAACGCATCTAAAAACTAATAATATGAAATTAAACCTAAAATCTATATTACAAAAAAGCCTGCGTATGGGGCTTTGGGGGTTAATACTATGGCTAGGAACAGGCACGAATCTTTTTGCACAAGACGTAGAAGCCGCCACCCCTAGAGCAGCAAGCATGTCTCAAGAAGAAATCATTTTATTGACACTCATCAGTGCTGTGATTTTCTTGACTATACTGGTCTTAATTACGGTGATGTACACCCTTGTAGTAGTACGCCAAGTGGTTTTTAAAGAAATACAAGGCGAAGAGTTAGAAGGTATCTGGGCAAGTTTAGATAAAAATGTACTTACCAAAGCAGTACCTATCGAGCAAGAAAAAGATATCCTGCTTGACCATAACTATGACGGTATCCGTGAGCTTGATAATCACTTGCCACCGTGGTGGGTGTACCTCTTCTACGGTACAGTAGTCTTTGCGATAGTGTATATGTTTAACTACCATGTCTTGAATATAGCACCACTTTCCATAGAAGAGTACGAGCAATCTATGCAGACTGCTGCCATACAAGTAGCTGCTTATAAAAAGACACAGGCAAATAACATAGACGAAAGCAATGTGGCATTTGTGAAAGATGACAAAGCTGCCATAGAATCAGGAAAAGCACTTTATGTAGAAAACTGTGTGGCTTGCCACGGTCAAAACCTAGAAGGTGGCACAGGCCCTAACCTTACTGATGCCTACTGGATACACGGGGGAGACATTCAGTCTGTCTTTAAAACCATCAAATATGGGGTAGCTCAAAAAGGAATGATTGCCTGGGAGAAAAAACTCAAACCAGACGAAATGCAAAATATATCTACATACATACTCACACTGCAAGGCACAAAACCTCTCAACGCTAAAGAGCCACAAGGGGATGAATATGAAATGAGCGAAGATGGCTCTGCAAAGAAAAAATAACTTAACTTATACCTATATTATAACTACACAAGAAGGGCAAGTAATTGCCTTTCTTTTTTTTATGCCCGAAGCCGAAGCCTTGAGATACGAAGTAGGCAAAAAGATGGAGAATAAGCATGCTTTTTAAAACTTATCAAACAACTCACCGAAAAATGATGTGGCAAAAAGTCGCTTTGATATACTTGCTCAAATGTACGGACATTGTCCAGATTTTTCAATGGAATAGGCCAGCTTGTTTTCTGCACCTTGTCCCCGCCTTTTATATCTAAGAAAGAAATAAAAAAGTTTTGCCTCCGAAAAGAGGGTAAGAAACAATCCTAATAAAAAACCACTCAGCTTTTGAAGCACTTCAGAAGTGTCAAAAATATCAGAGAAAGTCCTTTCGAAGAACTTGTGCACATTGTGGAGAAAGCACATGCCGAAATTCTACAAAAGGGCTTTTGAGCAAAAAGCACAGTAATTTCTCTTTATGACTTCTTCAAAACAATTTGTGATACGTTTTTGGAGGTCTTGATAAGCTCCATGCCGTAGGTTTCTTTCAATTCTTTCTGAAGTGATGCAATATTTCCTAGCGGCACCTGCTTAAAATCATAGTGTGTATTATCTTCTCCCTCAAACACAAAAATATCTTCATACTGCTTTGCCAGTACCTTGCAAAGCCCAGATAAAGGCTGATTGCTTAGGGTCAGTTGCTGATTGCTGATTCCTGTGTAGCTATTCTGAGTATCTTTTTCTTCGGTTATTTTCAGTAGGTTAGGTTGGGCTACTGTGAGCATCCAAACTTCTTGGTTTACTTGCCTAACCTCTTTTTTGAGTTCTAGGAGTTGGACAATTCCTTCAAGTGCAACTTGGCGAATGTCTGTATCAGGAGATATATTTTCACTCAATTTTAGCTCAAAATGATACATTTTGTTGTAACCATCAGGTATTTCTACTTGCAAGTTTTTGCCTGCCCCCAAATCTTGTATAATTTTTTTGAGCGATTGATTTTTGTATTGAATGAGTCTTTCTCCTGATGAGCTGCCGCTTTCTGAGCTTTCTTTTTGAACCTCGGTCATTGTCAGATTCAAAGAGTCATTCTTGAAACCGAGTGTGTTGGCTTCCGTAAGGTCATCATTAGATTCTCTTTTGGGGGTGTGTTGTGCTGATTGCTTACAAGACCAAAGCATAGCCATAAAGAGTAAGAAGCACAGGGAATAAATGGTTGTTTTTTTCATTTTCAGTTGATTATTTCAGTTTAGCCAAATATACATAATTCTTACCTTCTCTCATAGTATTCTTGTAGATTTCTTGAAATCTCAATTCAGTTTTGATATGGATGTTATAAAAAAGTATAACTAGGTGAATCTCCCTCACCAGTATAGCCAAACCTATCCAGAAAGAGAGAAAAGTTTAATTAGTTATCCAAATTTTTCAGCCTCTTAGTTTCCAAAGGGCCGTGCTGTGGTTTGTCATCATATTTCACAGCACATTTTCATACAAATCTTTTGCTTGTTGAAGAGATGAGCCGAGGGTGAAAAAAGATAGTAAATAAACAAAATACTTACCTTACTTGTAAATCAAGTTAAGAAAGACCAAAGCAAAAATCTCTTTCTTTGCTTTTTTAGTAGATTTACACCCTGAAGTTAAATTTATTCACTTAAATATAATTAACTATGCCCACACTATCAGATGCTCATTTGAAAAGAATCCGTGATACTTGGGGACAGGTAATCACACACTCCCACAAAGCAGGAGAAGTTTTCTACACTGTTTTATTTGATTTAGCACCTTCATTGAGTGATTTGTTTAAGGAAAACATCAAAAAACAAGACCAAAAGCTACTCTCTGCCATTACAGTCATCGTTACAAAGCTTAACAAGCTCGATAACCTCAATGAAGAGGTCAGGGCTTTGGCAAAGCGTCACGTAAAGTATGGTGTGCCTACACAGCATTTTCCTATCTTCGGAAAAGCACTTTTGCTTATGCTTGAGAGTATCTTAGAAGATGCTTGGGATGAAGAAACCAAAGAAGCTTGGACTCTGATGTATACTTTTATCTCTGTAGCAATGACCGAAGAAATGGAAAAAGTCAAAAATGCAGGCTAAAAAAGGGGCTTTAATCAGTAGTAGGACTATTTATCTAACTCTTCAAGGCACTAAAATCCTTGAAGAGTTGAATGGACTAAAAAATTATATATTCACCAACTCAGGCAAAAAAATCTCTGCCAACATACACCTTGCACTGCCACCTCCGTTTTTCTCAATGGTATAAAGTGGCGAGTGTACCAGTCTTACGTGTTTTTCTAAGTTTTCTATTTGTGCAGTTTGCAGAGAGAGGAAAGCTTGCTCAGACATCACGAGTAGCTTTTCTCCTTGCTTGTTTTCTATGGCGAGCATATTGCCAGCGAAACTGCCCATTTGCTCAAAACTAATTTCTATGATTTCTTTGCCCGCATTTTTGAGGGATGCCAAGACTTCATCGCGCTCTGATGACGCTATGGACTCTACACAAATGACCGCAAAAGTATCTCCGATACTCATCATCACATTGGTATGATAAATCTCTTGTCCTTCTGCATCTGTGGCCCTAAAAGCGACCAGTTTGATGCCTAATTTTGCTGCAAAATCTTCTAAGACCTCCACATGTGTGCGGGGGGAGTAGCAAGCGTAGGCAGTGTTATTGGGGCGGTCAAAAATCATACTTCCCGTACTTTCTAAAAATTTCCCTTCCGACTCATAAGCAGATAAATCTATGACTTCTTTGACCAAAAACTGTTTTTTGAGGGTTTCTAGGATGTCCATTCTTCGTTCGTGTCGGCGGTTTTCGGCAAAGATTGGGTATAAAATCACCCTTCCATCTTCGTGAAAAGACACCCAGTTGTTGGGGAATATCGAGTCAGGCTTGTGAGGTGTGGGTGTATCTTCTATGACCGTAACCTCTACCTGTGCTTCTAGGAGGACCGCCACGAAGTCATCAAACTCTGTCAGTGCATCTGCCTGAGTGATTTTTGCAGGGATTTCTTTGGCATCGGGGTCTTGGAAGGCATTATTTTTAGCTGTTTGGGTGTTAAAATCAAAAGCTACAGGGCGTATCATCATCAAATGAGAGGTGATTTGTTTTGCCATATTTTTAATTTTTTTAAGGGTAAAATTGATTGGACGCAAAAGTAGCTAAATAAGCATCAAATCAAAAAATAACCTGCCCTGTATCAGAAAGAAATTTATTCTACGGCTTGGTAGTTGCGCAGGGCGATTTCCATAGACCACCAATAAAACTCTCTTGGAAAAAGCAATAAAAAGGACTGTTTTTTATTGAGTAATAAATCATAATGCCCTAGATAATTCCATTCCCAAGCAATGGCAGCCCAGCCCTGCATGATGTCTTCTACCTCTTTGCGGATGTCTTCTACCTCTTCTCTCTGGATTCCGTTGACCTCTAAGTTATTGAGGGTGCGTTTTTTATGCTGTGCCGTAAATTCAGTATCGAGAAAATCTTCATTGATAGCCCCCCATATATCAAAACGGTTGTTTACTTTTAGTTTTTTATCTTTTACATATTTGATAAAATCTACCTTGTATCGCGTCTCGATAAAAATCACTTCATTGTGGTTAATCACGATAGAGGGCGGAAATGTATTGAGATTTACTTCATTAATCTGGTCAATGGGGATAACAGGTGAGCTACGGATGTTACTTACCTGAAATTCATATTGTTTGATTTCTATAGAGTCGGGGTGAAATATAATTTTACTCATAGTAATATGTGTGTATGCATTAATTTTTTTGCTAGAGCTGGTTTCTGAGCACGAGCAGCATTTCTTTAAGATTTTTGAGTGTGTCAATAATACCTAGGGTATCTTGGGTCTCTTTTATGCCTTTTCGGATATGCTCTTTGGCTCCTTCAAGGGTATAGCCTTGCTCTTTGACGAGGTAGTAAATGAGTTTGAAGTTTTGGATGTCTTGTTTTGTAAAACGCCTTTCTCCTTTTTTATTTTTTTTAGGTTTGAGTATTTCAAATTCGGACTCCCAAAACCTAATCAAAGAAGTATTGACTTTAAACATCTCTGCTACTTCTGAGATGCTATAATAAACTTTATGAATATAATTAGGCTCGTGGCTCATAGTAATTTCTTATGGCATCGAAAGGCTTGCCAAAAAATAAATTTATTGCATCTTTGATAAATATTTTAAATTTCTTCGCAAGGCACAAACTCTACTGG
Source organism: Microscillaceae bacterium (assembly GCA_011390205.1). GTDB lineage: Bacteria > Bacteroidota > Bacteroidia > Cytophagales > Microscillaceae > JAABSX01. Next base: position 23,103 of record JAABSX010000015.1, on the reverse strand, counting down.
CAGCACAGTAAGTGTCGTAAAATACTCTCCTAGCTCTTTCATATCTTCATCGTCTTCTTCATAATACCACTGAAGATGTATCTCGTGTCCTTTTTCGTGGAGTGCCTCCAAAGATTGTAAAATGCCCGTAATGAGGGTGTTGGTGCCTGTATTAAAATAAGTAAACTTAAACATCATGCGTGTCTTTTGGGTAGGTGGGTTGGCAGCATATTTCTCTAAGTTCTCGAGCACTGGCTCATAAAATTCGCGGGCATATTCAGGATAGGAGACTCCCATGATTTCAAATACTCCTTTTTGAAAATCAAAATTAATCTCTGGTGTGTTTTCAGTACGTTTTAGACGGATGTTTTGCATATTAAGGACTCTTTTATAATCACAGTTTAAAATAATTTATTTGCTCATAAAAATAAATTTTCCTCTAAATTGCAAAATGTTTTAGACAAAACACATGAAAATCTTTTTTATGATGATGAATACTACCAAAAAAAATAAACAAGCCCGCTGTTCCTTGGCATTTTCACTCACACTGGCCCTGAGCATCTTGCTGGTGCTGCCTTCTTGCCTTCCTGTGCTTACTGAACGCTATCCAGATGATAAACAGCCCGCAGGCGAGCAAAAAATATTGCGATTTGAGAATTATGTCTATGAACCCAATATTCATACAATACAGCTCCTATCTTCAAACACAAACGTGCTACAGGCATCTGCAGTTTCGCTGCAGCAGACTACTCCTGTGGTCTTGCGCTTTGACGTTCTGGGCAATGATAGAGAAGAATTCAGAGCAAAAGTAATACATTGTAACCGAGATTGGAAACCATCTTCTCTCAATGTGATAGAATATCTCAATGATTTCAATGAATTTTATATTCAAGATTACCAATCTTCTTTTAATACTAGAGTCCCTTACATACACTATCAATGGCAGCTACCCAAGGTGAAGGTAAGTGGTAATTATCTTCTTAAAATCTATAGAGGCAGTGATGAGCAGGATTTGCTGCTGACTTACAGGCTTGTGGTGTTTGAAAACCTCGTCAGTCTAAAACCTAAAGTAGTAGCATCTGATTTTTTGGAAGAGAGAGACCAAAGCCAGCAGATTGAGTTTCAGCTAGATTATCAGGGCTTCCAGATTCTCAACCCTCAGCAAGAGATTAAAGCCGTATTGCGACAAAACTACCGCTGGGACAATGCCATCCGTGATTTGCCCCCTCTCAATGTGCGTGAGCTGAATAAAAAAATAGAGTACCGTGCTTTTGACGGTCAGAATACTTTCTTGGGGGGAAATGAATTTAGAAGATTTCAGATTAAAAGTACAAGATTCTTGGGGCTTGGCGTGAGTAGTATCCGATCCACAGACACCAACAACGTGGCAAGGCTAGAGCTAGACGAAAGCCGTGCCAGCCGCCCCTACGTCAAACGCCCCGATTTTAATGGGTTTTATCAAATAGAACGCTATGAAAGTCAGTCTCAAAGCGAGATAGAAGCAGATTATGTGCAAGTAACTTTCAGGCTTAAAAGTGATTTCTTAGGAGCTACACAGAAGGTCTATGTCTTGGGCGCATTTAATCTCTGGACTTTCAGCACTCAAAATGAGATGAAATATCTGCAAGACATAGGTGAATATCAGGCCGAGATACCACTCAAACAAGGAGAGTATAATTATTTATTGGCGACACTAGACACAGCACAAAAAGCAAGTTTGAGTACTTTTGAAGGTAATTTTAGAGAAACAGAAAATCTTTATGATATTCTCATTTATTATCAGCCCCCTGGCCAACGTTATGAGCAAGTGATAGGTTATCATAGTTTTAGCTCTATGCCCTGATTTATTGTTGATTTTTTTGTATTGATTGTAAGGTAAGTATGAGAGAAGTATTTTTTTATGAATGAACCCAATGATAAAATCTTAGAAGACTACATACAGCAGGTCTTAAAGCTACAAGAAGAGCATCAGCAAGTGCCGCTCAAAGTAGAGGAGCTTAACCGAATAGCTGCACAACTGGGCTTGAGTGCTTCGGATTTAGATTTTATTGACCAAAAATTCCAAGACTATTTCTACAGGGGCAAGGGCTACCTGCGCCACCAAAACTGGGATAAAGCCATAGAAGAACTCTCACAGGGCTTGATGATAAAGCCTTTGCATATTGAGTCACTCTTTGGGCTGGCAGAGGCTTATTTATTTAGATGGCAAGCCCATGGCAAGAAGTCTGACAAAGCAGCCGCACTGCACTATGCCGAAAGGTGTCTGGAAACAGATGCACGGCACGAAGGTGCTTTTCTGCTCATCGGGAGGCTCAACAGAAATCTGCCAGTACGCAAAAAAAGAGCAAAAACCATCCGATGGGTCATTCTTGGCTTTACCTCTTTTTGTGTCATTGCTTTGATTGCACTTTTGTTATTTATCATCAATCCCTTTGGCAAAAAAGAAAATACAGGAAAACAGCCCCTAGAGGAGGCAGCCAACTCACAAAATACCTCCATTACCCATCTTAAAGACTTGAATCTGAAAGCAGGTATTTTTCAAGAAGAAAATGCACGGGGGCTATCCTTACAGACAGAAACCTCTTTGCTCAAAAGTACCTCCGAAGGCTATGCCTACGAACTGACGGGGGCTATCATTATCCAAAAATTTGAGATAGAAACACTTATACTACAGCTCGAGCTCAAAGATGAGAAGCAAAACGTAAATGTAGTAGAGCTCATACCCTTGTGGGATGATACAAAACCTATCTTGCAGCCTGGAGATGCCGCAGCACTCAAAATCTTGCTCAGAGAATCTAGCCTCAGCCCCACACTCAAAGAAGCTACGCTTAAGGTATATCAAATCAAACGCTACAAGGTAGAAGAAGAAATAGCACCTGATACACAAATCCCTGTTATTTGGGCACAAAGCAAACCAAAAAATTTAGATGTCAATATAGCAGAAAGAGGGCAGGTCATCAGTGCTGAACCTGAGTCTTTTACGCAGCAAATCACACTCAGCTACACCAACACAGGGCAAAAACCCATCAAAAAACTAGGCATTCAAGTAAGGTGGCTCAACAAAGAACTCCAGCTGATACACACCGTAAGGCTAGACTTGCTCAACCTCACCGACCCCGCCCTGCTTACCAAACAAAGAAGGCTTGCCCAAGAGCAATTTATCATCCCTTACAAACTATCTGATTACCTTGCTTATGAAGTAGAGATTCTGAATATTGAATAAAATACAGGGCTTCCTATCGTTGATGCTATGTTAAAAAAATGTATGTATATGATGAGATTATTTTGTATTTTTGCGAGAAAATAGATATTGCAAAACCCTTAATTAATATTCTCATATGGATATGAACCCCATCATCTTTTCTATTCCCCTATTTTTTTTCTTGATAGGGATAGAATTATTGGTTGATAATATTCGTAAAACGGGGCTTTACCGCCTCAATGATGCTATCACCAACATCAATGCTGGCTCAAGTCAGCAGGTATTCGGAATCATCGTGAAGCTGGGCTTTTATGAGCTAGTGTATCACAACTTTGCTTTCTTTCAGATAGAATACAGCCTATGGAGCTTCGTGATTTTATTTATATTGTATGATTTGTGTTATTACTGGGCACACAGAGTCAGCCACGAGATTAACCTTCTCTGGAGTGGACACGTGGTGCATCATCAGAGTGAAGAGTACAATCTTTCGGTGGCACTCCGTCAGAGCTGGTTACAGTCTTTATTTACTTTTTGGCTATATATTCCTTTGGCATTGCTAGGTTTTGATACTTTTATGCTTGCTTGGGTCAGTGCCCTGAACCTGACCTATCAATTCTGGATACACACAGAGCTGGTCAATAAAATGGGTGTGCTGGAGTATGTCTTGAATACGCCCTCTCACCACAGAGTGCACCATGGGCGTAACCCCAAATACATAGATAAAAACTATGCAGGCGTATTTATTGTTTGGGATATGTTGTTTGGTACTTTCAAATGGGAAGAAGAGCGTCCCGTCTATGGCATCACCAAGCCACTGAATAGCTGGAACCCCATCTGGGCTAATTTTTCTAACTTTTATACCATATATGAGCAGTTAAAGACTACCCCCAAATGGAGTGATAAATTGAAAGTGCTTTTTTATAAGCCAGGCTGGAGACCTGCCGAGCAGGGGGGGATGATGCCCATCCCTGATGTAAGCCGAGAAGCCTATCAAAAGTATGATATTCAAGTGCCTTTTGTCGTTAATACCTATGCTTTTTTTCAGTATATATTGATTACGGCAGGTGTTTTGGCATTTATGCTACAGTATGCTCAAATGGCTATGCCAGAAAAACTCACTGCAGCAGGGCTGATTATGTGGGCAGTGCTGCACAATGGGGCATTGTTTGAGCGCAAAAGCTGGGTATATTATGCAGATTATCTACGGATGATTTTGAGTATTTTGTTTATCGCCTACACCACACAGGGCTTGGCATTTTCTTTTTACCTAAATGTGCTGTTGTCCGCTGTTTTATTCATTAGCTTTGTATGGCTATACAGCAGCAGAAACGCTTTTTTAGAGAAGCCTGAAATGAGTCTTAGCGAAGCATAACAATTTGATAATCAATATTTTATAAATAAGTCTAACTTTTTTCGGAAAATATTTCTTATTTTTTTTACTAAAAGTTTGTTTATTAGAAATAGTTCCGTAATTTTGTAGTCCATAGCTGGTTGAAGGATATTGGAGGTTAAATGAGCATCCCCGCTCATACCTCCTTTATCTTTTTTAGGGCAATCCTAAAAATTTGTACTCAAACAAACCCTTTATTTCTCACAGACATTGTCTATCCATATTTTTAAATTTGGGTTCAGAAAGCATTTAAGCAAGTTCAGGTATCCCCGATAAAAAATAAATACAGAGCTATCAAAGCCACTTTCCGCACCCTCTTTTTATGAATGAATGATTTACAAGTAAAACGATATAAGATTTCACACCTACGGTGTTTCTGTTTCTTGACATGACATTTTCTACAAAGATTTCAGTCCTAACGGACTTAAAAAAGCCGTAGACTTGTCATCTTTGTAGCTTAAGAGAGCAAAAAATATGTCCACCACTTTTAGGTGTGGTATCTTTGACCTAAATCAAGGAATAGTTAAGAAAGGGTGCGGAAGGAGGGATCAAAGCCAAAAAAACCCACTCTTTCAGAGTAGGTTTTTTAGTTTGAGCGTTTGGGCTTTATTTTGTGCCTAAGATTTAGGTTTGTGTATTATTTTTTGGGAGTGATGTTATCAGATGCTTTTTGAGATAAGGTATTGATGCTTTGGCGTATGGTGTTAATCTCATCTGTCAGTTTTCTGATTTCATTTTGGAGGTTGGCGTTGATGTCTGCAATGGCAGCTTGTCGGTTTTGTGCATCGATGCTTTCATTTTCCATTCCTATCCTGTCTGATTCATCGGCTTTGCCTATTTTTTTATTATTTTTTTGGATGTCTCTGCCTAGTTTTTCACTTTCACGGGTGTTTTTGCTGATCTCTTTTTCAAAATCTTTGATTTGTCTTTCTTTTTTTTCTATTTGAGCATTCAGCCCGTCAGAGTAGTAGTGAAACAAGACATCATTGACGAGCTGCTTGAACCTATACATTTCATCTTCATATTCTTGTCCATTCAAGATAAAATCATAGCCCATTCGGAAAGCGAATGACATCTGTGCATCGGTAAAGGCGACCAAGAGATCACCTCTTTTAGAGGGGATGATGGTAGGGAGAGATATTTTGTCTGCCATGAGCACATCACGGCCATCTTTTTTGAGTTTTAGCCCGAGTTTGTCTTTGGCGTATTTTTCTACACTTGCTTTTGCCTCGTCGGGGTTGGTGATATTGACCACTAGAGATTCGTAGGCTTCACTTCCGAAAGACATTTTTCTTTCGGTAATGCTAAAGTCTTGTGCTGATAGTGAGGGGCTTATCATAAACCCAAATAAGATTGTGAAGATAAATGAGGTATTTTTCATAAGGGTGATATTTAAAATATAGAGATATAAATTTTGGTGAAGTTACAAAAGTTTTAGAATACTATAAAGACTTTTCACAGGTGAATCGGTCACACTTTATCTAAAGGTTTTTTGTGGTCTAAATGTTTAATCAGTGCAATGATGATTTGAAAGTACAATGTTTTCTGACAATTTGCTAAAATAATGGATTTAAAATCACTGCATAGGTATAAAGATGGTTCTGCTTTGATGGGAGGGTGATGGCAAAAAAAACCTGATGAGCACAAACGGCTTATCAGGTCTGGTAATAACAGATACTAAGAAACTCTTTGATTTCACGCAGGTATTTAGGTGTTTCAGTTTAGTCTCGAGGTCATGTCAAAGATTCCACCCCTACGGTTTTGTAAAAAACTTCCTAGCCAAACAGTTATGATTTCACTTATTTAGTCCACTTTGATATCCCTTGCATTGTCTTTGGCTTCAGGGCTTTTCTTTGGGATATGAATCTGTAGGATTCCGTGCTCGTAGCGTGCCTGAATTTGCTCTGTTTCTACTTCTTCGGGCAGCTGTAGTTTGCGCTCAAATTTGGTAAAATTAAACTCTCTTTTTTTGTAAGATTCACCTTCGGGCAGTGTGAGTTCACTGTCTGCGGAGATGTACAGTCTGTTTTCTTCTAGCCTTACTTTGAAGACCTCTTTGCTCAAGCCTGGGGCTGCTATCTGTATTTTGTAGGCATTTTCAGACTCTATGACATTCATGAGGGGTGTATTTTCAGCAAATTCTCGGTTTACGGCTTCTTTGACTTCTTCTCCAAAGTTTTTGAATTTTTTGGCAAAATCTTTCATATCACCTGCCAAGACTTCATCTATAAATTCAAACCAATTTTTTTGAGGGTCTGTATCGCAATTTTTGTAACGCATAATTTTAAGGAGTTATATGATGATTAATTTATTTAAGAATCAATAGTCAAAGCCTGTACCGAATGAAAGAACCAAAGAATAAGTGCCATTTTTTCATAAAGTCAGTGAATAGTTTGGTATAAATTAAGACATTTTGGCATATTGTTTTTAGAAATGCCTAAAATCCTGCCATTATACATCAAAAAGCCGTACTTGGCTTGTGCTAAATACGGCTGTAAGAATTATTTTTGAATGGTGTATTTTAGACATTCATCAGAGAATCTCTTCGGCGCATTTTTCCTGCGGGTATTCCAAACATCATTTTGAATCGGCGGCAAAAGTAAGCCGTATCTTTGTATCCTACCTCTTGCCCTATCTCACGGATGCTTTTGTTGGTGGTGCGTAAGAGGTGAATAGCCATTTCCATTCTTTGGTATTCTATATAATCTTGTGGGTTAATGCCTGTGAGCATCTTGAAATACTGCCCTACATAATCTTCGGATACGTTGGCTATTTCTGCCAGTTTTTTATTGGATAAATCTCCTCCGAGGTATTGGCGAATGTAATTGAAAATATCTATCAGGCGGGGGTCTTTAAAGTAAGTGCTATTGGTAGCGAGTTTTTCTACAAACATACCTTCGGACAAGATATACCTAATAATCTCAATGATGACCTGTTCTGTTTTGATTTTTACGACCCTATTTTTGCCTGCACGGTCGGCAGCATTTTCTATCACTACTTCTTTGATAAGGCGTGCCATGCCGGGGTTGTCTTTGATGACAAAAGGCGGAATATCTAGAGAAGCAAAAAAGTTGATAGAGTCAAATACTTTGGCTTCACAAGTGATGTAGCTAAATGAGTTGGGCTCTTTTCCGATGAGGTTAATGTCTTTATTACCCACAAAATACTTGTCTTTATTGCTAATAAATTCTTCGTTGTCTATTATTTTTTTGGGTTCGTCTTCGCCATAGCTCATCACTACTTGCTTGCCTCCCGGCACGAATAGCATGTCTCCTTTTTCTACTTTTTGAGTGCCATCACCTACGGAGAGTTGTCCTTCGTGCAATAGTAAGATATAATTTTCTACATCATAATGATTGCTTACTGTGATAGATTGTAGAATTTTAATATTTCTTGCTTTCTGAAACCTAACGGAGAGAGATTCTATAATTTTGTTGTAGTCTTCCATGATTTTTAAGTTTAATGAGTTTATTAGTTCTTTAAACTGATTAATTAGGTTTCGAATTGGACTTAACTAATTAGCAAAAAAAACTGGATGCACTTCAAAAGTACATCCAATTTTTGATAAAGCCAAACTTTTAACGAATAAGAATGTAATTATTTCAAGATTTCACGGGCAATGACGATTTTGTGGATTTCTGAAGTGCCTTCATAGATTTGTGTAATCTTGGCATCTCTCATTAATCGCTCTACGTGGTATTCTTTCACATAGCCATATCCACCGTGCACTTGTACGGCTTCTATGGTAGTATCCATTGCTACTTGTGAGGCAAATAACTTGGCTTGTGCGGCGGCATTTACATAGTTAAGCCCAGCATCTTTGACACGTGCAGCCTGTAGTGTGAGCAGCCTTGCAGCATTGATGCTTGTAATCATATCTGCCAATTTGAATTGAATGGCTTGGTGTTCGGAGATAGGTTTTCCGAAGGTTTTACGCTCTTTGGAGTATTTTAGGGAAAGCTCATATGCTCCAGCAGCGATGCCTAGTGCCTGTGCTGCAATGCCGATACGCCCTCCATTAAGGGTTTCCATGGCGAGCCTAAATCCAAATCCATCTTCACCTATTCTGTTTTCTTTGGGTACTTTCACATCTGTAAACATCAGAGAGTGTGTGTCTGAGCCACGTATGCCTAGTTTTTCTTCTTTTTTGCCTACCACAAAGCCCTCTTGCCCCTTTTCTACGATGAGGCAGTTGATGCCTTTGTGTTTTTTCTCGGGGTCAGTTTGTGCGATTACGAGATATACAGAGGCATTGCCTCCATTCGTAATCCAGTTTTTAGTACCATTGAGGAGGTAATAATCCCCTTTGTCTTCTGCTGTAGTGTGTTGTGAGGTGGCATCAGAGCCTGCTTCGGGTTCGGAGAGGCAGAATGCTCCTAGTATTTCACCTTTGGCAAGTGGCACAAGGTATTTTTGTTTTTGTGCTTCTGTGCCGTATTTTTCTAGCCCCCAGCATACGAGTGAGTTATTGACAGACATTGCCACGCCTGCAGAGGCATCTATTTTAGAGATTTCTTCTATGGCAAGTACATAAGATACGGTATCCATACCGCTTCCGCCGTATTTTGGATCCACCATCATTCCTAAAAAGCCAAGTTCTCCCATCATTTTCATCTGTTCGTGCGGAAATTTCTCATGGGTATCTCTTTCTATGACTCCAGGCAGTAATTCACGCTGTGCAAAATCACGGGCAGCATCACGCACTTCTATTTGCTCTTCGGTCAAGAAGTCGGAGCTTTGGATGGTATCAAGACTTAAATTCATACAATTAATGGATTATGATGTTTTAAATATAATTTACGATTTTCTTCTTTTAAAGAACAAACTTCACCCAGTAATTACCTCTTTGTCAAGCTGTTGGTTTTGAGAATATCGAAGATTAAAGTAATAAGTGGGTCTGTCTTTAGATTTTACTCTCAAAATTATACAAAATATGAGAAAAATATATAAAAAAAGCCCATAAAAAATGATGGGCTTATGAAATGTCTGCACTCCTGGGAGAGTACTTTTGCATTTTGGGTGCTCAGGTGTATGTGTTGGCTTCTTTGCCGTGCTAAGACTTGACCTCGTTTTCTGTTTCTAAAAGCCAGTTTTTTGCAGCCTCTTCACCCTCAAAATATTGTACTTGGTAGTTTTTGGTAGATTCTCCTATAGACTGCTCTACGCTGAGCTGTGCATAAAAATCTTCACTATTGACAAATGCCATTTTTTGTACACCATATTTGCCAAGCTGCGAATATACGTGTTCGTCTAGCCATATCTGCATCTCTGGCAAAATAACATACAGGAAGTTTTTGGTATCACCTAGTACGGACAGTACTGCGTGTTTTTTTACTGCTTCTAAGACGTGCAGCATTTCTTTTTTAAACTGCTCGTCATTTAGCTGGTAGCTGTTAGGCTTCCAGTGTCTTTCTAGCAGCTTTTTCTCTTCTGAATATTGAATGATGATGTAGTCACTTTCGTAAACTGTCATGGGCTTGGTAGATTTTAGTGTGAATTTTAACACTTACACATTGTATATCTTGATTATGGGATATTTTGTTTAGTTTTATTGTTATTATTTTTAATAATAAATATATTATTATATCTTAATATGTAAATATGTATCTTCATTCTTGACTTTTCTCACATAAATAGGGTAAAATCCTCTTGACTTTTTGTGATGTTTCTTTTTTTTATAAAACTAAAAATACAGTGCTCTGTGCAGGGGAGAGGAGTTGTGCTTGATAGGGTGGTCTATACAAAACAGTTGCCTGTTTTATTTACTATAAATTTGGGGGTAGGGAGGGATTGTACCCCTTTTTCACATCTATCAGCATAAAAAAAGGGGTAAGCTTACCCCTTTTTTTGTTGTGTAATAATCTTTAGATTGTTCTGGGAGCTAAGTTATAAACTCACCATAAAAACTATTAGAAAAACATCTATTTTTACTCTTTTTTGAATTATCTATCTGAGCCAAGAAACATAGACACATAGTAGAGCAAAGTAGCAAGTGAGCCTAGTGCAGCTATCACATATGTAAGTGCTGCTGTGTTAAGTGCGTCTTTTGCCATGCCATATTCAGATGAATTGACGATGCCATTGCTTTGTATCCAAGCCAAAGCCCGTTTGCTTGCGTCATACTCCACGGGCAGCGTGATGAAACTAAACGTAGTCATGACTGCATAAGCAGCTATGATGACTAGCAGCATTGTCTGAAAGGGAAACATGCTTGTCAAGAAAACACTTCCAAAAATACTGACCATAAAAATGACATTCAAGACAGTGCCACTGACGGCTTGCAAAGGCACAAGTGCACTTCTGAACTCAAGCATACTGTAGGCCGTGGCATGCTGTACGGCATGCCCGCATTCATGTGCAGCTACGGCAGCAGCAGCAGCAGAGCGTCCGTAATAGACTTCTTCGCTAAGATTGACGGTTTTGTCGGCAGGGTTGTAGTGGTCAGTGAGTTGCCCACCTACACAGGTAACGCTCACATCATAGATTTGATGGTCTTTAAGCATTCTCTCTGCGATTTCTTGCCCAGTCATGTTTGAGCTAAGAGTGATTTGAGCGTACTTTTTAAATTTAGATTTTAATGACCAACTTGCGATGAGGCTAGCAATCATTGTTACGCCAAAAATTATCCAAATCATACTGTTTTGTGTTTAGTTTAGTGAATGTAAATTTTTACTATATACAAAGATTTTTCTATCCTTGTTCCTTGATTTTAGCAATTATTTGAGAGGTAGCATATCCTTTTACGAGTGCGATTGTCTCTACCTTTCCACCTTTGTCTATCACAAAATCTGCACCAACGATATTTTCGGGTGTATAATCATCTCCTTTGGTCAAAATGTCAGGTTGAATGCTTTTTATCAGACTTAATGGCGTATCTTCTTGAAAGATAATCACTGCATCTACGAAAACGAAGGCAGCCAGCATTCTAGCCCGAGGGTATTCTGAGATGATGGGGCGGCTTTCGCCCTTGAGTCTTCTGACAGAGGCGTCTGAGTTTAGCCCCACCACGAGTTTATCACCCTTGAGCTTGGCTTTTTCTAGGTAATCTATGTGCCCCAGATGCACTATATCAAAACACCCATTGGTGAATACTATTTTTTGAGAAGCCGCACGCCATGCCGCCAAGAGTTGTTGTAAATGCGCTTGCTCGGCATCAGGATATATTTTGAGTTTTGTGTCCATGGTTTGTGTTTTATTGAGGGGTTTCTTCTTTAACAGAGGGTATATTTTTTTTGAGTTTTTTCTGTCCAATCCAAAACATACACCAAAGAAATGAAAATCCTCCTCCAAAAATAATAAGGCTTGTCTGAGCTGTGTGCATAAAAGTAGCCATGATAATGCCCTCTTCTTGGCTCATGCCTCGCATCACAAAAGCTCCTCCCACGAGCAGGTGATACGTGCCGATGCCCCCTTGCACAGGTGCAGCCATGCCCAAGCCCCCCAAAATCAAAACAATGAACCCAAACCACCAGTCAAGCTGTGCAGTCTCAGGAAAAGAGAGAAATAAAATGGAGGACATGCAGTAGTACATCAGCCAAATAAAAAATGTGTGAAAGACAAAAGCAGGCTTATTCCTTACACTCCGAATGCTTAAAAACCCTTGGGCTACATTGCGTAGAAATGCAATTACTTTTTGTATCACCTTAGATTGAAGCAGCCGTGCTTTATAGTGAAGCCAAAGCCACGCCACCAACCCAATGCCTATACCTAGGCTGAGTGAAAAAAACAAGAAGCCTTGTATTGTCGGGATTTTGCTCACAAAAAAATCTAATATCGTGTGGCTTAATTGCTCAAACTCTACCACCAAAAGCACCAAAATTAGCCCCAATAACATCAGCAGGTCTATCACACGCTCCACGACCACCGTGCCAAAACCAATGCTCATGGGCACATCATCTAGCTCTTGCATCAGCCCGCACCTAGATACCTCACCAGCTCTCGGGAAAATAAGATTGACAAAATAAGCAGACATGACAGTGTGAAAAGCACTCGAGAAGTGGGTTTTGTAGCCCAAAGGTGCTAAAAGCAATTGCCAGCGATACGAGCGTGAAGCATGGCTTAACAGCCCAAATACTGCCATCGCAAATATCCAGCGATAATCCGCCCTTGTAAACTGTGCCTGCAAATCTGCCCAATTAAGCCCACGAAAAGCATACAAAAGTAAAAGCACCGATAGCCCCAAGGGCAGCCCATATCTGAGGCCGTTTCGTAAAATTTTTTGCATAATATCTCTAAAAATAAGAAAGTCTGTACTTAGATAGGGCGGTTATGCTCATCAGGGAAAATTACATTGGGCTCATAAATGCGTGCTTTCTCTTCTTCCATCCAAGCATAGGCAATGATAATAATGACATCACCCACCTGTACTTTACGTGCAGCAGGGCCATTCAGGCAGATTTCACCCGTGCCCCTTTTGCCTTTGATGATGTAAGTCTCTAGCCGCTCACCATTGTTGATATTGACTATCTGTACTTTTTGATTGGCAAACATCCCAGCTGCCTCTAGTAGGTCTTCATCTACAGTGATGCTCCCCACATAGTGCAGCTCGGCTTGTGTAACTTTTACTCTATGAATCTTAGATTTTAAAACTTCTACCAACATCTTAATTTATTGTTTTGTGATTTTAGCCTGCAAAATTAGTAATCCTTCTTGTGAAGTCCTATCTCTTGGCAGTATTAGATATTTTGGCGTGAAAAGCCCGCAACGAATAAAACGCACTTACTACGGCTTTTATGAATAAATAGTTCAATTTTGTGCTTAAAGACTTCTCTCCATGAAATGAATACAGTAAAATATTGTTCAAAACTTGCAAATGTACTTTATTCCCAAAAAAATAGTAATTTCTATTTAGTAGAAATATTTCCAAAATTGAGATGTAGAGGGTAAATATCTTAAAATATAAAACCTTGTAAATCAGTTGATTACAAAAATGGCAAGTTATTCGAGAATTGTTCTGATGACATCAAAACCAAAATTGACATGAAATATTATCTTCCAACCTTATCCATTTCTTGTATTTTTATTATTTTAGGGCTTTTTTCTTGTAATCAACAAGCCCAAGCCCCTAAAAATCTTTCAGAATTACTTACAGCACACAAATGGCAGCTTACATTTGAGGAGGGGCTAAATCTACCCTCAGAATCATTAAGAGATAATATTATAGAGCTTGCACCTAGTGGGGAGTTGATTTATTATGAAGACAAAGAGAAAGTAAATTTATTCACAAAAAACCGATGGGAAATCAGCAAGGACGGACAAAAAATCATAGAAATATTGCCAGATGGCAGCCGCATAGAAAGCAAAATTATAGAAGTCAGTGACAAAGTGCTTAAACTTACTTATGAAGAACCTGACGGATTGGGAGGTATAATAAAAGTCATAGAGCGATACGAAAAATTTACGCCACAGCCTGTAGCAAGTCTTCCCTAACTTATAGAGGATTTTACCTGCCATCATTCAAGAGAATACAGACTAGTCTACAGAGAGAGTCTTTTTAAATATTAGTTGTTTAGTGATTGTTTGAGTTTTTGTTTACCTATAAAAACCTCTTTACTTTGTAAAGAGGTTTTTTTGATGTATTTTTTTGAAATCTAGTGTTATCAGATACTCAGGCGAATGCCTACGAGCACGCCTTGGAGGCATCACTTTTATAGAAATAGGAATAGAAAAAGCCAACTCCGTTTAAAGGATAAAATATTGGTAATCAATTAGTTGTATTTTATGGTTTAGACTTTTTCTGAGTTTCCAATCGTTTTAGGAGACTTTATTTAGACGTGTTTGTCGAGCCATTCCACAATATCAGTAAGCACCTGTATTTGTTCTGGTTCATTCATAATCTCGTGATAAAGTCCTTCATACAGTTTGAGTTGCTTATCAGTAGAAGAGATACGTGCAAAAAACTCTTTACTTCCTTCTACATTGGTTAAGCGGTCATCGGTGCCGTGCAGCATAAGTATGGGCAAATGTACATTGGCTGCATTTTTTTGGGCAGTTTTCATGGCTTTCATTAGCTGCGCTCCTGTGCGAGCGGGTATTTTTTGATGAAATACGAGCGGGTCTTCATTATATGCCTCTACTACTTTTGCATCTCTGCTGAGAGATTCGTGCTCTAGTTTTAGTGTAGGTAATTTTGGGAGTGCCCATCCTAAAAAAGAAGAGAGTTTTATCAGCAGCGGAGAGATATCATCTCCAGGCTTGAGGGCAGCACACGAGCTAATAGCTCCTGAGATAGCCAAAGTAACTGTAGCAAGGCTATATGCCAAAAGCCCACCGCCCATACTATGCCCTAATACGAACAGAGGCAAGTCTTCGGATTTTTGTTTGATTTGATGAATCATCTGTATCAAATCTTCTCTATACAAATCTATGGAGGGTATAAAAGCCCTTACTCCTTCAGATTTTCCGTGTCCGAGCTGGTCATAGGCATAGACAGCATAGCCTTTTTTATTCAAAAAATCGGCTACGTGTGCGTATCTGCTTGAGTGCTCTCCTAAGCCATGCACGATGAGGACATTGGCTTTGGCTTTGCTCGGAATCCAAGCTTGCTCAAAAAGCATGAGTTCGCTTTTTGATTTAAAATGATTGCTTTGATATGTGATTGCATCGGAATTCATAGAGATATTTTTATTTTATTCAAGATGATTTTGCACAAAAATAAGATTAAATTTGATAAAATAAACCTAAGTTTGTTTATTCTGGCTAATCTACGTCTGATGAGGCATTGCTTTGTTGACGGGCAGCTTCACACAAAAGCATTTCCTTGGCTTCTAGCCAGTGCTGTTCGTCTTGTCCGTCTGGACATCCCTGTGCTTGCCAGATTTGGTATGCTTTGCTTTGTCTTTGTTGTTTGAAGGCTTTATTTTCGTAAAAATACGCACAAGACCTGCTAGGAAAATGATAGGGGATGGTTCCAAAAAAATCTTGGCGCCCCAGTACCTCTGCGGTATGTCTGAAGCAGTATTCTTTAAATGGGCACTCGCCCCCTTTGCATAATGCAATATCGTACATCTTTTGAATGATTAAGTTTTTAGTTCTTGACACTTCAAAAATAAATTTTTTTGATAATAAATTGCAATTTTTATCTATGATTCATAGAATAATGTCTGAAGCTAGGGTCTATTTCTAGTGAGTGGAAGGTATGAAACAATGTAGCTCCTTTGGGGATATTCAAATTAAACTCAAAATCTCGGCTATTCCTGAATCCTTCTGCCCTCATTTTGATGGTCTGTGTGCCTGCGGGCAAGCGAAGCCTTGTATAATGAATGCGGTTTGGGAGTGTCTGCCAAGCTCGGGTATCCGCCTTTTCTGTGGCAGCATTTACCAGGCTTAGGAGAGAAGCCAGTCTGTTTTTATCATTCTGACGCAAGGCTACTTCTTGTGATTTTTTGATGGCAAGGCGTAGCAGTCCTGTGCCTAGTTCTCTTACAAATCTTTCTCTGAGTACTTTGTGTGCAATCGCATCTATATTCTCCACCATTTCTAGGCTTTGGCTTTGGTTTTGCCAAGTGATTGTGCCTTTTTGGTAGAGTGTGGGCCGCTCTATGTATCTAGGGAAAGCTACTCGCAGCATAGAAAGGCTGCCAAGAGGGTCATATTCATCACCATTTTCATTTTTACGGAGGGGCAATAAAAAGTCCAATCTTAACTTGTGCGTTTCATTGGCAAAATAGACTCTAGATCCTCTTCGGCTAATCAAAAAATTGACAGCCATTTCAGATTTAATAGGCCCTAACCCATTGTGCCACAAAAACACTACATCGCCCCCTGCATGGCTGTTGGCTTGGTATTTTTGCCCAAATTCATTCTCAAGTTGTGCCAATTCTTCTTGGAAGCCCATTTGGTGTGCGGTGCGCATTGCATCCTGTTTGAGCTGCTCAGGCACTTCTATCCCAAACATTTCTTTGTAATCTTCTTGGTAGATTTTGAGGGCATTGCGGTAAGCGATGAAGGCATTGTTGGCATCTTGGTTAGCATCATAGATAATACCCATGAGGGTATGTATAAAAGCGTCTCTGTTGTATTTATTTTCGGAAGTATATCTGTCGCTGAGTTCATTAAGTTTGATTTGCAGGCGCTTGCACTCTACCAAGGCTTTTTGATTTTGTCCCATTTTTAAGAAATTGAGCGCCTTGTAGTAGTGAATCATGAGCAGCTCTAAGTCTTCTCCTTGGTATTCTGTTACGGTGGGGTTGGTCAAGAAAGAAGCAGCTTCATTGAGGTAATTTTTACGATAATCTTCCCCCAAGATATAAGCCTCTTCAAAATGCTGGTTAGAGGCTTCATAAGCTTCTTGCATCGCATAGACTGTGCCCAGGTTGAGGTGGTAGAGGAGCTTGTCTTTGCCTTGACTGGCTTTTTTCTGGTGTAAAAGTACTTTTTCGGCTGCTTTAAAATTTCCTGTTTCGTAGTGCTTATAAAACTGTATATTTTGCTGATAATGGCTCAGGCAGGAGGGCAGGAGCAGCAGTAAGATTCCTGATAAGCACAAAGAGATGTATTTGGATTCATTTTTTTTCATGGGGGGGTGGTTTGAGATAATTTTTTGAGCTACTTCTGTGTGTGCTTTAAGAAGTAGCCCAAATCAATCAGAAAGGCGGCAAAGATGGCTTATTTTCGAACATATTTTTTGATTTTTTTATCTCCAATCCAGACTACCTCGCTGGTTTCTATATTGGTCAGTTCTAGGTTTACTTGATAAAAAACGACACTTTTTTTGCCGTCTTTGTCCACGATGGAGTTAATATTTCCAAAAATCATATAATCAGCACCAAGTTCACGCCCCCATTTTTTTTGGGTTTCAGGAGCAGCAAACTCTTGCTGGTCGGCACGTTCTTCTCGGAGTTTTTCTCTAAATTCTTTGTGTTGGACTACCCTGATGCGGTTAGACTTGATAAACTCACGCTCTATGTCTTTGATAAAGGTCTCTGCGTCTATGTGTTCGTGGCTTTTATTGGCGACCAAACCCACGATGACTACAGGTCTTTTGCCATTGATGTCATTGAGTTCTTGGTTTCTGAGCCAGTTGCTGCTGAGGGCATCTTGCGACATTTCTTCTGCCACGAGGCGAGAGTCCGTGTCATTCCATCTTCCGCTCAAATCTACGATTGCGTTGGGTTCTATGCGGGTTACATTTTTGGTGCAGGCACTTGCCACACTAAGTAAAAGAAAGACAGTAAATAAATTTCTAAGATTTTTCATGGTATGTATTCAAGGATAATTATAGATATCAGTATTCAAAATAATAACCCATTTAGGCTTTGAAGGGTTATTGTTTGTTTTTAAATTTTTACGCAAGCTTAGAAAGAGAGTTAGCAGGGGGCGGCTGATTAACATCTCTTTTACATGCCTTTGCTTCTCCAACGCCGACAAAGCTGTAAAAAATTAAGAAAAAAGGCTTCAATCTTGGGGGAATTTGTTCATTTTGACTCTTAAATTTATGACAACATAAGGTTTTTTTTGGCAATTGCCAAGAAAAGCAAGCCAATGTTTTTAAACTTTTCGGGTGGGTTCATTGTCTATCATTACATAATTCTTAGGGCAGAAATTTGCATAAAGCCCCAAAATTATTTGTATATTTGCAGTCATCATTTAAAAAAATATAGGTATGAATATCCTTAATTTGCTCTTATTTTTCAACATCGGTGGTCCCGAGATTTTTATTATTTTGTTTGTAATCCTTTTACTTTTTGGAGCAAAGAAAATTCCTGAATTGGCACGTGGCTTCGGGCGTGGTATTCGTGAGTTTAAAGATGCCACCAAAGAGGTGCAAGATCACCTAGAAGAAGGTATCAAAGAGGATGATAAGAAAAAGAAAGCCTAGACGTTTTGCATTCAAATCAATCACTTAAAGAAATCCAAATCGCCCTGCTTGCCTCCGAATACAGCTTGGGTGATTTGGTTCGGTATTACCTCCAAAATATCCGTGAGCACGCCTCACTCAATGTTTTTTTAGAGGTATTTGAGGATGAAGCCTTGCGCAAAGCAGCACGCATTGACCAAAGAATCAAAACAGGTACGGTGGGCAAGCTGGCAGGGCTTGTAGTAGGCATCAAAGATGTCATTAGCTACCAAGACCACCAACTGACCGCAGGAAGCCGCATCTTAGAAGGCTTTGAGGCTCAATACAATGCTACAGTTATTGAGCGGCTCATTGCAGAAGATGCCCTCATCATTGGTCGCCAAAACTGTGATGAATTTGCAATGGGGTCTTCCAATGAAAACTCAGCTTATGGCGTAACACGCAATCCTTTTGACCCTGACCGAGTACCTGGGGGCTCTTCAGGCGCATCTGCAGTAGCTGTCCAGAAAGACATGTGCCTACTCTCCATAGGCTCAGATACGGGTGGCTCAGTGCGTCAGCCTGCAGCTTTTTGTGGTGTGATGGGCTTTAAGCCCACTTATGGACGTATCTCTAGGCATGGCTTGATTGCTTACGCCTCTTCTTTTGATTGTATTGGGCTGATAGCCAAACACCCCGAAGACATTGCTCTTGTGCTAGAAACCATCGCAGGCAAAGATGAATTTGACAGCACGGTCTCAGAAAAACCCGTTGAAACTTACTCAGGTGCTTTCTCAACATTAGCTCCCCAAAAAATAGCTTATTACGAAGAGATTCTTGCCCCTCAGAGTGCTTTACAGCCCGAAGTCAGAGAACATTTAGAGAGTACCATCACTCAACTCAGACAGCAAGGACACGATGTAGTGCCTATCGAAGCCCCTTGGTTATCTTATATCTTGCCTGTTTATTACATCCTGACCACTGCCGAGGCAAGTACCAACCTCTCTCGCTATGACGGAGTTCGGTATGGTTTTCGCAGTTCTCAATCTGAGAGTAAACAAAATTTAGAGGCAATGTATAAAGAAAGCCGCACTATAGGTTTTGGGAAAGAAGTAAAAAAACGAATTATGCTTGGCACTTTTGTGCTAAGTGCAGATTATTTTGATGCTTACTATGCCAAAGCCCAGAAAGTAAGGCGAATCATCGCAGAGTCCACTCAAAAAATCTTCCAAGAATACGATTTTATCTTGTCTCCTACTACACCTACCACGGCTTTTGAGATAGGCGTGCCAAGAGAAAATCCTGTGGAGATGTATTTAGAAGATTTGTTTACTGTGCAGGCCAATGTAGCAGGCATTCCTGCGGTTTCTTATCAAGTAGGTTTTGACCAAAAAAAGCTCCCTATCGGGATGCAACTTATGGCGAATCATTTTGAAGAATCAAAACTCTTGGCTTTTTTACAAGAACTAATTGGAAAATAAAAAAAACTGCTTATTTTCGCTTTTGAGAAATAAGCAATATTCTATTTTTTAGCTTCAAAACTCTAAACTAAACGGGAAAATTACTATGCATTCTATCTTAAAAAACCAAAAAAAGCTATGGCTTATTGGATTTGTTTTATTTAACTTTACCTCTATTTCTACAAGCTTTGCACTTATCAAACCTGATTCGGTAGAAGTAGATACCCCCTCTAAATCTCCTAGCTTTGCGGATTCTATAGAGATAGAACGAGTATCAAGAACGATTCTAGCCAAATTTGACTCTATAGCCAATGATGAACTTAAAAACTTTGTGCCTAGCCTATTCCCCGAAATCATCAAAGACCGCCTCGCCTGCATGAACACTACCATCAAGATGACCTATCATCAAGATGTACTTAGCTGGATAAAGTTATATACCATAAAGCAAAGAGCACAGACACAACGCATTCTGGATAGAAGTAGTTTTTATTTTCCTATCTTTGAAGAAGCCCTTAAAAGGCACGAAATGCCCGATGAGCTCAAATACCTTTCTATTGTAGAGTCTGCACTCGTGCCCAAAGCCCAATCATGGGCAGCAGCAGTGGGGCTTTGGCAGTTTATCCCCTCCACAGGCAAAGAATATGGCTTAGAGCAAGATTGGTTCATAGATGAAAGAATGGATATTTATAAATCTACCGATGCCGCTTGCCGCTATCTTAAGTTTTTATACAAATACCACGGAGACTGGCAGTTGGCTCTAGCAGCTTATAACTGTGGCCCTGGTAGGGTAAACTGGGCAGTAAAACAAGCAGGAGGGAAAAATGCAGACTTCTGGAAAATATACAATTATCTCCCCCGCGAAACCCGCTCCTATGTCCCTGCCTTTATCAGTGTCTGCTATGCCCTCAATTACTCAGAAGAGCATTTCATACGCCCAAGTAAACCAGAAGAGTTTATCCCCTCAGATACCATCCATATCAATCAATTCTTAAACATAGAAGAATTTGCCAAGCAAATAGATGTGCCCGTAGAGCATATGGAATTGCTCAACCCTCACTTAAAGAAAAAAGCCATTCCAGCTTATAAAAAGAATTACCCTTTGCGTTTCCCTGCTTCTAAAAGTGAAATGGTAGCTGAAAACCGTGCTGAGATTCTTCGTACAAGCAGCATAGCAAGTCGCCGAGAAGTGCCTTATACTGAGGGACTTACAGATGTATCAAGCACTACCGAAGGCAAACAGCAAGTAACACACAGTGTCAGCTCAGGACAGTCTCTAAGCTACATTGCCCTGCAATATGGGGTAACTGTAAGCAATATCAGAATATGGAATCGTCTTTCGTCTAATATGATTCATCCCAACCAAAAATTAGCCATTTGGGTGAAAGAACTTCCTAAAAATACAGCAAGTAATACAGCCCAAAAGACTGAAACCAAAGTAATTACTCCCTCTGCCAATGCCAAGTATCACATTGTAAAATCAGGGGATACCCTTTGGGACATTGCCCAAAAATACAAAGGACTTACTGTAGAAAAAATCAAACAACTCAATAATCTACACAGCAAAAGCATGCTCTCGCCTGGTCAAAAGCTAGTGATTAGCAACTAAGCAGGCACGATTTTTCTTCCCAAAACTCACTAGATGCTTTCATTTAGTGAGTTTTTTTTATGTGTTAGTTAAGTACAACCGCTTTTGAGGACAAAGGCAATGTCAGAGGATATTTCAAAAGGCTACCTCATCAAACAGATGCTTTCAGCATGACAAAACAATTCCTGCCACTTCGTGAAAATCTGAAGGTGTGTCAAAAGGCACAACTACTTTAAGATACTATCTTCAATTCCAAAGAATTTATCTTAATTTTGTGAGCATTAAAAAATAACAGAACAATACAAAAGTAGTTGAAGCTTTTGATATAAAACCCATAGATACCATAGATATGCAATCAAAGAATTATAAAAGACATACCATCACGGCTGCCCTGCCCTACGCCAATGGACCTCTGCACATCGGACACCTTGCCGGGGTATATGTACCCGCAGATATTTATGCACGCTATCTCCGCCTCAAAGGAGAAGAGGTTCTCTTTGTCTGTGGCTCTGATGAGCATGGCGTGGCAGTTACGCTGCGTGCAGAGTTAGAAGGCATCAGCGTGCAAGAAGTAGTAGATAAGTATGATGGTATTATCAGAAAATCTTTTGAAGATTTTGGGCTGACTTTCGACATCTATTCTCGTACTTCTAAGCCTGTACACCACCAAACCGCCCAAGATTTCTTTACAGTACTGAACAATAAGGGAATCCTTAAAACCAAAACTACTGAGCAGTTTTTTGATGAAAAAGCTCAAATGTTCTTGGCAGACAGGCTTATACAAGGCACTTGCCCCAAATGCAATCACCCTGACGCTTATGGCGACCAATGCGAAAACTGTGGCTCTACCCTTAGCCCCGATGAACTGATAAATCCTCGCTCTACGATTAGTAATTCGCCTTTGGTCAAAAAAGAAACCTCCCATTGGTATTTGCCCCTTGATGAGTACGAAGGCTGGCTCAAAGAATGGATACTCGAAGGGCACCAAAAAGACTGGAAAACCAATGTCTATGGGCAGTGTAAATCGTGGATAGATGGAGGCTTGCAGCCACGTGCCGTTACGCGCGACCTGACTTGGGGCATAGATGTACCCCTAGCCGAAGCAAAAGGCAAGAAACTGTACGTTTGGTTTGATGCACCGATTGGCTATATCTCTGCCACCAAAGACTATTTTGCACAAAAAGGCGAAAGCCCTGAGGCTTGGAAAAAATATTGGCAAGACCCTGAAACCAAGCTCGTCCATTTTATTGGCAAAGATAACATTGTATTTCACTGCATTATCTTCCCGATTATGCTCCACGCACACGGCGAATTTGTAGTGCCTGACAATGTACCTGCCAATGAATTTATGAACTTAGAAGGAAAGAAAATCTCTACTTCCCGAAACTGGGCAGTATGGCTGCACGAATATTTGGAAGAATTTCCTGATAAGCAAGATGTGCTGCGTTATGTGCTGACGAGCAATGCCCCCGAGACCAAAGACAGTGAATTTACTTGGAAGGATTTTCAGAGTAAAAACAACAATGAATTGGCAGATAATCTAGGTAATTTTGTCCGCCGCCCTGTTGCCCTTAGCCAAAAATACTACGGAGGCAAAGTACCTACACAAGGCACATTCACAGAAGAAGACCAAGAATTGATAGCGCAACTCGCTGCCTTTCCTGCCAAAATAGGTGAAGCTATAGAAAACTATCGCTTCCGTGAAGGGCT